>CAYVDE010000026.1:0-31942 GCA_964450535.1 uncultured Desulfobacterales bacterium
TTTCAGCACTTAACAGGTGTCAGGTGTGATGGCCTCGTAAAAAGTCCCTCGGGCGTCATTCCGGCGAAGGCCGGGATCCAGGAGTTACTGATATAACTGGACCCCTTTTTTCAACGGGGTGACGAAGCAGGTCGTTTTCGTGCTTTTTTACGACGCCGTCAGGTGTTGAGGGGACAAAAGAAAGCATTTCGCTGAGGGGAGGCTGCATGAAGAAGCAGGGTCGAGTCGTTTACGTTTGCCAGGCGTGTGGCTATCAGGCTCCCAAGTGGATGGGCCGATGCCCTGACTGCAACGAGTGGGACACCCTCGTGGAAGAGCGGACCGCCCCTGCCTCCGGCGGAACCGGGACGGCTCATGCAGGGGTGGACATGCGCCCCGTCTCTCTGGGCGACATATCCCTCGATAGGGAGCTCAGATGGAAAAGCGGCATAGCCGAGTTTGATCGTGCCCTGGGAGGCGGCCTTGTTCCCGGATCCATGGTCCTCGTGGGAGGTGAGCCGGGGATCGGCAAGTCCACCATGCTGCTTCAGGCGGCCGGGCACTTCTCGCTGCAGGGGCTACTCTGCTTCTACCTGTCCGGGGAGGAGTCCTCACAGCAGATCCGGCTCCGGGCCGATCGCTTGTCGGTCAGCTCCGACAAGCTCTACGTGGCCACGGGCACGCTGCTCGAGGATCTCATGAAGACCCTGGCCGAGCTGAAGCCCGACATCCTCATCGTGGATTCGATTCAGACCCTGCAGACGGACGCCCTCCCCTCGGCGCCCGGGAGCGTAGGCCAGGTTCGCGAGGTGTCGGCCCGGCTCATGTCCTGGGCCAAGGAATCAGGCACCCCGACCTTTCTTGTGGGGCACGTCACCAAGGAGGGGGCCATAGCAGGACCCAAGGTCCTGGAGCACATGGTCGACACGGTGCTCTACTTCGAAGGGGACCGCAGCCACGCGTTCCGAATCCTTCGCTCGGTCAAGAACCGCTACGGCCCCACCAACGAGATAGGCGTGTTCGAGATGACCGGGGCCGGCCTCACAGAGGTGGGCAACCCGTCCCGCATATTTCTGGAGGAGCGTCCTGAAGGGGCCTCGGGCTCCGTGGTAATCCCCTGTCTCGAAGGGACCCGGCCGGTCCTGGTGGAAATCCAAGCCCTTGTGGGCCAAAGCCCGCTGGGAGTCCCCCGGCGGACCGCCATAGGCGTAGACCCCAACCGCGTGTCTCTGCTGGTGGCCGTAATCGGCAAGCGCATGGGGATGGAGATGGGCGGCCAGGACATATTCGTGAACGTGGCCGGGGGACTCAGAGTGGACGAACCGGCAGCCGACCTGGGCATCGTTGCGGCCCTTATCTCCAGCTACCTTGACACTCCCGCGCCCCTTGACATGGTGCTCTTCGGTGAAGTGGGGCTCGCAGGAGAGATCCGCGGCGTGAGCCAGCCTGAGGTACGGATCAAGGAGGCACGAAAACTGGGATTCAGCCAATGCCTTCTCTCCCGCGGCAATATGTCGGGCGTGGGGACCGTGGACGGGATAACCGTCCAGGGAATCGAATCCGTGGCGCAGCTTCCTGAACTCCTATGGTAGGAATGGCTTCCTGCTTTTGAAACCGCAACTCTGCAGTTGATCCTCCGGACGCTCAAACAGCTTGAGCCCGCCAAAATCCCATGCCTGAGAAACCGGATACTCCACATCGAGGCCTCTCGGGCCTCGTGAAATCAGAGTATATCTGTATGAATAAATATCAGTTGTGTTAAAATAGCCGGGAAAATGAAGGCGCTTGATAATTTACCACAAAAAATTCGCGATCCCCCTTGCCGCCGGGGTGCTGTATTCATCGGGCATACTGCTTTCACCTGCTGTCGGGGCGATTTCCACGTCTTTGAGCACGGTCATCGTGGCGGTCAACGCCCGTTTCTTTAAAATCTCACAATGATGAATACCACTGGAGATACCTCGGTGGGAATCTTGTAATTCAAATAAATCAAAAGGAGGAGAAACCGACATGAGACCAAAGTCTATTTCAAGGCGCTTATCAATGGGTTTGTCTATTTGTTTCGCGCTGTTCTTAACAGCTGATACTGCCTTTGCCCAGTGGGGGCGATACGGAGACTGGTCAATGGGGCCCGGAATGATGGGCGGATTGGGATGGTTTGGCGCAATCATCATGATCGCCTTTTGGATACTGGTGATCCTCGGCCTGATTCTGCTGATCAAATGGCTCATGATACAGACCCGGTCCGAATCACCCAATTCTTCAAACCCGCCATCCTCAGCCCTCGAAATTTTAAAGGAGCGCTACGCCCGGGGGGAAATCGACAAAAAGGAGTTTGAGGAAAAAAAGAAAGACCTGCTTTCATGAAGATCGAGTCCACTTCATATATCCTGGCTTTTCCGCTCATCGCCGCAAGAACAGATGCATTGCCGGCATCGGGCGTAAACCGATCCATTGCGATGTTCTGCGCACTGTTTGCTGATCCAGACTCATTGCAGGGAGGCAGACCATGACCCATGTGAATGACCTGGCCGCCTGGGCCGCCGGAGAGATCCGGGAGTTCCTGGACACCTCTCCGGACAACATTTTGGGAAACCCCGCCGGGGAAAAGGCGTGGGAAGATTTTCTGGTAGGGTTCTCCCGTGGCGACGACCCGCTATACCAGGACTACAAGCTTTATGTCGGGCCGTATCACTGGACCCCCCTGGAGATTTTTTCAATGACCTTTCCGGACATCCAGGCTGACCCGGCCGAGCTTTCGGTCATAAGCTGGATCCTTCCACAGAGGGAAGTCACCAAAGCGGACAACCGCAGGGAGAAGACGTTCCCGGCAGAGCGCTGGGTGCGCAGCCGCATCCTCGGGGAGCAGTGGAACAAGGGGCTTCGCGCCCGCCTTGAATCCGCGCTCACACGAATGGGTTTCCCGGCCGTGGCCCCGATGCTCTCTCCGGAGTGGGCGAGGAAGGATTCCGATACCTACACCTATGCCTCCACGTGGTCGGAGCGCCATGCGGCCTATGCAGCCGGGCTCGGCACGTTCGGCCTGAGCGATGGGCTCATCACCCCCAAAGGCAAGGCCGTCAGGGTGGGCTCCGTGGTGGTCAAAGCCGAAATCCCGCCTTCCCCGCGGCCCTACACGGACCACCACGCCTATTGTCTTTTCTTCACCCGCGGCATCTGCGGCAAATGCATACAGCGCTGTCCCGCAGGCGCTATCACAGAGAAAGGGCACGAAAAGGTTTCCTGCCGGGACTATGTGCGGGGGGCCGCCAGGGAACATGCCCGCACCAGCTACAGTTTCGACGGCTACGGCTGCGGTTTGTGCCAGACCGGCGTGCCCTGCGAATCAAAAATTCCCGTACCGGAGGACGTATCGAATTAGGAGTCAAGGTCGTTGCTGCGCATCCGGCCCCTCTGAAGCTAACGCAAGGGCAGCGTCTCGAACGGAAGCCCCAGGGTCTCGGCCGTATTGCGGAGCGACGCCTCCAGGTCGATCCGGCTCCCGTCTTCCTGGAGCACCTGAATGGATCGGTCTCCTACCACAATGATCTTTAGTCTGGAGGGGTCCAGGTATTTCCGGGCCAGGCGTACGAGGTCCTCTGATGAGGCCTCCATGTAGGCGTCCTGGATGCGCTCCAGGGTGTCCAGCGGCTCTCCGCGAAGATGGTAAGCGGCGTAGACCTCGGTAAGGGCCGCGGCGTTGTCCAGGTTGAACACAAAGCTGTTCAGTGCATCCAGCCGCTTCCGGTCCAATTCATCCACGGGAATCTCCCGGCGAAGGCCCTTCATGAGGTCTACGGCCTGCTCTATCGCGTCTGCGGTCCGATCGCCCTTGCATCCCATGAACCCGGCTATCCAACCGGCCTTCCACTTGAAGGTCTGGTAGATGTAGGCCGAGTACACCAGTCCCAGGTCTTCCCGCAGCCGTCGAAAGACCAGGGAATCACTTCCCCCCAGGATACTGACCAGGAGGTTCGTCTTCCAGTAGCCGGGATCCGTGCGGAGGGGCCCCGGAAGCGCCATGGCCACCTGGCTCTGGACCTGGCCGGGCTTGTGAATAAAAGCAAGGACCGGAGGCGTAGGCTCGGGAACGGCCAGATCACGCTCCGGCCGGGCATCCCGCTCGTTGAGTGCCCCCAGGAGCAGTTCAAGGCCCGCCACGGCCTCATCACGGCTCAGGTCTCCGGATACGGCCGCAACCATGTTGGAGGGCACCAGGTGCTCATTCAGAAAGTCATGCAGGTCATCCCGGGTAATCCCGGGTATCGTCTCCAGGCCCTTGAGCGGATCGCGGCCGTATGGGTGACCCAGAAAGTGCCTGATCTCCAGTTCCCGCCGGCTTACCGCGCCGGCGCTGCCTGCCTGCCGGCCCAGCCCTGTCAAGATGCGCGCGCGGGAGGCTTCAAATACACTTGAATCGAAACGGGGCCGAACCAGAATCTCACTCAGGACCTCTACGGCGGTTTCCCAGTCCTCCCTCATTACGGTAAGACCGATCTCCGTGGCTTCCTCTTTCACCGAGAATGAGACCTGAATGGCATTCTCGTCCAGGAGAGCGGCCAGCTCCTCCGGGTCGTAAGTCTCGGTCCCGCCCTGGATCAGGGTGGAGCTGAGAAGGCTGTCGAGCCCTATCTTGTCCTCTGACAAGTCAACCATGCCGGCCTTGACCAGAATGGTGAGGTCCACAAGGGGCAGCTCGCGATCCGGGAGGTAGAAGACCTGCGCGCCCTCCACAGTGGCGGTCTCGGCATCGGGATATTCTATCCTGGCGGGTTCCCGCTCAAAAGAAAGGGGATGCTTCCAGCCCGGGGGCGTGGGATATTTGGAGTGATTGGAGAGGTCATCGGGCCTTTTTACGATACGCGCCGCGGATGCGCTGAAGGAGCGGTCCTCTTCGTAAGGTTCGGAAGGCTCCTCCTTCTCTCCCCCTGGAATCACGTAACAGGTGGTGCGGTTCTGCTCGCTCAGGTATTTACGGGCGACCCGCATAACATCCTCAGGAGTGACCGCCGCAATTTTCTCCAGATAATCCTCCAGATAGGACCACCCCGTCTGAACCTCCATGGTGGCCAGGGTTCCGGCCAGGTCCTCGTTGCTGCGCAGCCTGGTCAAAAAGTCGTAACGGGCCAGCTTCTTGATCCGGTCCAGTTCCCGGCGGGTTACAGGCTCCTGTTCGAGACGGTCCACCTCGGCTAAAAGGAGCGCTTCCATCTCCCGGCAGGACTCTATGTAAGCTTCACGACCGGCCTCCTCGTCCAGGTCATCCTCATTGAGGGCTTCCGGGTCGTTAGGGGTCCCGCCGAGTATGACCGTTCCCCCGTAACGGTTGTCCGGATTGTAGGACCAAGCGCTCATGGCAAGGCCTTTACGAACAATGTTTTGAGTCATTCTGGCCCCGCGACCGTGGCTGAGCACCATGGTCATGACATCCAGGGCATAGAAGTCTTCCGTGCCCATTGACGCCCCCTGGTGCCCCAGCAGGACCACCGGGGTGCGCGCCCCTTCCAGGAGGCGAAAAACCCGGCGCGGGCCTGCCTGCGGCTCGTCCTGAGTCACCCGCTCGGTTGCCCGCGGTCCCGCGGGATAACGGGCGAAATAGATCTCAGCCAGCCGCTTGACCTCTTCCAGCTTCACATCTCCCACAAGCACGGCCACCGAGTTCGCCGGGTTGTAGAATTCATCATGATAGGCTTCAGCGTCCGAGGTGCTGAAGCGGTCGATATCCGACTTCCATCCGATTGTCGGATTCCTGTAAGGATGGGCGGAATGCATGGCCGCATGCAGGGCCAGCCAGCCCGCCCCCGAAGGGCTGTTTACGTACCGGTGGGCCCACTCACGCTTGACCACCTCTTTCTCAACATAGAACTCCCTGAAAGCAGGCTCGAAGACCTGCTCGCTCACCATGGAAAACCACAGCTCCAGCATATCCGAGGGAAGGGACATGAGGTACTGTGTCTGGTCCTTGCTCGTGAAGGCGTTTACACCTGCGGCTCCATTGCGGCCCAGATGCATTGAAAAGGCTTGGGGCACATAGATCTCCTGGACCTCCCTGCGGAGCCGCGCCATCTCATCAAGCTTTTCTTTAATCAAACCGTGGTCAGTACGGCGCTTGTTTTGCTCGGCCAGCACCGCCTGGTAGGCCTGTTCAATCTTTCGCTGCAGTTCTCGATCCCTTTCCTGGTCAATAGTGCCGAAGTTCCGGGTCCCCTTGAACAACATGTGCTCGAGCATGTGAGCGATGCCGGTTTTGCCCCGCTCCTCCAGCGCGGAACCGGCCCGAACGGCAAGGCGGAAGGCCACCTGCGGCGTGGTATCCCTCTCCACCACCAAAAACAGCATTCCGTTTTCAAGCGTGAAGGACCGGACCTCCACATCGAGGCCCTGATTGGCCGCTGCAATTTGTGCAAGCCCGGCCAGCATAAGCAGCAGGAAGGGCGTAATAATAAGTCTCAGAATCATTTGGGCGTATCCAGCTTTCATCCGGTGATCCCTCCATTATAAAATGCCGTGATTCGTGATTCGTGATTCGTGATTCGTGATTCGTGATTCGTGATTCGTGATTCGTGTCGGCGGTCCCGGCCCATTGCATGGGGCAGAACACTTTGCCGGCTCCGCTGGAGAACCTATCATAATAATATAATCATCATTACCCCGGTGGGAAAGTACAATAGGAGTTAAGCTCTTGGACGATAACCGGGAGTAAGGTATGGTAAGTGTACATCAAGGACTGTGGCTGGAGGAATCAATGACCCAGGAAAGGCGCATCATCACCATGCTCGTGGAAAATGAGCCGGGCGTCACAGCGCGGGTTGCGGGGCTGTTCGCCCGCCGGGGATATAACATCGAGACCATATGCGGCGCGCCCACGGCCAACCCGAACATGTCCCGGATCACCATAACGCTGTGGACCCGTGAGGAGCAGTTCGAATTGGTCATGAAGTACCTTCGCCGCCTGATCAACGTAATAAAGGTGAGGGATATGACCGGCGAAAACGCGGTGCGCAGGGAACTGGCCCTTGTCTGCGTCAGGGCCAGGCCCGAGGACCGCGAAGAAATACGAAGGATTGCGGAAACGTTCCGTGGACGAATCGTGGACACGGGCAGGACGCATTATATCGTAGAAGTGGTCGGCGGGCCGGACAAGATATCCGCGTTTCTGAAAGCGGTGGAACCCATGGGAATCAAGAAGCTTGCCAGATCAGGAGTGCTCGCCCTTTACCGCGAACCCGGGTAGCGGCCTCAGTCCATGGCGGCCACCACCTCGAAGCCCTCGGCCTTCAGGGCCTTTCGAATGCGATCAGTCTTGCAGGCCGCCAGGCGGAAATAGTATACGCGCTTTTCCATGTTCTGTGCGGTCATACCTACGTTGATGATGTCACCGCCGCTGTCATTGATTACCTGGAACGCCTTCTGGAAGCCTCCGGGTTGGTCGCCGACCGCCACATCCACGCGGGAACTCGCCGTCATCACGCCCATCATGTCAATAAATGCCCGCAGGATATCCGACTCCGTGATGATACCCACCAGCGTCTTTCCTTTTACCACGGGCATACCGCCGATCTTGTACTTATAAATGTACTGGGCGGCGATCTCCACATCATCTTCGGGGCGCACGGTGATGGGTGAGCTGATCATCAGATCGGCCAGGGAGAGATCGGCCACCATGGAAGGAATCAGGCCCTGCTTCAGATCGGCCAGGGTGACGAAACCCTCCAGTTTATCCCCCTTTGACACCACGGGCAGGTGCCGGATGGAATTCGTCTTCATGACCCCGATGGCCTCCTCGATGGAAGTGCCTTTGGGAATCGTAATGGGATTGGAAATCATCAAGTCACGAATTTTCATGGTCGCCGCCTTTCCTGGCTCCGGACAAGGATCGGGTACCGAGTCTTTATTGATTTATTATTATTTTATTGCAGTCAGGCCGAACGTGTCAAGGCGAGCAGGCCCTATTAACAGTGAAACGTGAACACAAAGGTTTGATGTCATTATAATAAGTATTTTCGGATGTGAGGTGGGGTGGTGCATCTTGAGTTTTAGCTCTGCTGCCGGTATAAGGGAAAAATGAGAGGCCGCAACATAAAACTCATTCTCTTCGACATTGACTGCACACTTATCAATCCGGCCGGTGCCGGAACACGATCGGCAAACGCAGCTTTTCTGGATCTCTTCGATGTCAAGGAGGCCTTTGCCGGTATACGCATGGCGGGCAAGACCGACATCCGCATCATGAAAGAGGGCCTCACCGCCAACCGGATCCTCCTGCGTGACGGCATCATGGACCGGATCCTCGCGCGCTACCTGATCCACCTGGAACGCGATGTCCAGACAGAGCGAATGAGGCTCATGCCGGGGGTGAATGAAGTCCTGGACGTCCTGGAAAGACGAGAGGACATCCGTAAGGGACTCCTCACCGGTAACATAAAGCAGGGTGCCCGGATCAAACTCGCTCCCTTCGGCCTTAACGACCGATTCACCTGGGGGGCATTTGGGGATGATCACGAAGACCGGGACCGGTTGCTTCCCATCGCAGCCCGAAAATTAAGGGAAATGGAGGGACTGAACGTACCACCAAAGGACTGCATAGTTGTGGGAGATACTCCCGCAGACGTGCGCTGCGCCAAGCTTCACGGCGCAACCGCCGTGGCGGTCGCCACCGGTCCATACAACCTGGAAGCCCTGATGCGGACGAACGCGGACTATGTATTGGAGGACCTGACGGCTGCCGCCTCGGTCCTTGGAGGGTTGTGACAGGAGGAGGATTTGGACTCAAAAGCTATACAAGCTGTGGGATTCGACCTGTTCAACACCTTGATCACAGTGGAAAAGGGCGCCTTGAAAGACGCTGTGGAGAGCCTCCTGAAAAGCCTTCATAAGAGCGGATTGGAACCTGACGACACCAGGTTCGTGGAGGACCACCGCAGCGCGGCCCTCCGTTTTATCGAGGAGACCCGCAGGGATGGACGCGAGACCCACAATCGATTCTGGATACAGGCCGCATTGGAGGCCCAGGGTATTCTTGTCCCGCCGGAAGATCCGCGCATCGCAGAGGGAGTGGAGGCCTACTTTTCCACTTTTCTGGACCACGTCCGTCTGATCCCCGGCACACTGGAGATGCTCGAGACCGTTGGAAAGCGATTCCGGGTGGGGCTCTTGTCCAATTTCACCCACACCCCCGCCGCCGTGGCCATTCTGAAGGCCGTGGACCTGGCCCGGTTTTTCGAGGTATGCGTAATCAGCGGGGATATCGGGTACCGCAAGCCCCACGCCCGGGCCTTTGAGGCGCTGCTGACCGGCCTGGGCGTTGAATCCGAGGGCATGATATACGTGGGAGATGACCCTGAGGCCGACATCACGGGCGCCCTAGAGAGCGGCCTTAGACCGGTGTGGAGCACCTATGTGCGGGACCACGGCCTGCCCTTTGCCCCCGGATACGACCAGGACGGAACAGCCCCCGGGGGAAAGGGTGTCCCACGCATCTCGGACTGGGCCGAGTTGACGGCCTTGCTGGACGGCGGGCATTAAACGCACTGAAAGGCCCACTCGATTCAGGCACCCGTGCGTACAGCAACACCTACGCCTATCGGCTCTTATTGATCATGCCCTCCAGCTTCTCCCGGCTCAGCCTCAGGTACTCCCGGTCCGGAGAAAACACCTCGATGGTCAGGGTATCATCGTAGCCGATCCGCCCGAGGGCCTGCAAGAGCAGTGGAAAATCCACGCTTCCCGCACCAACCGGCAGGTGCTCGTCTTCCCGGCCGCGGTTGTCGCTTGCATGCACATGTCCTATCCGCGAGCCGTGGCGCTGGATGAATTCCAGGCCTCGATCGTCACCCTTGGCCCCGATGTGAGCGTGCCCCAGGTCCAGCGTCATTGTGAGGGAAGGATGTCGCTCGAATACCGCGTCGAAATCCTCCGGTTCGGTGAGCGAGAGGGAGCCGGGTGTCATGTTCTCGAGGGCCACGGGTAGCCCCAGAGATTCAGCTCGGCTCAAAACGGTATCCAGACTTTTCATCATGTGAGCACGGACGAGTTGAGGCAACCGCCCTCCCAACCCCACCCCATGGGCGGGATGGAGCACAACCTTCTCCGCGCCCATGTCACGTGCGGTATCCAGCGAATCCAGGAGTTCTGTCACTGAGGCCTCCCGAAGGGCCGGCGTGAGGTCAGCGGCAGACACGAACGTTGGAAGATGGCAAACCAACCCCAGGCCCAGTTCTCTCAATGCAGTCACGATGCTGCTTAGTTTCTCCCTCAAAACCAGGTGATGGGCCTGGGGCGCATCCATAGTCACCTCCACGTAATCGAATCCCAGTTCCGCAACGGACTCGATCTCGGGCACAATTGGATGGAGCGGGGAGTTCATTGCTCCGAATCGCATCACCAGGTTTTCCTCCCTTGTTTGAGACAATACGGTATCATACAGCCTGGGCCTTGTCTTCTCAATGGCGCTTTTTACTCCAAAAACATAACCACGTCGCGCCCCGGGCAAACCTCATGCCCGGTTTTGAAGAACGTTTTGTCTTGACACGCACCACAGCCTTGTGGCGACCTTGGGCCGGTCTTTTCCCGACTCTCTCAGCTGCATATCAGCTTTTTCGATCACACAAAAGGATGACTGCAATGGAGACCATGAATCAACTTCGCCGGAAGCTTTTCCGAATCGACGGCAAGAGCTACAACGCATACAAGGACCTGCAAGGGGACTATGATTTCGGCTGGTTCACCTTGCACATCGATCACGTCCAGGGAGATCCTTTTGCCGCGCCCTCCCTGCTGCGCGCCCGCGTCCCCATGAAGCGGGCCTCGTTTCCCAGGGACCTATTCAGGAACCGAGTCCGCCGCATCGCCCTGGAGGACTTTGCGGCCCGCAGGGTGGACCTGGCCGTTTTTCGAGAGGCCCGACGAATTCAGGGAAGCGGCAAGAGCGGCATGATCAACATCGACTCAGGAGGCCAGGAGGTCTTCGAACGAACGGCCTGCAAGATCACACCGGACTGGGTGGAGATGCGCTTCTTTGCGGGGCTTCCCGCAGCCGGCAGGAACATCCTTGGACGCCAGGCGCAGGTCCTGCTCTGCGACGCCATGCCGGACATAGTTCAAAAGGGCCTTCTGTGGCGAACTTATCCAGAAAAACCCGCATGGGCGTTCGTGGAGTGCGTGGAAAACCAGGAGTCCATCCGGGATCGGCTCAGCGGGATGGGGCTCGCGGCCTTTGTGGGTGACGGGTCCATCCTACCCAGGGAGGCGGGCAACAGCCAGCGACCCATGGCTCGGGACAAGGCGGTTCCGTTTGACTCCCCGAAGGCCCTCCGGGTTCGAATGGACCTGCCCAATCCGGTGACCCGGGACGGTGGAGCGCCCAGGGAGATCACGGGCATGGGTATCCCAAAGGGTGTCACATTGATAGTGGGCGGGGGCTTTCACGGGAAGTCAACACTCCTGAAGGCCCTGGAACGCGGGGTGTACTCACACGTTCCCGGCGACGGCCGTGAATACGTGGTCACCTCACGGGACGCGGTGAAGATAAGGGCGGAGGAAGGCCGGCGAGTGGAGAGGGTGGATATAAGTCCCTTCATGAACAACCTGCCCGGAGGAACCGACACCTGCGCGTTTTCAAGCGACAATGCGAGCGGGAGCACCAGTCAGGCGGCCAACATCATAGAGGCCCTGGAAATGGGTGCGGACACTCTTCTGCTGGATGAAGACACATCGGCAACAAACTTCATGATACGTGACGCCCGCATGCAGGCCCTGGTGAGCAGGGAATCCGAACCAATTACACCCTTCATCGATCGCGTGCGTGAGCTCTATGACACCTTGGGCGTCTCCACAATACTGGTCATGGGTGGGTGCGGGGATTACTTCGATGCGGCGGACCGGGTCATCATGATGAAGAATTTCCGGCCAAGGGAGGTAACGGCTGATGCGAAGCAGGTGGCGGAAACCAACCCCACCGGGCGGATTCCGGAAGCCGCTCCTGTTGAGGCCTGGCTTTTCGAACGTACTCCGGTGCCGGCGAGCTTCGATGCAGCCATGGGAAGGAAGCGGGTCAAGATCGACGCCAAGGCCCTGGACACGATCCTTTACGGACCGGATCGAATCGATGTTAGAAACGTGGATCAAATAGTGGACTTCAGCCAGACTCGGGCTGTGGGAACATCCATCCACCTGGCCTCCTCGCGTTTCATGGACGGAAAGATACCCCTCAGGGAAGCCCTGGAACGGCTCGAGAGCTACATCGACGAGAACGGTCTGGACCTGCTGAATCCATTTCATCGCGGCGATAAGCACCCGGGCACCCTCGCCCGGCCCCGCCGTTACGAAATCGCAGCGGCCGTCAACCGGCTCAGGTCAGTAAAATTCCGCTAGTTCCCGGTTCCGGCCGGGCAACATCCATTACAGATCGACTGTTTCTACTCCATGTCGAACTCTTTGATCCCCATCCAGTACCCGGTGCGGCTGTAGTAGTCCAGCTCGTTCTCCACCGCTGCGATGTGACGATCCTCTATCTCCAGAAATCCGGCGAACAAATCACGAGCCTCGCCGGGAATCTCACTGACCATTTTCCGGTAGAAATCGCTTGTCTCGAGCTCAACCTGCAGGGCGCGGCTTAGGATCTGTTTTTCATCCCCGTGCGGGTTTTCCGGCAGGGTACCTGCATGCTTTTTTGCCTCCTTCTCAATGATCTTCCTGGGAGGGATTGCGCTCTTCAGCTTTTCAACCTGGAGCCTGCCGGTTTTTCGCCAGATTTCCAGTCGATCCGTGAGGTAGTCCACGTGCCTCTGTTCATCGTCTCCCAGGGCTTCGAGGAGTTTCCGTCCCAGGGGGTCGGACACCGCCTTCGCACTCTCACGATACACGTCCCTGATCTTTTCCTCGTAGCTGATAGCCGTGACAAGGGCTTCTTCCAGTTGCATGAGACTTTCCTCCTTCCTTCATTTGGCGGCGCATTCAGCATTCATCGCCGGGCCGGCGCCGGATCGGGCCTTCCTCCCAGGTAGTCAGGTCCCAGGGTCCCATGGACCGCCGGGAGCGATTGAAGCGGGGGCGGGCGGAACCCGAAGATGCAATCCAGAAAAGCGGTTACTATCCTGTACGTCGCCCCCCATAATATTTCGGTGTGCATTAATCCTTCATGCACAAAGCAGGGCAGTTCTTTTACCTCGGGTTCCGCGGCCCGAAGGTCAGTGTCACCTGTATCGAACCGCAGCCTATAGCGGGCATAAAGCTCAGGAGTGAGCAGATTCCTCAGAGGTATGTATACGACCCTCTCCACTTCCCAGTTGGGGAAAAACCTGGTCTGGCGGTATATCCAACCCACCATCGGGTAGATGATCCTCCGGAAAAGTACCAGCTCCTGGGCCGGAAGGGGTCCAAGAACCTGCACTCCGAATGGATTAAGCCGCATCTCCTCCAGTCCTTCGCGAAGACCCGTGGCAAGTAAAAGAGACAGCCGGCGAGCCTCCATCTTCCGGTAGCGGTGCCACTGCCGCCAGTAAGGCCACCGCGCAAGAGGAAAGCCGGGCAGGCACAGGAGTCTTCCCAGGCAAGAATCGAGCCTGAGTGACATGCTCCCGCCGGGGAAACAGAGATCCCCGGGCTGCTTGACACGGCTGGATCGCTTGTTCAGCACCACACAGGGTTCGCCCTGTTTGCGGCCCTTCCCGCAGTGGTTTCCCAGCAGGAATAATACGGACGAGGTGTCAGTGGATCTCGAAACCCCTGTGGGGAAAACCGCCCCGCGCGGGCTCCATTCATTCAAGGCCCGGGCCACGTGGTCCGCCAGGGCCCTTTGGTCCCCGAGCATCCGGACCGCATCCATGTTCAACACGGCTTTCTCTCCACGACTCCATCCCCGAATGAAATTTCAAGTCTCTTCGGACCCCTGGGGCTATGGGTCCGGCAGTCTCCAAGCCGCCCGCCAAAGGCCCGCTTTTCTCCCGCCGTCACTTTCGAAATATCCACAGGATAAGGGATATCACTACACTAACAAGAACCATGGTGGTGATAGGGAAGAAAAACTTGAATCCGGGACGGTCAATGATAATGTCTCCCGGCAGCCGTCCAAAGGGAATCTTTCCCAGCCAAGGCCAGAGCAGACCCACAACGGCCAGGGCGACTCCCAGAATTACGAGCGTTCTTTGCATGTTTCTTTCCTTTTGGCTGCTTCGTCAAGCGAGGGCCATTGCTGTATCAGAGGTTACCACGACGGCAACCTCCCGACAACTCACATCACGGAAACGGGCCCGCCTCAGGCCCTGCTCCCCTTGAAGTTTTTCCGGTCGGGCATTATGGTGTCGGTCACATGGGACGTAACACCCCAAAGGCCTTGGCTCCGGCCTCGGGCCATCTTACTCCGTCGAGGCAATACGTATTGTCCGTTTCAAAACGCATAGCCGGCATTCGCTCGCGCCTTAATCAAGCAATGATCGTCGACCAGTGGACGATCAAGAAAAGGCTTAGGTCCGTTTCAGGAAAGGCCGCCGGCAACAAACGACCGGGCGAGCTGGAGAAAAGGCTTGATAACCTGGAACGCCTCCTTAAGTCTTCGGTAAGGAGACGCGAGGCCCGCCTTCAAGGCCTTCCCACGATCCGATATCCGGAGCACCTGCCTATTTTCTCCATGCGAGGGGAGATCGTCCGCGCCGTCCAGGATCATCCAGTGGTAATCATATCCGGGGACACAGGATCCGGCAAAAGCACCCAAATCCCAAAGATGTGCCTGGAGGCCGGCCGGGGAATCGGAGGGCGGATTGGATGCACCCAGCCGAGACGGATCGCAGCCGTCACGGTTGCCGAGCGGATTGCTGAGGAGATGGGGGAGACCGTGGGCGGCCTGGTGGGCTACAAGGTCAGGTTCAACGAGCGCACAGGCCCCGACAACTACATCAAGATCCTCACCGACGGCATGCTCCTTGCTGAGACACAGCAGGACCGTTTTCTGAATGAATATGACACGATTATAATTGATGAAGCCCACGAACGCAGCCTGAACATCGACTTCCTCCTGGGGCTGCTCCGGATCCTTATCGCCCGGCGAAAGGACCTCCATTTGGTTATCACCTCCGCGACACTGGACACGGAGAAATTCTCGGCCGCGTTCGGGGAAGCTCCTGTCATCGAGGTGAGCGGCCGTGTTTATCCGGTCGAAGTGGAGTATGCGCCCGTGGACACAAGGCGTGAGGATGAGGGGGATGAGACTTACGTGGACCTGGCCGTTCAGGCCGTGGAACGTATTTTTTTAAGGCGCCGCCGTGGGGACGTCCTGGTCTTCATGCCTACGGAACAGGACATTCGAGAAACCTGCGAGCGTATAGAGGCCCGGTGCTTTCCGGAGACAACCGTGCTTCCCCTCTTTGCCAGGCTTTCTTCAGGCAGGCAGCGTTCAGTGTTCTCCAGTTTTGTGGGCCGGAAGGTGGTAGTGGCCACCAATGTAGCCGAGACCTCCATTACAATTCCCGGAATCCGCTATGTAGTCGACACAGGGCTTGCCAGGATCCCCAGATACCATCCTTCCACCCGCACCACCAGCCTGGCTGTGGGCCCTGTGTCCAGGAGCAGCGCGGACCAGCGCAAGGGCCGATGCGGACGGGTGAGGGACGGCGTTTGCATACGTCTTTATTCCCAGGAAAACTATGAGTCGAGACCGGAGCACACGTTACCGGAGATACTCCGGTCCAATCTGGCGGAGGTCATTCTCCGGATGCTGTTCTTGAAACTGGGGGACATCGACACGTTTCCATTTGTGGATCCGCCCAACCCTCGAAGCGTCAAGGACGGATTCGACCTCCTGGCCGAGCTGGGAGCAATCAAAAGGGAAAAGGGCCGGCCCGACCTGACTCATATGGGACGACGTATGGCAAGCCTCCCCCTTGATCCACGCATATCCCGCATGATGCTCCAGGCCCTGGAGGAGGGCTGCCCCGGCGACGTAGCCGTAATCGCCGCAGCCCTCGGAATTCAGGATCCCAGGGAACGCCCTGCGGAAAAGGCAGGCGACGCTGATGCAATCCACCGGCAGTTCAACGACAAGGACAGCGATTTTCTCACCCTGCTCAACATCTGGAACCGCTATCAAAGCACTTTGGAATCCCTCAAGACCCAGAACCGCATGCGCAAGTTCTGCAGGGAGCAGTTTCTCTCCTTCGTGCGCATGCGGGAATGGAAGGACATCCACCAGCAAATAGCAACTATTCTCCAAGAGGAGAACCCGGGACCTGAACCCCCTTTTGCACCCCGCACCGAAAAGACCCGCTACGAACGAATCCATCGCTCCATACTAAGCGGCTTCCTCTCCAATATAGCCGTCCAGAAGGAGAAGAACATCTACCGGGCCGCCCGGGGCAGGGACGTGATGGTCTTCCCCGGGTCCACGCTTTTCAACAAGGGGGCAACCTGGATCGTGGCAATGGAAATGGTCCGCACATCGAGGCTGTTCGCCCGGACCGTTGCGCGCATCGACCCCGGGTGGCTGGAAACCCTGGGCGGAAGCCTGTGCCGTTACAGCCGCCACAACCCGCACTGGGAAAAGTCCCGCGGCGAGGTGCGCGCCACCGAACAGGTCACGCTGTTCGGGCTGCTCATTGTGCCCGGACGTTCCGTCCCGTACGCCCCCGTGGACCCGGAGGAGGCACACCGAATCTTTGTGCGGTCCGCACTGGTGCAAGGCGAGGTGAAGCAGAAATTCCCTTTCCTCAAACACAACCTCGAGCTGGTGAACCGGTTCGCCACACTTGAGGACCGCATCAGGAGGCGGGATATACTGGTGGACGAGGAGGCCATGGAGGCCTTTTACTCCGTTAGGCTGCCCGGAGTCTGCAGCATCCGCACGCTGAAGGCACGGATAAGAAAGGCCGGAGGAGACGATTTCCTGAAAATGACCGAAGAGGATTTGATTCGGTACAGGCCGGAAGACTCATTGCTCTCGGCATATCCGGAAGGGATTCAAGCCGGGGACCACGCATTTCCTCTGACCTACCGGTTTTCTCCCGGCTCTAAAGAGGACGGGATCACCGTGTCGGTGCCTTCCACCCTCATCTCCCGGCTCCCGAGGGAACGGTTGGAGTGGCTGGTCCCTGGGCTTTTCGAGGAAAAGGTCTCAGCCCTGATCAAAGGGCTTCCCAAGCGTTACCGAAAGCAGCTGGTCCCGGTCTCCGACAAAGTGCTGGTGATCGCCTCTGAAATGGAGCGGACGGACGAATCACTGATCACGACCCTGGGCCGTTTCATCTATCGACGTTTCGGCGTAGACATACCCGCATCAGCCTGGCCAGATAAAAGCCTGCCGGAATACCTGCGAATGCGGGTATCCATTACCGATCACCAGGGGTTGGAACTCATCGCCGGCCGGGACCCCGGCCTGCTCTCCTTCGATGGCCGGATTGAGCGAAATACTTCGACCGCCGGCTGGGAAAAGGTCCGGGCCCAATGGGAACGGGAAGGCATCACCCAGTGGGACTTTGATTCGCTTCCGAGGGAAGCCCGGGTTGAGGCCAACCTGGTTGCATTTCCGGCACTGGAGCCGGAGGAGGGAGGTGGAGTCAGGATAAGGCTGTTTCAGAGCGCATCCGAGGCGAGTAAGGTGCATGTTGAAGGTGTGGCCCGCCTCCTGGCCCTCCGGCTTGCCCGGGACCTCAAATTCGCATCGAGAGTCCTGCGGCTTCCCGAGGACATGTCGCACACAGCCCTGTTTTTCGGCGGGGCAAAAGTTGTTGAGAAAAAGCTCATCGAGACGATCATCCGGCTCCTTTTCCGCAGGGATGTGCGCACAGCGGAAGATTTCGAGGCGCTTGCCAAGGATACGTCTTCCCGGTTGATTTCCTCTGCGAACGACCTCTTGGACAAGGTCATTGAATTCCTTCGAAGTTACGGCCGCCTTCGCTCCACGCTCCATAATCTGGAGACATCCCGGGCGGACAACCCCGGAGTCGAATCCGTATGCAAGTCAATCAGGACCCGGCTGGCGGACCTGGTGCCCAAGGACTTTTTAGATCAGTGCTCCATGGAACGACTGGCCCAGATGCCCAGGTACCTCAAGGCCTTGGAAATCAGGGCCGAACGCGGATCATTTGATCCCTTGAAGGACAGGAAAAAGGCGGAAGAGGTAGAGGTATTTGAAAACGAGTTACGGCATATCAGAGCGGCTCTTCCCGCCCATGCCACAGGGAAAAAACAGGCGGCTGTTGAGGAACTCGCCGTGTGGATCGACGAGTACTGCGTCTCTGTGTTCGCCCCGGAGCTGTCCACCGCGGTCAAGGTGTCTTCAAAGAGGCTTGGGAAAAAGGTCGAGGAGATCAACCGGATGATCTGAGAAGGCCGTCTCGTCCGGCCACACCACTGTCTGGTTGCGGGCGATGGCCCGCCTTATTCCATGGTTTCGGGTTCGTTTCTCAGGCTACCCTGCTTGAGGGTAAGCGTGGCGTTTTTCATTTTTTGAAACTTCATTGCCTTGGATCGCAGTGACTCAAGGTCTTCAATTATTTCCGCGTATTCCTGGTACCGGCCTGAAGGATCTTTTGCCATCATCCTTTCTATGATCCTTCCAAGGGCATTTGAGACCTTCGGGTTCTTTACATGAAGCGGAACGCACGGGTCCTTCATGTGTTTCATCAGGACCTCATCCGCATCTTTACCCTCAAAGGGAGGGAACCCGGTGAATGCGTGATAGAATGATGCCCCAAGGGAATAGATGTCGCTTCTATGATCCATGGCTCGCCCTATGATGCAATCAGGGGATATATATAGTGGAGAGCCGACAATCCCCTCCTGTTTGACCGGGTTGTCGGCATCGATTGTTTTGGCCACGCCGAAGTCCACGATCTTAAGGGAACCCTTTTGGTCGATAAGGATATTCTCGGGCTTTATATCTCGGTGAATAATGCTCTTGTTGCTGACAAAGTCCAAGGCCCGGCAAATTGTGATCAGGTACTCGACTCCCTTCAGATTATTCAGGTTTATGTGACTGTCAATAAGGTTTTTGAGGGTTTGTCCGGTTATGAACTCCATTACAAAGTACAAAATGTTATCTGTGTTTCCCGCATAGTAGATATGGGCTATGTTGGGGTGATCCAGTTTGGAGATGGTACGAGCCTCTTTGATGAACATATCCCTGAATGTCTCTTTTGACGCAAGTTCATATGAAATGACTTTTATTGCGACCTCTCTTTCCAAAGCAATGTCCCATCCCTTGAATACCCCTCCCATGGCACCGGCCCCAATGAAAGACACCGCCTTGTAATTGTCGAGCTGCTTACCTATCAGGCTTTTGTAAAAACGTATGTCGAAGGATTCCTCATCGCTTCCCCGGGAGTTGCGGGCGAGCATGCCGCTGGGAGAATCCTGCTTTTTCTGATCGCAGAGTATGACGGTTTTCCTGGATGCCTGCGCTTTAGGTCTCGATGGGGCGGCTCTGTTTTCCGCCTCGCCGGGCAACTCACTGCCCTTGAGAGATTCAAGATACTTGTGGACCTGGTTCCATTCCCGGCCCTTTTCCATCTTGATGCCCATCCCTGCCGACTGGTTAACACTGTCAAAAGTGATATGCCGGATTTCTCCGCTCGCGGTGGAGGCGCCGGTAGGCAGTAAAAACTTGACCTTCAGGGAAAGGCCTTGTTTCCCCAGCAAGACAGTCCTCAAGAATACGCCGCCTTTGCTGAAGTTCATTACTTGCCCTGGAAGCCACACAATGCCGTCTCTTGAAACCTCTACTTGGAAAAAAGGCGCTATTCTCACCCTTTCGGTAATACGCCGTTCCGCTGTTTCCTCGTCTTCAAGGGATGTGGCTTGGCGCGAGGTCGGTGATGCCGGCAGGGGTGTTTCGTGGGATTTCAGGGGGGCTATCTCACTCACGCGCCTTACGAAATCTTCGGCATCCAGGGGATACACCCAGAAATCAACAGCCCCTCTCTCAAAGGCCTTGAAGGCATTGCCCTGATCATTCAGATGCACAAGGAAAACAAAAGGGATACAGTCACGAAGCGGGTCGCTCTTGAGATAGTAAAGAAAATCATAACCGCTGACATCCTCCAAGGAATGGTCACAAATGATCAGCCCCAAGGAGTGTGAATTAATTACCGTCAAGGCCTCCCGCATGTCCATGGCCGTATGCACTGAATAACCCGCCTGATTAAGCTGGGCGTCCAGGATGTCCAGGAATTCCTCATCGCGGTTGATCAGCAGGATGTCTGTTTTCTCATTCATCAATCTTTAATATCAGGTGACGGAAGGCTATAGATCCCGTTTCATGGGTTTGATACATACATGGACGGCGAATGAACTGTTGCCCATTTCGAATATAAGAATAGCAATGCTCGCGCCTTCAGGATGCCCGATCTGATGCCCGGAACCGACCACGACCGTGGGCAGAGAAAGCTCGAAATGATAACGGGTTCCAACAAAACTTTTCTTTGTGGATCCGCTGATCATATTTATTAGTTCCCCAACCCCGTCATGGATGAGTTCCGCATTTATGGCCTCCTCCTCAACTTGCATCATCTTGGAGATGATTCTCCATGCGAGATCCCAGTAGAATGTCAGAACTACTGTTCCTTCCGCATCACCGGAGAGCCCGATGATCCCTGAGATGTCGCCGAAGATCCTAAAGGCATTGGAGAAGTACATCTCTTTAAATACCGCGGTACCGGCTGCCATGGTCTGGATAACATTGACGGTATTTTCGATAAACGGATTCAGGTACTCCATTTCCTGATCCAAAGGCCTTCTGTCGGGAATCAGGTGTCCTTGGAGGATCTGGCGGCACGCAGCCGGCGGGTCGGAAAGGGACAGGACCTCTGTTGCGCCTGCAATGATATAGTGCTGGATGGGAACGTGGTTTCCTCTTCCCCTCATGACTATAATCGGTATATTTCTGAAATTACAAGCATATCGCATCCTGCTTATCTGGTTCAAGACGTGCTTCTGGTCGCTCCGGGTTTCCAGAACCACCATCCTGTAGTCATCGAGCTTTGTGTGATCTTCGAAACGCTCGTTCAGAAGAAGGGCCTTTTCCCCCAAGAGGTCGGAAAGAAGAAAGGTTACTTCCGGGCTGCAGTCATTGAGAAGGATAGGCTTCATTTCAAACTCCAGTTTTTTCTTTAGCCTTTGAAATCACGGCAGCCAATGCTTCCGATGTAAAAGGCTTTGAGATATACCCGCTTGCTCCGGCCTCAAGGGCCTGCTGTATCTTGTCGTCCTCGGATTCAGTCGACACAATCAACACTGGAATATCGCCGAATAGATTGCTTTTTCTGATCCGATTCAACGCCTCCAGTCCATTCAAGACCGGCATATTCCAGTCCAGAAGAACGAGGTCGACATCTCCCTCCGCCTTCTCCAGTAGGGATAAGACCTCCTGACCGTTGCCGGCGTGCACTGCCTCATAACCAAGCGACTTGACGATTTTCTCTATGATCATCCGCATGACCTGCGAATCGTCGGCAATAAGTACCTTCATGTCTACATCCCCTCTTTGCCATGTCAGGCTCTTCAAGGCTGTTGAATAGGCGTTTTACAAGTGATTTTGAGCAATAAGCGTGCCAGAGGAAAGGAGCGAGGTTTTCCTGACTTTTCAGCTAGTTGGTGCCAGCGGGACCCTTGGGTGGAAGCGTCGTATTTTTGACTTTATTTTTATCTGGAATTCGATGCCGTTTTCATAATCTCCCGCCCTATGATCATCCTCTGTATCTGGTTGGATCCTTCAAAGATCTGGGTCAACTTGGCATCCCTGAACATTCTTTCAACCGGATAGTCCTTTATGTAGCCATAGCCGCCCAGGATCTGGACCATGTCCTCAGTGATCTTCATGGCCGCGTCACTGCAGAAATACTTGGCCATGGATGCAAGGCTTGTGTTCCTGTAACCCCCGTCAAAGTTCAGGGCGGCCTTTTCCATCAGGCCTCTGCCCGCTTCAACCAGCGTCAGGGAATCAGCAAGAATAAACTGAATAGCCTGATGTTGTATAAGGGGTTGCCCGAAGGTGTAACGCTTGGTGGCATAGTCAGTGGCATAGTTGAGGGCCCCCTGAGCCAGTCCCAGTGCAAGGGCCGCCACTGTGGGTCGCGACATATCGAAATCAGCCATGGCGATCATGAAGCCGTCCCCGGGTTTGCCGAGAAGGTTTGCTTCAGGGACCTTCACATCCTCCAGAATCACCTCGGCCGTATTGCTGCCCCTGAATCCGCATTTGTCTTCGAACTTGCCTATCACAACACCGGGCTGCTCTCTTTCCACGATAAAAAATGAAAGCTCTTTTTCCCCCGTCTTTGCCAGTACGGAGTAAAGGCCTGCGACCCCGCCGTTGGTGGCAAAGGTCTTTCGCCCATTGATTACATAGTCACCGCCCCTCTTCTCCGCCCTGGTGGAAATGGCCGACACATCAGAACCTGCTCCGGGCTCGGTCACCAGGTAGCCCATCAATTGCCGCCCTGTTGAGATCATGGGGAAGTATTTCTCCTTCTGTGCATCGTTGCCCGCACGGATAAGGGGGAAACTCCCCACGGCCTGGATAATGAGATTGAGGGCCGAGGAAGCACAGACCTTTGCTATTTCCTCAACGCTCAGGCAGAGGGTGTGGCACGAATTTATGGGCCAGCCGCCGAATTTTTCAGGCAGCATGATTTGAAAAAGACCCAGATCCCAGAACAATGACACCACATCCCAGTTGAATTCCCCTTTCCGGTCGATCTCGGCCGCCAGGGGTGCAACTTTTTGCTCCGCCGCCCTTTTGACGCTGTCAACCAGCATTTTTTGTTCTTCAGTCAGCTCGATCATCTCTGAGTCACCTCCTTGGTCAGTTCTCTTGCCACAATCTTAACATCCCTTGCCATGAACTTTACTTTGTCCTTGTCGAGCCTGAATGAGGGGCCGGAAATGCCCAGGCAACCGGCAATCTTGCCGTTGCCGTCAACCACTGGCGAGGCAATCCTGAAAACCCCCAGCCGGTAGGTGAGCCTCTCAGGATCGTATATGACATACTCGCTTTCCCTGAGTTTTTGCCTGCCGAGCCATTTTTAACATTTTTTAATGCTAGGCTGTGAAAGGAATTTCCTTTAATATGGCCGGAGCGGGAAAATGGGTGAGGTGGAAATCCTATGACCTCTTGTAATGCAAATCGGCGTGAAGCCTTTGGTGGGGCCGACAAGGAGGCTGCATTGATCGAGGAAAAGATCTTTGACTACCGTGGAGACTGCTGAAAGGCCTTTCTGGACGTAAGTTTATGTCTCCGCATGCTGCCGCCTGGAAGGCCTTTCACGTTCCTTGTCGAGCCGGACAAACTGGGGCGCATCCACAAGGTAATCGCCCACAACAACGGTGAAATTCTGGATGAGACTCCGGAGGGTAAGGACGTAAAGGTGCGGGTCCAAAGGGCCGTAAACGCCCCGGACACGGCAGACCCGTCTGCATCAGGATCGAATCAGGCCTGAAAACCGGTTGGTTGGTAGGTCAACCCTCATCTTGACAGAGGAGCTGCCGGATCCGTTCGCTCAGGAACATTATGGACTCGATGTCCAGGTGCTCCACAACGGTTTCGTCGAAAAGGAGCTTTGCCCTGGCTTCGTAGCCCTCGCCGGGATCATGGTCCCAGAAAAGGAGCATGACCGGGATGCGCGGCAGGGGGCGAAAGAGCAGTGCCGCATCCGCTTCAACCCCCTGCCCGGTCAGGTCCTCTCCGCCCAAGGCCTCTCCCGCCTTGAGCAGTTCCTGTGGCCTTCCTTCAAACCGCCGAATCAACGGCTCTTCCACATGGCTCTTCATGGACTTTATCTTGGAGACGGTGTTGGGCAACTCCACCAGGCCCTTCCACACGCCTGTGGGCTCCCGGCTGCCGCCCTGAGCCATGTGATTGTACAGGAATACCTGCTCCCAGCGGGTCAGGGGATCGCCTCCTACCTTTTCGATGCCCTCGGAGGTAATCATAAGGGTGTCCTGAAAGTAGGGGAGTTCAAGCACATCACCCTTCCCGTCGTGAGCGAGACGCCCGCCTATCCGTTCGGGAAGATCGGCGATCCGCATGGAGGCCGCCCGTTCACGAGCCCACAAAAGGGCGTCCGCCGACATGTCCTTGCGGGTCCATTTGCCGGCCGCGTACTGCTCGTCCAGTTCCTTCTGCGCCCAATCCAGGGTCTCGGGATCTATATGGGGGCAGGTAGCAAGAGGCTTCCTTTCTGAGACCACCATGCCGGCAAAAGCCAGGCAGCTCGGATAACCGCACTCCCCGCAGTTGGTCTTGGGCAACAGGCGTTTGTAAACATCCAGAACTGAAAGGGCCATACCTCTTCTCCTTACGCGGGCGAACCGTTTTGTCCCCCGCGCCATCCGTATCCCCCTCAACCGGCGTTGGTTTCCAACTCCGGCCAGGGACTCGCACCCGCCATCCAGGGGGCCTTCACCATGTGCCATAATTCCGGTTTGAACCTGCTTCGGACAGGAGTCATATGGTGTATAGCACCACCAGGCATCGGGTCGGGTCGTTGGAAAGGCTCTTGAGCTTGTGGGGCACATCCGAATTGAAGTGAATAGATTCTCCGGCCTTGAGCAGGTGTGACTTGGCCCCCAGCGTCAATTCCAAGTCGCCCTCCATGACAAAGATGAACTCCTCCCCCTCATGCTTGTAGGCCACAGGCTTGTGGTCGTGATGGGCCTCGATGGTGACCATGAAGGCACGGAGGTGGCTGCTTGCGGCCTCCGGCGTCAGGGTGGCATAGCTGTAGGCCTGGGTGCGCTGGTAATAGGCCTGGGCGCGGCGGTCGCGTATAGCTGTCTGCGTCTCCTTGCCCAGGAAGGTGCCCGGGTCCACCTGCATGGCCCTGGCCATGCCCAGGATGAAACTCACAGGCGGGGAAATCCGGTCCCCCTCCACTGAGGAGATGAACTCGGGAGACTGGCCTGTGGCATGGGCCAGCTCTTCCACGGACCAGTCACGGGCCTCGCGCAACCGGCGCACTATTGCGCCGAATCCCCCGGAAGGAGGGCCTGTCCCGGGACCCGGATCCAGGGCCGCATCGGCCATGCGGCGCATGACCACCTGTTTGACGCGCAGGTTCAGCAAGGGCAACAAAATCTTGGCATCGGCCACAATACCGATATCCGCCACTTGGAAAATGGGGGCCGCCGGGTCCCGGTCTATGGCCACTATGGTTTCCGCGTCCGTGATGCCGGCCGTGTACTGAACGGCCCCGGAGGTGCCGGCCGAGATAAGCAGCCTGGGCCGCACGCTCTTTCCTGTCTGGCCGATCAACCGTTCCTCTTCCACCCAGTGATTGAGCACCGGCGGCCGGGTTGCGCCAACCTCCCCGCCAAGGGCCGCGGCAAGTTCCCGCACCAGGCCGAAACCGTTCATGTCGCCCATGCCGGCCCCGCCCACAACCACAATCCGGGCGTCTTCCAGGCGGCGCGCCTCCATCGGCTCCAATGTTCGATCAATCAGTCGCGCCCACTGGGGCATCTCGACCCTGCACCTAATAGTTTCAATCCGGCCCGCAACCTTACTCGGGGGCGGCATCTCTACGCCATGGGGCTGGACCGTGACAAAGGCCGTGGACCAGCCCTCCGCAAGGGCTATATCGGCCATGACCTGCCCGCCCCACGCCGGGCAACGGCCCACAAAACCTTCTGGTTGAAGTGTCAGTTCGGCGCAGTCGGCTATCATCCCGGCCCGGCAGCGCTGGGCGCATACGGCGGCTATCTCGCGGCCCAGATCGTTCAGGGGCAGAAGGACCAGCCAGGGCCGGCGTTCATTGACAAGATTGGACAGTGCATCCGCATAAACGTCCGCCCTGGGTACGGCCAGGTGGGGATGCTCGAGGCAATATACCGCCTCCACTCCGAGTTCGGCCGCCTCCCGGGCCGCCTGTGCCGGGTCCACGTGCGCCGCCGGATCAGGATTGTAAGGGTCGTCCGCCTGTTTGTCGCTCTCCGCGCCCATGAGCACCACGGCCGCTCCCACGCCGGCCTCGCGCGACAGTTCCAGCGCCTTGGCCAGCACTTTCAGGCTGTCCGTCCATCGGCGCAGATTGCGCAGGTCACCGTATACCCAGATCTCGCCCATGATCATGATTCCATCGCGCCCAGGCGGCCCAAGTGCTCAATCAGTTCATCCACCTGTGCTCGGGGGTCCCCTTCCAGCATCAGGCACTTCCTGTCGCGTCTCATCTTTTCCATGCTGGTCACGCGGGTGGGGGATCCTGCCAGTCCAACACTGTCCGCGGTCAGCCCGAGATCAGCCGAGGACCATGTCTCGATACGAAGAGTATCATATGCCCCGGCAATGCCGTGAAGTGCGATGGATCTGGGAGCATATGCCCCGGGGTGCACACTCAATGCCGCGGGTGTCTGCACCTGCCAGAGCTCTTCCCAGTCGTCCATCATCCGGCTGATCTCCCAGGCCGTATCTTGACGCCCAATCTGTTTGACGCCGCCCACAAAGGGCACTGCAAGCAGAGTGGCGGTCTGGGGCCCCACCTGGCCGGTGTCGCTGTCCGCGCTCCGGGTGCCGAAAAAGAGTAAATCATAAGGGGCGAGCCGGGTTACCGCGGCCGCCAGCACACGGGCCGTAACCAGGGTGTCGGAACCTGCCAGGACCGGGTCATTCACCAGGACGGCGCGATCGGCCCCCATGGCCAGGGCCTCTGCAAGGGCCTCGGCCCCAACATCCGGTCCCATGGAGAGGACGGTCAAAGAGCCCCCCTCAGCCTCCCTTATCTTCAGCGCGGCCTCCAGGGCCGGGCGGTCAAAGGGGTTCAGCTCGCAGTTGTCCGGGGTCCGCGGCCCGGCGCCATCAGGCGCCGCGCGCACCACCGATTTAATGCACACAATACTGTGGATGGCCATATGTTCCCTATCCCAGCACCGCTCTTGCGATGACCATGCGGTGCACCTCCGAGGTGCCTTCATAGATGCGCGTCACACGGGCGTCCCGGTAATAGCGCTCCACTGCATATGCCTTTGAATAGCCGTACCCGCCGTGAATCTGGACCGCAAGATCCGTCACCGCACAGGCCGCCTCCGAGGCAAACAGCTTGGCCTGGGCCGCGGCCATGGTCACCGGATCACCTGAGTCCTTCAGGAAAGCCGCCCGGTAAACCATCATGCGGGCCGCATCCACCTGGGTGGCCATATCCGCGATCATCATCTGCACGGCCTGGTGCCTGGAGAGCGGAACACCGAACTGCCGCCGCTGACCGGCGTAACGTAAGCCTTCTTCAAGGGCGGCCTGGGCTATCCCCAGGGCCTGTGCCGCGATCCCCATACGCCCGACATCCAGGGCCGCCAGACCGATGGAAAGCCCCTGCCCGGGCTTTCCCAGCAAGTGGTCCCTGGGCACGCGGCATTCATTCAGGCGGATGGAGGTGACCGGATTGGCGCGCATGCCGCAGAGATCCTCTAGGTCGCCCACCACGAATTCAGGCGCGCCCCGCTCCACTGCGATGACGCTGATGCCTTTGCCTCCGGCCTTCGGATCGGTTCGTGCAAAGATCAGGCAGATGTCGGCGATGCCTCCGTTTGTCACAAAGACCTTGTTGGCATTGACAACAAAGTGGTCACCGTCCGGCAATGCCGTTGCCGTAATGCTTCCGGGGTCTGACCCGGCATTGGGTTCTGTCAGGCAGAAGGCCCCGATTTTTTCGCCCTTTGCCAGGGGAGGCACCCATCGCCGCTTCTGTTCTATGGATCCGAACGCCATGATTGGGTGGAGGGCCACGCTGTTGTGGACGCTCAGACACAACCCCATTGCCGCGCTCACGCGTGAAACCTCCTCGATAATGATCACATAGCTTAGGGCATCCAATCCGGCTCCGCCCAGCTCGGCAGGAGCCTGAATGCCGAAGTAGCCCAGCCGGCCCATCTTTTCCGCCACCTCCCAGGGGAAACGGGCCTCACGGTCGATTTCAGCGGCTATGGGCCCAAGCTCCTGCTCACAAAAGGCGCGCACGGCCCTGCGCAGCACACGATGCTTTGCACTTATAAAAGGTTCCGTCATGAAAGCCGTTCCTCTTGAACCGCGGTTCTCTGTCTACGTCCAAAAGTCCGGGATTCTATCTGTTCCGTCCACTCTTGTAAACCCGAATGGCACAGCAGTCCCACACATAAGACTCATCAAAGTTCCACATCCATCACTACCCGATTCCTGCCCTCTTTCTTGGCCCTGTACAAGGCCTTATCCGCCCTGTTGAAAAATCTCTGACCCGCCTCTCCGGGCTGGAAACCGGCGATGCCGACGCTGATGGTCGTCAAAAATGTGCTGTCTGCCGGAATACCAACACCACTTTCCTCAAACTCCTGCCGTATGCGTTCAGCAACATTTCCCGCGCCGTTAACGTCCGTATGAAGCATGAGAACCGCAAACTCTTCGCCGCCGATCCTGCATGGATAATCGGACGTTCTCACGTTTTTCCGCATGATCGCCCCCAAGGCCTTGAGTACTTGATCCCCGGCCTGGTGTCCATGGCGATCGTTAACCACCTTGAAGTGGTCGATATCCATCAGCACGAGGGCCAGGGGCTCTCCTGTTCCTTGGGCGTACTCCATGGAGTGCCGGAGCATGGTGTTGAAATGGCGGCGATTGAAAAGGCCGGTCAGTTCATCGGTGATGCTTATCCTGGAAAGCTCCTTTTCCCTTAGCTGCAATGTGTGGTGCTTCTTCTGTAAACGGCTCACGCGGTCCGCCAGAGCAAAGGAAAAAAGCACCGATTCAAGGGCCGCCGCCAGCAGCACAATGTAGGAGGTGTATATGCTGTGTTCAATAAGACCGAAACCCCGAATCGCAAAGATCACAACGCCGGCCAGCAGCATGCCCACGGCCAGCAGATAGTACCTGGATATCCGATGGCCGTTGCGGTGACTCACGCCAACGGTGACCACCAGTATAAAAGGCAGAAACACCCCCATTGCATATGCCATGAGGTTCGCCTGATAAACGCGCGCCGCAATCGTGAGGAATGCACCGATAAAACAAGCCGCCCAGAGCACCCGGTAGAAAATTTTAAGCATCGGGGCTGTGCGCGGGACCTCCAGATAGGACCACGCAAAAAGGAGATGGGCGGCCATTGCCAAAAAACAGAGCAACACCACGTGAGTAGTCAGGAAATCAGCTGCAGGAATGTTTATAATTTTGAAAACCCCGGCTATGGTGCCTTGATAAATGATCATAAAAAATAAATATAAGACATAATATAGGTAATTCTTATCCTTTAATATAGAATATAATACTATATTATAAAATATCATAGCACACATAATGCCGAATACAAAGCCCAGAAACAAGACAATGTGTAGTTTGAGGCCTTCATAACTGGCCCTTTCCGTCAACAACAGTTGAAAGTTGCAGGTGAAAGGCCCATGAATACGAACGTAGACGTACTGATCAAAGGCGACATTGTGCGGCAGATCGAACAGGGGAAACACGAATCCCGTGCCATCTCTTTCCGGCCCGTGCCTGATGCCTCCCTTGAGCACCAGCCGTGAAAGTCTGTCTTCGCCGCTCAACGGCAGGTAAATGCGGATGTCGTCGAAAGAGGCATAATTGAAGCAGAGCTGAAAATGATCGGTGCAATCGAGCGGTTCAGGCAAGAGGTCCTCGATACGAAAACGGACCCAGTTTGCATGCGGGGAAAGGCCGAAACTGAAATGTTTTTTGCGGTTAGGGGTGAAAGCGCCACTGAAGGCGTCGGAAGAGACATCGTCGATAGTCAGAGTTACGGATCTATCAACATGAAATCCGGCCTGCTTTCCCACAAAGACAGGTCCGCAAGCCGTACCCCCTCCGGGCCACGCCATTGCGCCGCCCACAGCCGAAAAAATCAAGAGAAAGGACAAAAACCATTTATTCAAAAACCGGACCTCCATCAACAACTATGTCTTGCAGGATCCTTATACAGAAGCCGGCAGTGCAAGGGCAATTTCAAAATGTGAGAGGAAATTGCACGTCCAAACCAAGTGACGGGTTGACAACCCTTCAAAAGCCGGTTAACCTGATAAATCAGGTACATCGAAAGGATTCCTCCTCTCTCCCCTATCGAGGACGAAGAAATGAAGCACAAAGCCCTGGCCGCCGGCTTCTGTCTTTCGGTCTTGATGCTCCTCTCCCCGGCGATTTCGACGGCATCCACCCAGCGGGGCCTTGTTCTCGCCACCGAGCCCTCTTTTCTCGTTGAGGCCCTGGGCAACTATCACGCACTCATCATCGGAATCAACAAGTACCGGGAATGGAACCAGCTTCAGACCGCGGTCAAGGACGCCTTAGAACTGCGCAACACCCTTGTCAAATATTACGGGTTCGATGAAAAGAACGTCCTGCTCCGCACCGATAAAGAGGCAACCCGCCTTCAAATAATAAACGACCTTCGATACCTGGCGTTGAATCTCGGAGAGACCGACAATTTACTCATCTACTTCGCCGGTCACGGCCAGCTGGACGACCTTACGGGCGACGGCTACTGGATCCCGGTGGAAGGTAAGCTCAAAGACCCCGGCACCTGGATCTCCCAGGCGACTATCAAAGGGATCCTGGGTTCGGAAAAGGTCCGGGCCAAGAACGTGGTGGTGATCGCGGACTCCTGTTACAGCGGGACCCTGCTACGGGGCGGCCCATCGCTCCTGAAGATGGAGGGCGGCGCCTACCTGGACAAACTGGCCGAGGCGGCCTCGAAAAGATCCCGGCAAGTGATCACCTCGGGCGGCCTGGAACCTGTGGCGGACGGGGGCAGGGACGGCCACAGCCTGTTCGCCTTTTACCTGATAACGGCCCTCCGGGAAAACGACCGGGTGGTGGTGGACCTCGAGAACCTGTTTCACACCCGGGTCTGGGAACCCGTGACCCAGATAGGAGGGCAGCGCCCTAATGTGGGGCGTCTCAAGACTCCGATGGATGAGGACGGGCAGTTTGTTCTCATAAACCACGGCCTCAAGGAACGAAAGGCGGCCCTGGACGACAAGGAGGCCCTGGAGAGAGAGCAGAAGGAAGCTCAGCTCAGGGGGGAAGGCGAGGAGTGGGAACGTCTGGAGGCTGAAAGGAGACTGCTTGAGGCCGAACGCAGGCAACTGGAAGAAGAGCGCAGGCTCCTGAAAGAGAGGAAGACCCTGGAGGCCGAACGGCTGGCACTCGAAAAGGAAAAGCAGCTCATGGCTTTGGAGGCCGAACGAAAACGGGTGGAGGAGGAAAAGGCCCGTATCTCGACCCAGGCCCCCAGGGCCGAACCGCCCACCCAGGTCACATCTATTCCCAAGGCGGACACCCTTCCCCCTCCAAGGCCCGTAGGCGGCGAGGTCACCGTGGCCGTACTGCCATGGCGTTTCGACTATCACTATCCATCCGCCAGTGACGTGAATTTCAAATTCAGCTTTGACGTAATTGTAAAGGAGCTTTCTGAAAACCGGGAGTTCCTTCTGACCCACACTACCTACTCCACGGAAGAAACCGCCTCCGGGGACCTCCATACCGTCTCTCTTTCCCCCGAGGAGGACGACAGCCTGTGGATTAAAAAAGGTGTGTTCTCGAAAACCACTCTCAACACCGAGGCTGCAGCCGCCATCGGGCGCAGGCTGGGCGTGGATCTCGTTCTGATGCTACAAGTCACCGATAAGGACTCTGCTGCAATAGTAGCTTTCTCCATCATCGACACGAAGACCGGTCGGGTGATCACAGATACACAGACCATGACATGGAGGACCTACTTCAGTGAGCTGACCCGAATGACCCAGAGGCAACTCCAGCAATACCTGGAGGAAACGGCCAGACAGTGACCGTCCATCTTACCTTTTTTATATGAATCTTAAGCAGTTACCTGCCGAATAACCAGTCCTCCCATGACACACAAGCCGAAATCGGTTATAATTCGCTCAGATATAAGCAAATCCTTATAGTCTGAAAACATGAGAAAGGAGCCATCCCATGACCGAGTACCTCATAGTGGGAAACGGTGTTGCCGGAACCACGGCTGCCGAGCAGATCCGCAAGCAGGACGGC
>CAYVDE010000027.1:0-31683 GCA_964450535.1 uncultured Desulfobacterales bacterium
CGTGGATGACTTCACCGGTCTTGGGGTTGCGGCCCTGATAACCTTTGTAGTGCTTTATCTTGAAGCTACCAAAACCGCGGATCTCCACCCGGTCACCCTGTGTCAAGGCGTCTTCCATGCCTCCGAAAACGGCGTTGACGACTTCCTCCGCTTTTTTCAAGGCCAAATTTTCCGCCTTGGCAAGCGCTTCGATGAGTTGGGACTTGTTCATAAGATCTTATCCTCGTTACAATAATATGAAGGGGGTGTTGCATTGCCGGGAGACGGACCGCATTGTCGGACAAAGCTTAAAACCGCTTTTTATTATTAATGAACACGGAGATTTTAGTCAAGTCAAATCCTGTTTGTGGCAGGGTTGATTGGACCGCCTGCTTCCTGTGGCCGGAATCCAGGCTTTTTCCAAAGGGCTTGATCTTTGCGTGCCGCTGGTATAATAGCCTGAAAACAAACGTTGTTTGCCGCGAAACGGATTCGTTCCAGCATGTGCCGGGGGCGGAAGTGAACGGAGAGAGGAATGATCAGGGACCTTGTCACCATTGATGGACCGGCCGGTTCCGGAAAAAGCAGCGTCAGCCGCTCAGTGGCGCGACAACTCGGATTTACATACCTGGATACAGGGGCCATGTACAGGGCCGTTGCCTTTGAGGCCGGAAGGCGGGGAGCGGGTATTGAAGAGGGTGCGGCTCTCGAGAGCCTCTGCCTTGCTCTGGACCTCGAGTTCAAACCGCAAGGCGAAAACATCAGGCTCTACCTGGCCGGTGAAGATGTCACCGAAGCCATTCGCACTCCTGAAATGGATATGCTTTCATCGAGCGTATCGACTGTGCCCGAAGTACGTAAGGCCATGACCGGGCTCCAGAGACGTCTTGCCGCCGCCGGGCGAATCGTTGCGGAAGGCCGGGACATGGGTACAGTGGTATTTCCTGAGGCCATGCACAAATTTTTTCTGACGGCATCCAGAGAAGTCCGAGCGAAGCGGCGTTACATCGAACGAGCCAACCGGGGGGAAAATGTCTCGTTATCCCGTGTGGAAGAGGAACTCGAGAGGAGAGACAGGCAGGATGAATCAAGGGCCCTCGCCCCGCTGCGGGCGGCCGCAGACGCAAGCGTGATCGATACCACGGAGATGACTTTGGGGCAGGTCGTCTCCAGTATACTGCTGGCGGTTCGGGCGGCCGGTTGAGTCTCTTTGTGCCGGAATCGCGGACTTTGGTCCGGCCCTTCGATCCTCTGCGATCGGCGGGGATTTATATGTTGAAATCCAAGAATAAATCTGATATCTACTTTCGTTTTATATGGGTCTCATCGCGGGACAAAATCTTTAGGGGGTATGGATCTTGATGGACGAAATGACCAACCGAATCGAAAAGGACATCCAGGAAAACACCGAAGCCGAATCGAAAGACTCAGGCATGGGGCGGGAACCCTCCAGCTTGGAGGGCGGCAGCGGGACCGAAGCGGAGGCGGGCGGAGAAGAAAAGAGCTTCATGGAACTCTATGAAGAGAGCATGATGAGCCCTCAGGAAGGAGATCTCGTCACAGGTGAGATTGTCCAGATCGATAAGGATTTCGTTCTTGTGGACATCGGCTACAAGTCGGAAGGCCAAATCCAGATCAATGAGTTCCTCGACGCGGAAGGCAACCTGGACGCCAGGGTCGGCGATCGTGTGGATGTGCTTCTGGAGCGGAGGGAAGATGAGGACGGGCTGATCATCCTTTCCAAGGAAAAGGCGGCAAAGATCAAGGTCTGGGACCATATCAGGGACATATATAAAAACGAAGGCACCATTCGAGGCCGGATCGTGTCCAGGATCAAAGGAGGAATGTCCGTGGACATAGGCCTCCAGGCCTTTCTACCCGGTTCGCAGATCGACCTGAAGCCGGTCAGGGACTTCGATTCTCTTATAAACACGACCCATGACTTCAAGATCCTCAAGTATAACAGGCGGCGCGGAAACATCGTGCTCTCCCGCCGGGCCATACTCGAAGAGGAGAGAGCGGCGCATAAAAAGGAAACCCTGAAGATCTTAGAGGAAGGAGCCGTTCTCGACGGCGTAGTGAAGAATATCACGGATTACGGACTTTTCGTAGATCTCGGGGGCATAGACGGTCTCCTTCACATCACCGACATGTCCTGGGGGCGGGTGGGACATCCTTCTGAGATGTACAAGATCGCGGACGAAATCCGGGTCAAGGTGCTCAACTTTGATCCGGATACGGAAAAGGTTTCCCTGGGACTGAAGCAACTCAAGCCCGATCCATGGACCGACGCCGACCAGCGGTACCAGGTAATGACCAAAGTAACCGGGCGCGTGGTGAGCCTTGCCGATTACGGCGCATTCGTTGAGGTGGAAGAGGGGATCGAGGGACTGATCCACATATCTGAGATGAGCTGGACACGCAAGATACGTCATCCATCGCAGGTGATCAAGGTGGGAGACGAGGTCGAAGCCGTAGTCCTCAATATCGACACGGACAGCAAGCGGATATCCCTGGGGCTGAAGCAGACGGAAGCAAATCCCTGGCAAGTCATCGGCGAGAAATACCCGGTGGGTACCACGATCGAAGGCAAGATAAAGAACATCACCGACTTCGGGATCTTTATCGGCATCGATGAGGGGATCGACGGTCTGGTGCACATTTCGGACATCTCATGGACCAGGCGCATCAAACACCCCTCTGAGGTCTACAAGAAAGGTCAGGAAGTCCAGGCAGTGGTGCTCAACATCGACAAGGAGAACGAACGCTTCTCCCTCGGGATCAAGCAGCTCACAACCGACCCGTGGGATGATGTGCCAGAGAGATACCGGCCAGGCACCAAGATCACCGGACGGGTGACCAACATCACGGATTTCGGCGTGTTCCTGGAACTGGAAGAAGGGATCGAGGGCCTGATTCATGTGTCTGAACTGGCCAAGGAAAAGGGCGGGAACCCCCTTGGCCGTTTCAAGGTGGACGATGTGATTCAGGCCAAGGTGATCAATGTCAACCGTTCCGACAAGAAGATCGGCCTCTCCGTCCGGAAGCTGGAAGAAGGTGATGAGAAGGACGTCTACAGCAATTACATGAACAGTCGCAGAGAGGCCACCTCTAACCTGGGTGAACTGCTTATGGAAATGCAGAACCAGCAGGCCGGGGCCGATGAGGACGAAGAGGAAGAGGAATCCCAGGCTTCTGAAGAGGAAGACGGCGGTTCGGAAACGCACTGATGTTCGTGTCCCGATCCGGAGATCCTTGCCTCCGGGCCTGAAACCCCTTTCCAGTAAAACGCCCGGTGCGGCCGGTTATGCCCGCCCGGGCGTTTTACTTAATGCAGCGCCTTTTAAATCTTTATGCTTGAAAGCAAACGGAAGGGTGTGGCGATGGCAGGGAAACGCAGTCCCATAATGACGGTCATGATCATCTTAGGGGCCGCGGTAGTGCTTCTGGGCGGTACGGCGGCCATCATAACCCACATGGCCGGAAAACCAGGGGCCAAGCTCCCTTTCGGCAGGAAGATCGGGGTGATCCCCATTGAGGGAACCATCTATGACTCCCGCGAGATCCTCTCCCAGATAGTCGAGTTTTGCGGGGACGATACAATCCATATCATCATCCTGAGAATCGATTCTCCCGGCGGAGGCGTTGCCCCCGCCCAGGAACTTTACCAGGAAATCCGCAGGACCTCGAAGACCAAACATGTTATCGCCTCCATGGGCGGCATAGCGGCTTCCGGAGGATATTACATCGCTTCGGCCGCGGATCGGATCGTTGCAAACCCGGGGACCATCATGGGAAGCATCGGAGTCATTATGGAGTTCTTCCAACTCCAGGAACTCCTCGGAAAGGCCGGAGTGGGCCTGGAGGTTGTAAAGAGCGGGGAGTTCAAGGACATCGGCTCGCCGCACAGGGAGATGACCCCGAAGGAACGTGAGCTCATGATGGAAATGATTCAGGATGTGCAGGATCAATTCGTCGAAGCGGTGGCTCAGGGGCGCGGCCTGTCTCCGGAAGACGTCCGGCGAATCGCAGACGGTCGTGTCTTTTCCGGTGCCAGGGGCAAGGAACTGGGATTGGTGGACCAGTTGGGGAATTTCCAGGACGCGGTGGAACTGGCCAAGGAAATGGCGGGAATCCGGGGTGAGGCCACGCTAGTGTACCCTAAGCGGGCGTCTGCGAATTTGCTGGACCTGCTGATCGAGGGTGCGGCCAGGGGTTTGATCCGTGCGGCCCGGGACATGCTGCATGTCCTGCCTGCCTATCGTTGGGAAGGTGTGCTCATGAACTGATGCCGGGCCGGGCGCTTTTTCAGGACGAAACCGGCCCAGCGGGATTACGCAGGCGTCTTGACGGATCGGTTTGCTGATCAGAGCTAGAGGAAGCTGCCGACATCCCCTTTCCCTTCTCGAATGACCTCGGGCTTGTCACCGATGAGTGATACTACGCTGGACGGACTGGGGTAAAGGGGGCCGCCGTCCACCACAACGTCAAGGAAAGGCCTGAAAGCCTCTTCTATCTGATAGGGATCGTCCAGGCCGGCACTCGTGCTGATGACCGGCCGGCCCATGGCCCTTACGATCCCAAGGCAGATCCGGTTGTCCGGGACCCGGATGCCGACGGTTTTCCGCTTCGTCAGCATGATCTTGGGTACCAGCTTAGTGCCCTCGAGCACAAAGGTGTATGGCCCCGGCAGGAACCTCTTCATGGTCTTATAGGCGTAGTTGGAGACCTTTGCGTACCGGCTGATTTCCTTGAGCCCGTCGCAGACAATGGAAAAAGGTTTATTCATAGGGCGATTCTTGATTCGATGGATTTGCTGGATTCCTTTTTTATTCAGCAGATCGCACCCGATGCCGTAAAACGTGTCGGTCGGGTAAGCGATCAGGCCCCCATTCTCCAGCACATTCACCACGCGCTGAATGAGTCGCTGCTGCGGGTTTTCCGGGTTGATGGTCAGGATCATGCGCGGGATTCTATACGCCGGGACCGGTCCATGTCAACAGTATGACCGCACGGGAGTCTTTTATGGATATGGGCACCCTGGCCACTGTTTTCGCCTTCTTCTTCGGCCTCATCCTCGGGAGCTTCCTGAACGTATGCATCCACCGTATGCCGACGGGATCATCCATCATCCACCCGCCTTCAAGCTGCCCTTCCTGTGGCGTAAAGATTCGTTTTTACGACAACATACCGCTTTTGAGCTACCTGTTCCTCAGAGGCCGTTGCAGGAGATGTGACGCCCCTATCCCCTTGCGCTACCCTCTAGTGGAACTCTTGACCGGCCTTTTGAGCACCGCCCTGGTCCTGCGCTACGGCCCCGGTGTCCCGTACGTCCTTCACCTTGCCTTTGTCTCCGGCCTTATCGTAATTACCTTCATTGATCTTCAGCACCAGATCATACCCGACGCGATCTCCCTGCCGGGAGTAGCGGTGGGTGTCGCTGTATCACTGACACCCTGGGGATCTGTTTCATGGGTCGATTCACTCATTGGAGCCGCCGCCGGAGGTGGAGGGCTCCTGGCGGTTGCTTGGGGCTTTGAGCGGCTCACCGGAAAAGAGGGCATGGGCCTGGGTGATGTAAAGCTGCTCGCCATGATCGGGGCATGGATGGGTTGGCGGGCGCTGCCGTTCATTATTTTGTCTTCTTCCCTGTTTGGAATTCTGATCGGCGGTGCCGCCCTTCTGCTTGCACGCCGCGGATTGCGGGCGAGGATCCCCTTCGGCCCGTTCCTTGCCCTGGGCACCCTGCTCCTGTTCTTTTTCGGCCGAGAGATTCAGCATTTTTACTACGGGCTGGTTTTTTGAAGGTTGTTCTTGGTTCCACTCACCCGGGCCGGCTATGAGCCGGCATATGGAATTGACGACATCCCGGAGGACCTATTTGCGGATCCCGTTTTTCGGCCTGAGAGCGAGCGTGATCGTCCAGCTGAGCCTGCTTATCCTGGCAGCAATGCTGTTGTGCGACGTGGTCATGATCCGGTTTGCCGAACGTGATCTCATACGAGCCAGGATTCGCGAGGCGCGGATACTAGGTCTCGCACTGGAGGGCAGGCTGGCCGGAACCGGTGGGCTTGAAGAGGGGACATTTCAGACTCCGGCAAGGCGTCTTCTCCGTGAGACCGGTTTTGAATCAATACTGGTGATGGATCGTATGGGTGAGGTAATCCTGGAAGCTCATGAGACCCCGGACGGCGGGGCCGGCATTCCGGCGGTTGCCGGGGCTCGTGTGGCCAGGCTGGGGCAGGAAGAAGTCGAGCTTACAGGGCGGACCTGGGCGGTCATCTGGTTCGGGCCGGAATTCATTCGCGTTACAGTTCCGGCCCGGGGTGAATCCCGCACCGCTTTGGGAATCAGCATTCAGGGCAGCCTGGTGCCGCTGTACCTGGATTTGCGGGCGTCCCAGAAGATCTTAATCCTCTACATACTTCTAGACACCCTGGTTCTTGCACTGGCCGGAATGGTCCTTTTGTCCCGTGTAGTGGTCAGGCCGATCCGCAAACTGCTTAAAATGACCGAGGAATACAGGGGCGGCGATTTTCTCGTCTCCTTGGAAGCCACGAGCGGCAGTGAGATTCGGCGGCTTTCACTTTCCTTGAGCAGCATGCTTACGAGGCTGGAAGAAAACAGGGAGGCCCTGAAGGAGCATATAGCCTCCCTGGAGCAGGCGAACGAAGAACTAAAGCGGGCCCAAAACGAGATAATAAGATCGGAAAAACTGGCCTCCGTGGGAAGGCTGGCGGCCGGGGTGGCTCACGAGATCGGAAATCCCATCGGCATCATTCTGGGGTATCTCGATCTCATCGGGCGAAAGGATATAGGCGAAGAGGAAAGGACGGACATTATTAAGAGGGTGGAGTCGGAGGTCACGAGAATAAGCCGTATTATCCGGACCCTGCTCGATTTTTCGCGGGCATCGGACAACCGTCCCCAAAGGGTCTCTGTTCACGAACTGATTCAAAGCACGATCGATATGCTCGAGCCGCAATCAATCATGGAGGGTGTTCACGCGGAATTAATCGCCGGGGCGGAGGAAGATGAGGCTTTTGTGGATCCGGGGCGGCTCAGGCAGGTCTTCCTCAATGTCTTGATGAACTCTGCGGACGCATTGTCGGACAGGCGCGAACACGAAATCAACGGGGAGCAGCCGATGATCCGCATTGAAACCCGAACCGAAGGCGATCGGATTGAGGTAAAGATCTCGGACAACGGCCCGGGAATCTCACAAGAGGAGCTTTCCCGGATCTTTGACCCGTTTTACACCACCAAGGATCCCGGAAAGGGAACAGGCCTGGGCCTTTCTGTGAGCCATAGAATCATGGAAGACATGGGAGGGGGGATTCATGTGGCCAGTGACGAGGGAAAGGGTGCCACGGCCGTTATTCATATACCGTTATTTGAGGGTTCGGAGACCGAGTCATGATGTGGAAGCGCGTCCTTGTTATTGATGATGAGAAGAACATGCAGCACATGCTTTCTGTGATGCTTGAAAAGGCCGGTTACGAGGTCGAGACCGCAGGGGATGGGGCCGAAGGTCTAGCCCTCATGGAGTTAAGGGCATTCGATTTTGTCCTCTGTGATATTCGGATGCCTAAAATGGATGGTATGGAGTTTTTGGAAAACGTTAGAGAGCGCTTTCCTGATATCACTGTAATAATGATGAGTGCTTACGGGAATTTCGAGTCGGCAATCAAGGCAATGAAGAAGGGCGCCTATGACTACGTGTCCAAGCCGTTCAAGACGGATGAGATCCTGCTGACCCTGAAAAAAGTTGAGGAGCGGGAGCGGCTCAAGGCCGAGAATGTCCGCCTGCGGGACCGTGTCAGACGCCTGGAGAGGCAATACGCCTTCGGGGAAATAGTTACCGGTAGCGGTTCCATGTTCCGGGTCATGAATCTTGTTGAGACCTTGGCGGATCACAAGACCACGGTGCTCATTACGGGTGAGAGCGGAACCGGAAAAGAGCTTGTGGCCAGGGCCATTCACACGGGCGGTGTTCGAAGCTCGGAACCCATGGTGTCCATCAATTGTGGAGGTATCCCTGCGACTCTGCTGGAAAGTGAGCTGTTCGGCTTTAGAAAAGGTGCGTTTACGGACGCCGTTAAGGACAAGGCCGGGCTTTTCAAGGAGGCTGACGGCGGAACGATCTTTTTAGATGAGATAGGGGAACTGCCTCTTGCTCTTCAGGTCAAGCTCCTGCGCGTGCTTCAAGAGGAGGAGATAACACCTCTCGGCGCAACCGGCGCCGAGAAGATTGATGTGCGCGTGATTGCGGCCACCGCAAGGGATTTGCGCAAGGAAGTGGATGCAGGGAAGTTTCGCGAGGACCTCTTCTACAGGATCAATGTCGTTAGCATAGCACTGCCGCCTTTGCGCGAAAGGAGGGGAGACATCGCTCTTCTGGCCGACCATTTCATTGAGCGTTTCAACCGTAAGCTGGGAAAGCACACAGAAGGGATCTCCAACGAGGCCATGTCAGCCCTCGCCCGGTACAACTGGCCCGGTAACGTTCGAGAACTGGAGAATGTCCTGGAGAGAGCCGTCCTGCTGGGAATCGGTTCCATGGTCGCGCTGGAGGACCTTCCCCCTTCCCTCACCTCGCATGAGGATCTGCGGGCGGCGGGGGCACCCGAGGACTGCCTCTCCATCAAGCGCGCCTCCAGGCGCATGGAACGCGGCCTGATCCAGAAGGCCCTCGAATTGGCCGGAGGCAACAGGTCTCAGGCGGCCCGGTTCCTGGAGATCAGCCGGCCTGCTCTCCTGAACAAGATTCGAGACTACGGATTGGAGTAAAGGTGTTAAACGGGGAGGTCCAATTCCGCAGTCCTGAGGAATTGCCATCGACCTTGAGAAAAATATCTCATTTCTGAATTGGAAACTTGCCGGTGCCCGAAAAGCGTTTCTGGACGGGCACTATCTAGGCCTTTCTGGTGACGGCCACTCTTCCTTCCTTTTGTTCAGCCCCAAGTGCCATGTTGAAAAGGTCCCGCTGTAGACAGAGAACAGGGTCTTCGGGCGGAAGGTACACCTTTTCACCTCGAAGGAATTTTTCGGCCGACGGGGCGAAGAGGATTTCCCGCAGCGCCGCCGGGTGGTCGTAAGCGAGGCCGGAGATAAGGTGCTCTAAGTACGCGGCGCAGGCCTCGTCTTCAGGAGCCGACTCTACGGCCCGCGAGCCCATGGCAACCAGAGTCACGGTCCCGGGTTTCCGGCCCCGAATGTAGCCGGCTGTTGCGGCGGCCGTCAGGAAGCTGCCAAGCAGGACCTCATCGGCGCATTCAAGGGCCGCGATTGCACCGGTGACGCCTGCCGTGGTCCTGTGCACCACTGTCTTTCCTAAAAAGAAATCCCTGCCTTTGAGAAGGATCTCACTGGGCGAATTGCCCAGGTCCCCTCCCTCAATGGGTATTTCGTTTACCTCTCCGGCAAGGATCCAGTCGGGGCGGCTTTTCTTTATGGACACGGCCTTGTCCGGATCGGCTTCCAGGAAGATGTGCTTTGCGCCGAAGTGAAAGAAGAGGGGAACACAGGAGAATGCCCGGAACACATCGATGATCACCGCCGTGCCGCGTGACTCTCTTGCCCCTTCAGCCAGACTGGTGCGAATGATGTCCATTCCCGGCCTTCTACGCCATTAATCCCGGTACAGCATCGAAATCATCAGGAAACTAGAACGAAACGTTGCCCGGGGTCCTTGGAAAGGGGATCACGTCTCGTATGTTGCCCATCCCCGTGGCAAACTGGATCATACGCTCGAACCCAAGACCGAAACCCGAGTGGGGAGCTGTTCCGAATTTTCGCAGTTCCAGGTACCACCAATACTCCGCCGCATCGAGGCCTGTCTCACGGATTCTCTTAAGGAGCGTGTCGTAATCGTCCTCGCGCTGGCTGCCGCCGATGATCTCTCCGACCTTGGGGAGAAGTACATCCATCGCCCTCACTGTGCGGCCGTCCGCATTCACCTTCATGTAAAACGGCTTGATCTCCCGCGGGTAGTCTACGAGGATTACCGGCTTCCTGAAGACCTTCTCGCACAGGAAACGCTCGTGTTCCGACTGCAGGTCGCTTCCCCAGGACACGGGAAACTCGAACGCCCCGTCATTCTTCGTCAGGATGTCCACCGCCTCAGTGTAGGTCAACCGCTCGAATTCCCTGGTGGTAATGGCTTCCAGGGTTGCTATGACCGAGTCGTCGATGAACCGGTTGAAGAAGGCCATGTCTTCGTCACAGCGGTCCAGCACGTCCTGAAACAGGTATTTGAGAAAAGCCTCGGCAAGGTCCATGTTGCCTTCCAGGTCGCAGAAGGCCATTTCAGGTTCGACCATCCAGAACTCGGCCAGGTGCCGGGACGTGTTGGAGTTTTCAGCCCTGAACGTGGGGCCGAAGGTATAGACGTCGCAGAGAGAGAGGGCGTACACCTCCGCCTCCAACTGGCCGCTCACAGTGAGGTAAGCCGGGCCTTGAAAAAAGTCCCGGCTGAAATCGATGTGCCCATCTCTTTTTGGCGGGTCGTTCAGGTCCAGGCTGGTTACACGGAACATCTCGCCGGCCCCTTCGCAGTCGCTTCCGGAGATAATAGGGGTGTGAACGTAGAGAAAACCCCGGTCCTGGAAAAACCTGTGAACCGCCATACTCATGGCGTTTCTAACACGAGCCACGGCCCCGAACGTGTTGGCCCTCGGCCGCAGATGTGCGATGGAACGCAGGAACTCGAAGGAGTGTCGTTTTTTCTGCAAGGGGTATTCGGAAGGGTCGGCCCAGCCGAGGACACGGACCTCCCGGGCGTGCATCTCCACGTCCTGGCCTTTGCCGGGAGATGTCACGACATCACCCGTGACGAGGATTGCACATCCGCTCTGGAGCTTGAGGATTTCATCCCTGTAATTGATAAGGTCCGCATTTGCAACGATCTGAATTCCCTTCATGCGGGAGCCGTCGTTCACTTCCAGGAAGGAAAAACCGGCCTTGGAATCACGCCTCGTGCGCACCCAGCCGCACACCGTGGCGCTGGTGCCGACCTTTTCGGTCCTCATGACATCTGCGATTCTTTCGCGTTTCAATGCTCTTCTCCCCGGGTTTCCGCTGATAAGCCTTGCCTGATTTTTCGCTCCCTTTGCTCCCGGCCCGGTCATTGCCTGCGGTCACGACGGGAGGACCCTTGCTCCCTCCGAGTTTCACCCCCATCAAGCCATTACACCCACACCTCCACCTACACCCACATCTCACCCATTTTTCTTCTCGAACTCCGCCATGAAATCCACCAGGTCCTTCACCGCATTAAGGCCCGTTGCGTTGTAAATGGAGGCGCGGCAACCTCCCACTGAGCGGTGTCCTTTCAGGCCTCCCATGCCCGCGGCAGTTGCCTCTTTCACAAAACGGCCCTCCAACTCCTCGCTCGGCAACCGGAACGTCACGTTCATCAGCGAGCGGCTGTCCACATCCGCCGTGCCGCGGTAAAACTCCGATCCGTCAATAGCAGCGTACAGGAGCCCCGCCTTTTCACGGTTCACCGCCTCCATCTTCTCCAGTCCGCCCACCGTCTCTTCCAGCCACCTCAGAACCAGGCTCACCGTGTAGACAACAAAGCAGGCCGGTGTGTTGTACATGGAGTTTTTCTCGGAAAACGTCGTGTACTTGAGCATGGTGGGGATGTCCTCGGGAACGCGCTCCAGCATGTCCCTCCGGACAACAACCAGGGCCGAACCCGCCGGTCCAATGTTCTTCTGCGCTCCCGCGTAAATCAGGCCGAACGGCTTCGGATCGAACGGACGGCTCATGATATCCGAACTCATGTCGCAGAGGAGAGGGACGTCTCCGGCCTCCGGAAACCTTGGCCACTGTGTCCCTTTGATCGTGTTGTTAGATGTGATGTGCAGGTATGAAGCCTTACCGTCCTCCTCGAACCCCCAAGGGATGTATGAATAGTTCCGGTCCTCACTCGACCCGATGACCCGCACATCCTTGCCCTGAATGCGTGCCTCTTTGATCGCTTTGGTGGACCATGTCCCTGTGTCAATGTAGTCCAGGGGCTTCCCTTGCAGCGCAAAGTTCATGGGGATCATGCAGAACTGGAGGCTGGCTCCCCCCTGGACGAACAAGACGTCGAAATCCTCCCCCAGATTCAGGAGACGTTTGGTTCGAACAACCGCCTCTTCGATGACCTCGTCGAACAAAGGGCTCCGGTGGCTGATCTCCGTAACGCTCATCCCGGAACCCCGGAAGTCAAGAAACTCCTCCTTAATCCGCTCCAGGACCTCAAGAGGCAGCGCGGCCGGACCTGCATTAAAATTGTGAATTCGATGTGTCATGATATCACTCCGGTTCCTTTCCCCCGTCTGAACGGGATGCTGTGGAAGGGCTGTGTGAGGATCACGAAATTTTCTGGAGCCGGCCGAGCATGGCCCGGACCGCCTCGAGGGCTGCGGGATCCTTTTCGTAAGGCGGGCGCCCTTCGAGGTCCGCCTCGATAATCTCAGTGGTGAAAGGAATAAAACCTATAAAATCAAAACCCGGCAGGTTTTCCTTCAGAAAAGACTCGTCGCTTTCAGACCGGATCTTGTTCCCCACAAAACTCAGTTTTTTGAGGCCTATGTCTCCTGCCAGCTTCCGAATGTGCTGAGCCGTCTCCAGGCTTCGCCGCCCCGGCTCGACGACCACGAGGAGCCGGTCCACAGCCATGGCCGTACCGCGGCCCAGGTGCTCGAGTCCCGCCTCCATATCCAGGACAATGGCCTCGTCCCGGGCCAGAACGATATGGCGTACCAGTGATTTGAGGAGAGTGCTTTCCGGGCATATACAACCTCCACCGCCGGTCTTGACCCCGCCCAGCACCATCAGTTTGACCCCGTCGATTTTTATGGACAGCTTTTCCGGAAGATCGTCCACCTTGGGATTAAGCTTGAAAAAAGATCCCATTGTGCCGACCTTGGCTTCGGTGCGTTCTTCTATTACGGCTTTCATTTCCGAAATCGGCGTGATTTCCATGCCACTGTCCACTCCCAGTGCCTGGGCCAGATTGGCGTCAGGATCGGCGTCGATCGCAAGCACCTTTTTGCCCATGTCTGCCAGGGCACGAATAAGTAGCGCGGAAAAGGTTGTTTTTCCAACACCTCCCTTGCCGCTGACCGCTAGCTTCATGATTCTTATTCCTTTCTTTGACGGCCTTTTTGTTTATTCTAAGCGGCAAAACGCCCGTCTATTAAGGATGAAAACATCTTTCCATCGTAACTGTGGGGACGTGCCGGGCGGACCTCTTTGTTTTCAAGGCGCCTGATCTATCTTACGTTGCTCTTATAGATGAATTAGGAAAGGGTGTTCAAGGGGAAAATGAGAATGAAGGTCCTGGCTTTTCCCCTTTGACCTTGTCCCCGCATTAAAATATATTCCCTGTGACGCATTTTTCGTCCGAGTAGAAAGGGGAAGGAAACAAGCCATGTACAATGCCAGCGATCTTCGCAAGAACCTAAAGATTCAGATCGAGGGGGAGCCCTACGTGATCATCGATTTTCAGTTCGCCAAGCCGGGCAAGGGGCAGGCCCTTTACCGGTGCAAGCTGAGGAACATGATCACGGGCATGACCCTCGATCGCACCTACCGCTCCGTGGACACGTTCGAACAGGCCAACCTCGAAGAGCGTCGGATGCAGTACCTCTACAACCAGGATGATGAATTCGTCTTCATGGACGTGGAAAACTATGAGCAGTCTACACTCAAGGAGGATCAGGTGGGGGACGCCAAGAACTACCTGACCGACAACCTGGAGGTAGATGTCCTGTTCTTCGATGTCACCCCTATCGGTATCACACTGCCCCACTTCGTCGACCTCACTGTGACCCGGGCGGATCCGTGGGTCAAGGGCGACTCCGTATCAGGAGACAGCAAGCCCGTCACCCTGGAGACGGGCTACACCCTGCGGGTCCCGCCCTTTATCGAGGAAGGCACCCGCATCACTCTGGACACGCGGACCGGGGAGTATGTCACGAGGGTTAAGGAATAAGGAAGATGATGGTTCGGACCTCACGCCCGCCTGGAAGGAGAGCGTCCTCCGGCTACGCGCCGGCCTGCTTGCCGCCGTCAGGGAATATTTTGTGGGCCGGGGCTACCTGGAGGTGGAGACTCCCATCCTGGTTTCGGCACCCATCCCGGAACCACATATAGATTTCATTGAGACAAAGCTCGGAATACTGCAGCCCTCGCCGGAAGTCTACATGAAGCGGCTCCTTGCATCCGGCCATCCCAGGATATTTCAGATCGCGCGGTGTTTTCGTGGCAACGAGAGGGGAGACAGGCACCTTCCGGAGTTTACACTGCTCGAGTGGTACCGGGCCGGTACGGACTATCGGGGGCTCATGGAGGAGTGCGAGGACCTGGTTCAAGCCGTGGCCAAGCGTCTCGATCTGGGACCGCGACTGAGATTCCGCGGAAACGTGATCCACCTGGAATCACCTTGGCACAGGATGACGGTGGGAGCTGCCTTTGAGCGTTTCTCTCCCGGGTCCCTTGATGAGGTATTGTCCTCGGGGCGGTTTGAAGAAGTCCTGATTGCCCGGGTGGAGCCCGGGCTTGGAATACCTGTGCCTGTGTTTCTTCAAGACTATCCAGCCTCCATGGCCAGCCTGTCAAGGCTTGGGGCCCATGACCCGGGAGTGTGTGAGCGGGTTGAGCTGTACATGGGAGGAATGGAGATCGCCAACGGGTTTTCCGAACTCACGGATTCCGAAGAGCAGCTCCGGCGCTTCCAACGTGACACAGAAGAACGAAACAGGCTTGGCCGAAAGGCCTTCCGGATGCCGGAGGCTTTTTTGAAGGCCGTGGAGCGCATGCCTTCGTCTGCGGGCATGGCACTCGGAATCGACCGGTTGCTGATGGTCTTGGCCGATCGCAGGAAAATCGACGAGGTTGTGGCCTTTACCCCGGAGGATGGATAGGGGCCGGCGGCGGAGCCGGCCATCCTTCCGTTGGATTGCAGGCCGTGTCCTTGACCGGCCGGTTTCTTTTCTGTATATGAGACTTAATCTCCTTGGCATCCTGAAGCGGGCCCTTGCCCGCAACCCAAAGTCAAGGAGCACCGGCGCGAAGAATGAGCGTCCAGTTTGTTTTTTCTGAGAGCTTTTCAGGAGTAAGGCGCTAAAGGCGAGAGACAGGTGTAATCTTCGTGTCCTTCAAAATCAATCTCCAGGAACAAGAGTATGGACGGAGGCAAATCGAATGCGCAGGAATCTCAACATATTGGTGGTAGTCCTTTGTCTCGCGGCACTTTCATTCGCAGTGGCGGGCTGCAGTACCCCCGCCGGCCGTTCAGTAGGCCAGGTGGTGGACGACGGCACAATCAAGACAAAGGTCAAGGCCAGGCTGGCCAAGGACTCCATTCTCCAAATATTTACCATCAACGTAACGGTCTTTCAGGGCGAGGTCACCCTGACAGGGGCCGTGAACATCCCTGATCAGCGGGACCGGGCCGGCCGGATCGCTATGGAAACTCACGGTGTCAGGAAGGTGAACAACCTGCTCGGCGTGAAGTGACATAAGGCGCATGAGCCGTATAGTTGTCAACACTGACGCGGGCTGAATAGCTGTTTCGCGTTCCGTGTCCACGAAGAAACAGGGAAAGGTGGTGCGTTCCCATGTTGGACAAGCTCATCAGCAACCCGGACATAAAAAAGTACCTGACGCACTTTAACGCGGGACAGATCATGTTTCTCGAGGCTGATGCAAGCCAGGATCTCTACATACTGGTCTCCGGGGAATTGGACGTGCTCAAGGGCCAGAAGAAGATTTCGGAGATCAGAGAACACGGGGCCTTGTTCGGGGAAATGAGTTTTTTCCTGGAGTCCAGACGCACCGCAACGGTCAGAGCCAGGACGGACGTAGAGGCCATTGTGATTCCTCCGGACAGGATCAACGCCGTCTTGAGAGACAGCCCCGAAGTCGTTTGGGAAATCAGCCGTTACCTGGCAGGAAGGCTTGAAGAGACGAGCCAGGTCCTGTATGGGCTGAACGAGCTTTACGACCAAATCCCGGATGCCGTGGTCCTGACCGACCGGGAAGGACGGGTCCTGTCTTGGAACGCGGCGGCCACCAGCCTGTATGGAATGGACTGGGACACGATGAGGCATAAACCCGTGGAGGATATTTATGAAGACCGCGGTAGGTACAGGGAGTGCCTTGCTCAGGTCCAGGAGGAGTTTGCCGTTCATGAAAAGATTCTGGAAGTCCGCCATCCACGCAGGGGTCTCCGCTCAATATCAACCAGCATGAATGTGCTCTACGACGGGCACCACAATTTCCAGGGGGTCCTCTCCATCGGCCGGGATGTAACGGACGCCAAAAAGGTGGAGCGGAGGTACAGGAGAATTCGGAACTGGGTGCTCCCCTCCATTCTTCTTGCAGGCCTTGGGCTGGGGGGGCTTTTCCTGGCTTATCCCTATCTCACGGACGGTTACCTGCCGATGGATGTCAAAAAACAGGAAATCAAGAACCAGCTAGGCAAGGATTTCATGATGCTTCGATCCCTGATAGCGGAGAAATTCGAGTCCGGGGATCGATCCGGGACAAACCGGATCATGCGGGATTTTTTGCTGATCCAGGAGGGCGATATGACGCCTTACAGGGGGCTGGTCCTGCTTGATGAAGAAAAGCGTGTATTCGATATTTTCAACCTTCACATGGATGCCGAAGAACTGGAAGGCATGATCGGAAACAGTTATGCGGGTATAACGTTTCAGGGTCCTGATGATTCCATCCACAGCGTACTCACTCTCTATCGCGTAAGCCGGGAACACCCCATGGGGTATCGTGGACTCGAAGTAGCCTTCAGGATGGAACGTAACGACAGCTTCCTCGGGTGGCTACTGTTTCAGATGGATATGGAAATGCTTGATGAAGTATACGGGATAGACGAGGAGAGCCTGGCCAGGTTCCGCTTTCACGGTCCCTGAGGGAGCTTTTTTTGCAGGCCGATTCCAGCCGAATCGGGCTTTCCAGACTAATAAACAGAATACAGGGCGTTCCACCACCGCCCTTTGTGCGGCCATGATGAACCGAAAATCACAACTGCCCTCGCCATTTCAGGTTGAGCGTCAAGAGGACGGAGGCCTGGTCCTTTTCATTGAAGGTCGCATGGATGTGGATCGTGCCGGAGAGATGCTTCGCGGTGTCAGGGCCCTGCTGGCCCATGGTATACCCCCTTCCGTTACCGTGGATCTTGGGCGTGTGAGCTATCTGGATGATTTCGGGTCTCTGGTCCTTCTGGAGCTCCGGGAGGCAATGGATAAGGCCAAGGCCGGGTTTTATCTCAAGAATGCCAGTGACAGGGTGCAGCGTACTTTGTCACTTTTTCAGTTCGACAAGGCCCGCCGGGATGCAGTGCTGCAAAAGAAGCCCAGGCCGAACGCTGTTGAGCGGCTGGGGGCGGCCACGCTCGACACCTTAACCGACACCAGATACATGATTTCCTTTATTGGATCCGTTATCCTGGCCCTGCTCTATGTGATCCGACATCCCGGCACCCTGCGTAAGGAAGAGACCCTGATTACCATGCAGAAGACGGGCTTCGACGCCCTTCCCATCGTGGGGCTGATCAGCATGCTCCTCGGCATGATCCTGGCCTTTATGTCCTCAGTGCAGCTCAAGCAGTTCGGTGCGGACATCTACGTGGCCTCCCTCGTCGCCCTCGCCATGGTCAGGGAGCTGGGTCCCGTAATGACGGCCATCATTGTGGCCGGTCGTTCCGGCTCTGCATTCGCCGCTGAGATCGGTACCATGAAGGTGTCTGAAGAGGTGGACGCCCTTTTCACCATGGGCCTCGATCCCACCCGTTTCCTCGTTATCCCCAAGCTGATTGCGGCGGCCGTGATGGTCCCTCTCCTCACCATGTTTTCCGATGTCTTCTCCATAGCAGGGGGAATGCTGGTAGGGGTCTTCATGCTGGACCTCACACCCAACGCTTACCTGATGGAAACAGTGAGGTTTCTGGGGCTCGCCGACATAGTGTGGAGCTTCATAAAGAGCACGGTCTTTGCCGTGCTCATTGTGTGGATAGGTTGCCTCCGGGGATTCCAGGTCCGTGGGGGGGCGGATTCGGTGGGCAAGGCCACGACTTCGGCCGTGGTGAGCAGCCTGTTTCTCATCATCCTCGCCGATTCCATCTTTGCAGTGATCAGGGTCTATTGGGGATAGGGAGGAGGGGTGTGTGGGTGTAGGTGTGGGTGTAGGTGAGGGGGAGGCCGCGAACAGCGGAACTTCGAAAAGGTAAGGCATATAAAACGAGAGCGACGATAACTTTATGGCACGCAAGGCGATCATTCAGGTTCGAAATCTGACCGCTGGTTACGGCGAGGACACCGTGATCCTTAAGAACATCTCCTTTGATGTCTACGAGGGAGAGATTTTCGTCATTCTCGGTGGAAGCGGCTGCGGAAAGAGTACACTGCTCAAGCATCTAATCGGGCTCATCCGGCCCATGGCCGGAGAGGTGATCATTGATGGAGACGATATCAGCAGGTGTGACGAGGAGGAGTTTCAGCGGATCCTGAAAAAGATCGGGGTCCTTTATCAGAGCGGCGCCTTATTCGGGTCCATGACCCTGGCGGAGAATATCTCATTGCCCGTTGAAGAGTACACGGAGCTTCCATCGAAGTCCGTTGCCGCCCTGGTCAAGATGAAGCTGGGCCTGGTTCACCTGGACGGCTTTGAAAACCACCTCCCTTCCGAGATCAGCGGTGGAATGAAGAAAAGGGCCGGCCTGGCCAGGGCCATGGCCCTCAACCCGAAGATCCTTTTTTTTGATGAACCTTCGGCCGGACTGGATCCTGTGACTTCGGCGGAGTTGGACAACTTGATTCTTCATGTCAGCAGGAACCTCGGGACCACCATGGTGATCGTGACCCACGAGCTGCCGAGCATTTTTGCGGTCGCCCAGCGCATTATCATGCTGGACAAGCAGGTGAAAGGTATCATCGCGGAGGGAGACCCCGGTTACCTTCGTGACCACAGTCAGAACCGATTCGTCAAGCAGTTCTTCAACCGCCGGGCCGAAACCTGAGCCCCGTTCGAAAAAGGTGATCGTTAATGGCGTCGCAAAAGACTAAGTTCAGCGTAGGGCTGTTCGCCCTCACCGGAATCGGCATTGCGCTTCTGGCGATAATCTGGATCGGGATGTCCAGCCTCTTGCAAAAGGGGGATCTTTATGTGACCTATTTCAACGAATCCGTGCAGGGTCTGGACGTGGGATCCCCGGTAAAATATAGAGGGGTTTCAATTGGACGTGTGGAAAGGATCGGGGTCGCCCCGGACTCGAGGCTTATCGAGGTCCTGCTCAAGGTCGAGACCGGGCAGAAGTTGGAGGAGGACACTGTGGCCCAGCTGAAGAGCGTGGGGATCACAGGACTCGTGTTTGTGGAGCTGGACCGTATCAAATCCGATGAGGTTATCCCCCCGCTTGAACTCGAGTTTTACACCGAATACCGAACCATACCTTCGAAACCCTCGGATCTGACCAAGATCATGAGTGGCATTGATGACGTGATCAAGCAGGTCAGGGATCTCGATCTAGGCGGTGTTTCCGACCGGTTGAAGGTGACGCTTGAAAAGGCGACCACTGCACTGGACAAGGTCAGCACGGTTATGGACGAGGCGGAGGTCAAACAGATCTCCACCGGCATTCAGAAGACCATTACGGACGTGAACCGTATCCTGGACCCGGAGAGGTGGGGTCGAATCGTCGATTCGGTGGAATCGGCGGTTGGGTCTGTTGATGGAGTCCTGAGGGATGCTGGTGAGGCCGTGGCCTCCGCCGGCACCACCCTGAGCCGGTTGGACGGCATAGTGAGTGAAAAACGTGAGGGCATCGAGCACGCCCTGGACGAGTTCGGCCGGGCCATGGAGAATGCAAACAGGCTGCTTGAGAAGGGAGCCGACCTCGTAGGGACCACCGACGCTTCCATCGCAGATCTCCGGAGCTACTTGATTCATTCCGCCCAGAACCTTGAGAAGGCTTCCGAGAACCTGGACCGTATTACGGAGACGTTGTTGGATCAGCCTTCGGACCTGTTGTTCGGGCGGCCTCCTCCACGCCGCGAGTTGGAACCGGAACCATAGCTAGTGCCCATCCATAAACGCCTTTTGGGCACTGGCGAGTTTCCAATTCAGAAATGAGATATTTTTCGCAAGATCAAGGAGATCAAGGGATTACGCGGAGGCGTACTTACGTACGCCGCACAAGGAATCCCGCAGATCGACGAAGAGATTGCGGAAAATAGCCATTTCTGGATGGAAACTAGCTAAGGGCATCATGCAGACCTCCTCCCGGCCGGGCCCCTCCCGGCATTAGAGGTGTGAAAGGGTGAGTGCGATCATGAAAACAAAGACACTCTGGTGGGTTTGGGGTATGGTCCTTTTGATCTCGGCCGGAGGCTGTTCCGGCATGGGAAAGCCCAAGGAACGAATCGATCACTATGTCTTCGAGTACGAGGCCCATCGCATACCCGATCTTGAGCCGGTACCGGTGGTGGTGCGGTTGGAACGTTTCAGCGTTGCGCCCCAGTACAACACCAGCCGGATCGTTTATCGTGACAAGGAGTTTGCACGAGAGACCTACAACTATCATCGTTGGCGGGCCAACCCCGGCGACTTGGTCACCCACTTTCTCGCCCGCGATTTCCGGGAGTCCGGACTTTTTAAGGCGGTTTTTGAGGCCGGCAGCCGTTTTCCCGCCTCCTGCGTCCTTGAAGGCTCGGTGGAAGAGTTTTTCGAACGAGACGGGGCCGAACAATGGGAGGCCGTTCTGGCGTTGAGTGTCACCTTGTTGGCCGAGGGAGAGCCGGACGTCAGCAGTAGGGTGCTTTATCAGAAGACATATCGCGACTCGGAGCCCTGCGCCCGGAAAAACCCGAGGTCCCTGATTGAGGCAATGAGCCGGGCCATGGCGAGGGTCTCGAGAGCCGTTATTGAGGACGTGTACCGTGTTTTCAATCCGGAGAAATAGCGGTTACCCAACCCATTACATAGGCGGTCTATGGACCTTGAACTCTTAGATATTCCGTTTGATCACCCCGGGTTCCAAAAGTTCTTTGGTGCTTGGACGGTCCGAGGGGCGCTGACCTTCCTGGTGGATACGGGGCCTTCAGTCTCCGCCGATTCACTGATTCAAAAACTGCGGACTTCCGGGGTGAATCGAGTGGATTACGTACTCATTACCCACATCCATCTGGATCACGCCGGTGGGCTGTCCCGTGTCCTCGATGAATTCCCCGGCGCCCGGGTAGTCTGCCACAGGAAAGCGTTGCCGCACCTGGTGGACCCGGCCAGGCTCTGGAAGGGAAGCCGGGAGGTCCTGGGCGACATGGCGGATGCCTTCGGCCCGCTAACTCCGGTTCCAGAGGATTTCCTTATTCCCCATGACGAGGCCTCAATCCCGGGTCTTCGATTGATCGAGACGCCTGGTCACGCCCCTCATCACGTAAGCTTCAGTTATCAGGGGTGCCTGTTTGCAGGTGAGGCCGCCGGAAACTACATCGGTTTTGAAGGGCGGGAGCTGTTACGTCCTGCAACGCCGTCACGGTTTTATCTGGAGGAATCCCTGGCGAGCGTGGACCGTATGCGTGACCTGGAGGAACATATCCTGTGCTACGCCCATTTCGGATGGGTGGATGATTCCCGGCGTATGCTTGGTCGATTCCGGGAACAACTGATCCGATGGCGCGAAATTCTTGCATCACTCCTGCAGGAGCGGCCGGAGGCCGATGCCGAAGTATGCCTGGAGACCCTTCTTGAGGCCGACCCCGAACTGGGGAGTTATTCCTCCCTCGATCCCGATATCCGGGAGCGGGAGCGGTACTTTATATTGAATTCCATACATGGTTACCTTGGTTACCTCAAAAGAGCGGGTATTTAAGCCCCTCGCTTCTTGAATGCGACTTCATATTTTTAAAATTTTCCCTCCGCTCCCGGCCTGGTCATTGCCGGGCGGTTACGATGGGGGATCCCTGCCCCTGGATGAAAAGATTTCAAGACCCAAGAGGGTTCTGATCTCTCCAACACCATCCCCCCGGGGGGGTGAACCCGGTCGAGCGAGAGCCCGGGGAGGGGTAGGCCGGAAAAAGGCGGACCTTGATTTGGACTGAAGGATGGTTAATATAATGGACATCTTATTTCCTGTCCGGGGGCAGCCGATACCTATGAGCAATGAAAAGCAGCAAGAGAAAGAAAACTTCCGTTCCCTGATAATGGGGGACGATATCGGGCGGGAGGAAGACCGTCTGAACATAATCGATGTATTCCTGGAAATCGAAGACCACGTCACCCTGCAGGACGTCATGGAAGCCTTGAGGGCGCGGGGCTATGACTACGACGCTGAATTCGTTCGCCAGTGCATGAATCGATGGGTCGAGCACGGCTTTGCCCAGAAAAAACAGTTCGAAGGCCAGCCTCCCCGCTTTGAACACCGCCATCTGGGCCGCCACCATGACCACATAATCTGTACGAAGTGCGGCCGAATAAGCGAGTTCAGCAACCCCGAGATGGAGGCCCTTCAGGCCCGTATCGCGCGCAAGTCCGGGTTTCACATGCTCCAGCACAAGATGGAAATCTATGGGATCTGCTCCGACTGCCTCTCCAAGCAGCAGCCCCTGCTTCCTCTTTCCCTGGCCAGGCCGGGAGAGCGGATTGCCATACGGGACATGGCCGGTGGGCGGAGCGCCCGGGGCCGGCTCGCCTCCATGGGACTCCGCCGGGGGGATGAGCTGGAAGTAATAAGCAATAACGGGCAGGGGCGCTTGATCGTGGGGCACGGCACCACCCGGCTGGCTTTGGGCAGGGGGGTGGCCGACAAGATCATAGTCTGCCTGGCGCCGCAGTGATAGAGGAGGAGTGATTCCGGCGGAAAAGTCTAAGCCAGCCTTTTGAGCAGATCCCGGGCCCGGTCCCGTGTTCGGCGGGCCGCCCTTTCCAGGGGCCCGCGCCGGTTATAAAGCTCGAGTTCCGGTGCAGGGACTTCGTGGGGACGGTGTTTGAGCTGGAGCTTGACCACGGCGTTCAGGTCGTCGAGGAGAAAACGCCGGTACACTAAGGATAGTGGAAAGGGCCTGAACTCCGTTGCCGATATGGCGGCGGACCAGTCAACGATATAGGGGGCCCCGTCCTGTCCCAGGAGGATATTCGGGGCGCGTTTCAGATCGCAGTGGGCTATCCCGCGGTCGTGAAATGCGTTTACCAGTGTACGGAGCTTATCGAAAAAAGATGTGGGGAGAGGGGCTTCATTTTCCAACCCTTCCACAGACCGGCCGGGAACGGCGTCCATGATAAGGGCCATCCCCTGCACTCTCCCCCGCAACCGCGGAACCCCCTCCAGGCCGTAAAGCCTTCGAAGCGCCCGGGCCTCCCGCCACACCAGGAATCGTCCGGCGGTATTCCTGAAGAGGACCCCGTTGCATCTGTAGTCCTTCACCACCAGCCTCATTCCCTTCCAATTGAGGAGCCATAGGGCCGGGCGTGTGTTCGATGGGTATCTCAGCGGGCGGATCGGCAATCTGCCACCTCCTTTGCCGGTTCACATTCCTAAAACCAGGCCGCTATCTCTTGAATTTTTTCTGTCCGCCGCTGTCCTGTTTATTTGAGGATAGATCCTGCGGGCCGCTCCGGCCACTGAATGCGACCGGCGGCCACAGCCGAAGCGAGTTTGAAACCCAGCATCTTATAGACCAGCTTGGCAACGGCAAAGGCCGAGTTCCTGTCGGGCGGATCCTGGCTGAGCTCCATCACATCAAAACCAGCCACCTCTCGTTCGCGAAAGAGCATCGCGAGCAGGTCGATCGCCTCGTGCCAGAGAAAGCCTCCGGGTTCGGGGGTGCCTGTACTTCGTACCACGCTCCAGTCAAGGGCGTCCACATCCACGGTAATGAATACCGGGTCGGGCAGACGGCGGACGGCGCTTTTCAGGTCGAGAGCCCCGGACCGGAAATCCTCCATGAAGCAGACCGGAATACGTTCGCGGGCGATACGCTCCGCCTCTTCACGGCAGAGGCTCCTTATGCCTATCTGAAGTGTGTCAGTGGTGTGCTCCCGGATGCGGGCCATGGTGCAGGCGTGGCTGATACGATCCCCCTGGTAGCTATCACGGAGGTCGGCGTGGGCGTCGATCTGGATCACGGAGAGTCGCCCGTACTCAGCGTACAGCTCCTGGAACACCCCTACAGTCACCGAGTGATCTCCACCCAGGACCACCGGGAACTTTTCCATTTCGAGGATGGCGCGCATGCTTTTGCGGACCGATGTGACCATGGCCTCTGAACCGGAGAGGTCGTCAGGCGGCGCGAGCGTGGCAATGCCCATGCGGCAAGGCTCAAAGCGAAGTGACTCGTCGTAGATTTCAAGCTCGGCCGAGGCCTCGATTACGGCATCCGGCCCCAGTGCCGCCCCGTGGCCCCAGGATACCCCTCCCTCGTAAGGGACCGGAAGAAGCTCGACTGCAGCCTGAGCCGGGTCGCTGTACTCCGGGCCTGGATCCAGAAACGGTGTCGGGTGTGTTATCAAAGGGCCTCCTCGAGCTGTTTTGTCATGGCGGGCATCCGGGAAACCAGGTCTTTGGGGGGCCTGTCACCGCAGGTCTCGAGGGCATAGGCGGCCAAAAGGGGAAAGATAACGCTGTATTCGCCCCATATCTGGACCAGCTTTGCTTCTTCGGCCTCACGGTATTTTCCCCAGGTCACGGCTTCTCCGAAGGTGCAGCTCGAAAGGCTGCCCTCCCGCTCAACCGCAGTTCCGATCTGCAAACCGCGGTCGGCCCCTTCAAAATCCACCCCGAGGATCTGGCTGATAAAAGGACCGGTCTGCTGGATAAAATTTTTAGGACCCCCTCCGCCCAGCTCCACAAAGCCGGTTCTCTGTGAGTCGAAGACAACGGCGGCGGAGTTGAAAATGTCCTTCTGGGCCGAAAGGGTGACCGGAAAGCCCTCCCGGTCGGTCAGCACCAGGTTCATGGCTATGGAGTGGTTGGCCAGGGAATCCCAGAAGACCGGTACTCCGAGTCGAGCCGCAGTTGCAGTGAAGCTTAACTCCGGGTGGGGGCTTCGTTCCAGAACCCAACGGCCGAGGGCGTGAGTAAACTCCCACGATGAGAGCGATCGGCCGGAAAAATCTTCACGCCAACGTTCTCGGACGAACTCGCGAAGAATTTTATCCTGGGCCTCCAAGGTCTCTCGCTCGCGGATGCCGATATCGTAGATTCGCGTGTCTCCCCTGCGCCTGAGTTCATTGTCGTCCTGGTGCGGGGAGACGGCCTTGACCGGCAGGCCGAAGGCGAAGTGCAAATCGTGGTAGACCTGGGCGCCGGTGGAACAGACCACGTCCAGGAAACCCGCTTCCATCAGAGAGATCACCATGCCACCCATTCCGCCCGCTATTCCCGCCCCGGCGATGCCGAGCCATATCACATCGCCCTCATAGACCATGCGTTCCAGCAGTCGTGCCCCCAGGGAGACCCTTCGGGCCTCGAACGAGGTCCGGCCGAGAGTTTCCAGCAGGTCTCGTACGGTCATCCCCCGGTGGAGAGAGGGCGGGAGGATGTCCGGTCGTCCTTTGAAGAGAGACTCGTGAGTCGTCATAACAAGCAGGCTCCGCCTCCGGTTGCCGGGCCCTCGAAGATGGCTCCCCGGCCTCCTCTTGATCATGTCAACAGCATAACGGCAAGGGCTACGACAGTGGTCCAGTGGCCCTTCTTATTGCCCCTGGCGGACTGGGCCGTGCTCTTGGTCACGAAAAGCCGTTTACCGACTTTGTAAAGTTGTTTCCGTTCGTCCCAAGCCACGTCGGGGTCAAGCTCAATGCCCATGGTGGAGGCCAGCATGGTGGCCGCGAGGTCCTCGGCAAAGTCTGTGGATTTCCTCATGGTTTCCCCGAAGGCGGTGTGCTCGCTGATGTATCCGTATTGCTGAGCGTTCTTGGGGCGAGCCAGACCGACCGCGGCCGAGATGAGCCGGTTGGGCTCGTTGGTGCTGTTGCGGGCCATGACCGTGAAGGTTATCTGTCCCGGTTGCAGCTCCTTTATCCCGGTATCCCTGGAGACCAGCTTGCAGTCCGGGGGAAAGATGCTGGAAATCGTGACTATGTTGCAGCGTTCCACCCCCGCGTCCCTGAGAGCGAGTTCGAAGCTCTGAAGCTTGTTGCGATGAACGCCCACTCCTTTTGTGAAAAACATTCGCTTCGGGATGAATGGTTCCACTTTTTTATCCCCCTATGAGTTGTGTTCCCGGGCCCTAAAAGGGCCGCAATGACGACCCTCCTGAACCAAGCGGTAGAGGAGCATAGTACAGGCCCACAGGGCTTGCAATAAGGAATCAGGCAAAGAAACAATGGGTATCTCAGTGCCGCTCCGTCGATCTCACACGTCCTCGAAGCCAGTTGAACCAGCCCTCCAGGCCCTCACCTGTCTTACAGGAAACGTCAAAAACGGTGATGTCCGGGTTGACCCTGAAGACCTCCCGCCGGATGTCTTCAAGCTTGCAGTCGAGGTGGGGCAGGAGGTCAATCTTGTTGATCAGGAGCACGCCGGATTCACGAAACATGAGAGGGTACTTGGCGGGCTTGTCTTCTCCTTCTGTAACGCTGAGAATCATGACCTTCAAATCCTCGCCCACATTGAATTCGGCCGGGCAGACCAGATTGCCGACGTTTTCCACCACGAGCAGATCAAGGAGGTCCAGGTCAAGAGCTTCAAATGTCTCGCAAATCATGTTTCCGTCCAGATGACAGGCCCCGCCGGTGTTGATCTGCACCACTTGAACGCCCTTTTGAGCGATCCTTTCCGCATCGTAAGAGGACTGGATATCCCCTTCTATGACACCGATACGAGTGTCATCCTTGAGGGCGTCTATGGTTTTTTCGAGGAGGGTGGTCTTCCCGGATCCTGGAGAACTCATGAGATTGATTACAAAGAGGTGATTCTTGTCAAAGATCGCCCGGTTCTGCCGGGCGATTCGATTATTGGCCTCCAGAATGTTTCGCACCACCGATATGGTTTTCATGGCGGACCCCGTTTTTCTTTGGAAGAGTGTGACCCTGTCATCGATCACACCTGAAGGAGCAAGGAAAAAGGCTGACGGCTGAAGACGGGAAAAAGGCCGGAAGGATAAGGCCGCCCGCCGTACGCCCTAAAACGGCCGGTGCGGCGATGTGGTCAGTCGACTGTTATCTCTTTGACCGAGAGTTCCCGGCCCGAGAGAAGGTCGATCTCGTTCCCTCCGCACAGGAGACAGTGAAAGTCGTAATCCTCCATCTCAAATTCGCCCCCGCATTCCCTGCATGCGCAACGAAGGGGAATGATATCCATAATCAATTCGGCCCCGTCCAGTTCCGTGCCCGCAGTGACGACCTGAAACCCGAAAGACAGGGCCTCCGGAACTATGCCCGACAGACGCCCGATTTCCAGGCGGACGGTTCGAAGTGTCCGGGCGCCGGCCTTTTGCATTTCTTCCTGAAGGAGTTCCACGAGGCTCTGAGCTATGGACATTTCATGCATATGATGCTTTTATTTTTCGTGCCCTCGTGGGTGGATTACTTCCTTTTTACCACGAAGGACACGAAGCACGCGAAGGGAATGAAGTCGAACAAAGGGCCGCTATCCGTCACCGGAATTATTACAGCGAGTCCAAAGAAGAGCCAGGCAGGATGAAGTGTTTCGCGGCGCTGGGAAAACCGGTTAAAGGGCGTAGGCCTCTTCGCCGAGGACTCGTATCCACTCCCCTTCAAGGCAACGTATTGCGTCCTCCACTGGATGGGCCCTGACTATAAGTACGGTCCTCTCTCCGGCTGAGAGGCACGGGTATACATAGTCGACATTTATGGCAGCTTCCTTGAGGGGCCTGAGAACGGCGCTGAACCCTCCGGGATGATCGGGTATTTCACAGGCGATCACGTCGTGAGTCTCCAGTGTGTGGCCGGCTGTTGACAGCAGGTGGACCGCCTTGTCCGGATTGTCGGCGACAAAGTTCAACCGTCCCTCGTCTCCCCGGGTGGACACGTAAAAGGCAATGATTCTGATACGGCCGGTCCCTAGCAGGTCGGTAATCTCCGATAGACGGCCGGGTTCGTTTTTCAGGGTGAGCTCGATTTCTTTTACGCTTTTCATGGGCATCCATCCTTCAGGCGGGCCGCTGGTCCCGGGTGGCATGAGAATTCAATGCCGGCGGCGGTCCCGATGTTATTAGAGACTTTTTGTGGCGTACCGGGCACCTCGTTCCATGCCCTTCCGATTGAGTTCCATGATGGAGGCCTTTTTGCCCTTTACGATTTCAGTGAGGCCGTTCATCAGTGAATCAAGGCTGGTAAGCCCCGACTTGGCGGCAAAGGCCCCCAGCATGATCATGTTTGCGATGCGGGGGCTGCCCAGTTCGTTGGCTATTTCGGTTACCGGGACTCGAACTTCCTCCACATCGTCACGGACGAGTTCAGCCTCAACCAGGCTGTCGTTGATCATCATGGTGCCGCCCGACCGAATTACTCCCTGATAACGGAGGAGGGAGGGGTTGTTCATGACGACTACATGGTCGGGAGAAGAAGACACGGGAGAGGCGATTTCCTCGTCGGAGACCACAACCGTGCAATTGGCGGTCCCCCCGCGAACCTCGGCGCCGTAAGATGGAAGGTAGGTCACGTGCATGCCGTCCCGCATGACCGACACGGCGAACACGTAGCCCATCATGAGGACGCCCTGGCCCCCGAATCCCGCAAATATTGTTTCCTTAATCATAGACCCATGTCCTTCCGCGTGTTTCTGTTTCTATCAGATGTCGCCCACCTCGTCCTTTATCACCTTTAGAGGGTAAGCCGACAGCATTGTTTTTTCGATCCAGCGGCACGAATCCACAGGGGACATTTTCCAGTTCGTAGGGCACTGGGAGACAATCTCGACCAGAGAGAACCCCAGGCCCTGCATCTGGATCTTGAACGCCTTGGTAAGGGCTTTTTTGGTCCGTCGGACGTGCTTGGGCGTGTGTACCGCGGTTCGCTCTATGTATGCGCTTCCCCCGGTCACGGCCAGCATCCGGCTCAGATCGAGAGGCGTGCCGTCCCGTAAGTGGTCCCGGCCGCCGGGCGTAGTGGTAGAGTTCTGTCCCAGCAGAGTTGTGGGGGCCATCTGCCCGCCTGTCATGCCGTAAACCCCGTTGTTAACGAAGATGACGGTTATGTTTTCTCCTCGATTCGCCGCGTGTATCGTCTCTGCGGTACCGATGGCGGCGATGTCTCCGTCGCCCTGGTAGGTAAATACGATGCGGTCAGGAAGAACACGTTTGATTCCTGTGGCAACGGCGGCCCCCCTGCCGTGCGCCGCCTCTCCCATGTCCACGTCGAGATAGTTGTATGCCAGAACGGCGCACCCAGCCGGTGGAACCCCCACGACCCGGTCGCCTATGCCGAGTTCGTCGAACACTTCGGCCACAAGGCGGTGTATGATGCTGTGTCCGCATCCCGGGCAGTAGTGAAATACGGCGTCTTTCAAGTATCTTGGCTTACCGAAGATCTTTTTTGACATGATACTTCCTCAATTCCGGGGCTTCCGCGGTGTCATATGCCCTATGTCCCCGCGGCCCGTCAGGGAATCCCGCCCAGCCTGCGGCGGTCATACAGGGTGTGAATGACGCCCGCTATCTCATCCGGGGTGGGAATGGTTCCTCCGGGTCTGCCGTAAAAGTGGGTCCGCCCTCGTCCTTCAAGGGCCAGCCTTACGTCTTCCACCATCTGACCCGTGCTCATCTCAAATGTAAGGAAGTCGTGTACTGTGCGGCTCATATCTTGAATCACGCGTTCGGGAAAGGGCCATAGTGTCACAGGTCTGACCATACCGACTCTAAACCCCTTTTCCCGCAGGGCCTTGATTGCGCCCTTGGCGATTCTTGCGGCGGTACCGTATGCGATGACTACGAGACGGGCGTCCTCGGTCAGGAAGGTCTCGGCGGACGAGATCTCCCGGGTGATGGTTTCATATTTGCGAAAGAGCTTCCAGTTGAGTCCCTCTTCCACGGCGGTGTCGAGGAGCAGGGAGAGGATCAGCCTTCTCGGCCGATTACGCGCCCCGTCAAGTCTCCAGGGCTTCTCAGGCAGTTCAGAGAGGTCCAGAGGATCCGGAAACGTAACGGGTTCCATCATTTGCCCCATCATACCGTCGCCTAAGATCATGACCGGTGTCCTGTAGCGATCCGCGTAGTAAAAGGCGGTCCTGGTCAGGTCCGCCAATTCCTGGCCCGAGGCCGGGGCGAGGACGATATTGCGGTAGTCTCCGTGCCCCCCCCCGCGGGTGGCCTGAAAGTAATCGCCCTGGGAAGGGGCGATGTTGCCGAGTCCCGGTCCACCCCTCATGGTGTTGACGATTACGGCGGGAAGCTCCTGGGCCGCAAGATAGCTGATACCCTCCTGTTTCAGGCTGATACCGGGGCTTGAAGAGCTTGTCATTACACGGGCCCCGGCCATTGACCCTCCGATTATCATGTTTACGGCGGCCAGTTCGCTCTCTGCCTGGACAAAGGTGCCCCCATCGGTCCGGTTCATGGCCTCGGACATGTACTCTGTCAGTTCGTTCTGTGGGGTTATGGGATATCCGGCGTAGAAACGGCACCCCGCGCGAACCGCGGCCTCGCCGATAACGTGGCTTCCTCTCATCAACTGTTTTTCAGTCACGGTATACCTCGATCGCGACGTCAGGACAAATGACGGCGCACTGGGCACAGGCCGTACAACGGTTTTCATCGCTTTGCTCGAAATGCGCCGGATAGTATCCTTTTTGATTTAATTTATTGGAAATCTGAATATTTTTATTTGGACATACTTCGATACATAAATAGCATCCTTTACATAGCTCTCTGTCTATTTTAATGCTTCCTTTTGAAGTTTTCTTTGCCATTATGTCATCCATTTTGTTTGCCGCCAAGGGAAATACAGTAAAGAAGAACTTAATATTCCCTGACGTTGCCTTTGTCAACCCCCTGTGACGCAACACCCACGGTGATTTCGTTCTTGAACAAAAAACTAACCGCTTAATGTAGTTACATATAGTTCTGAACAATCTCCGATGGATGAGGTATATGAGGTTGTGTGCCTTGCGCCTTATCCATGTGATCGAGGTGATTGTCTTGAACCTGAAGGAAGTCCTTGTCCGGCCGGTTTATCCGTCTGAGGAGCAGTGTTTCCAGGAGCGAATCCAGGCCTATCACTACCTGGGGGGCTCTGCCCAAGCACGGCGAGACCCTTTGGTACGTGGCCTCCTGGCGCGATGAATGGGTAGCCCTTCTGACCTTTTCGGCCGCGGCCTGGAAGTGCGCAGTCCGCGAGCGTTGGATCGGATGGGACTTCCGCCGTCAGTATGATCGCCTGCACCTTTTGACCAATAACAGCCGCTTCCTGATCCTGCCGCAGTGTCATATTCCCAACTTGGCTTCTCGCATCCTTTCGTTGTGCCAGAAGAGGCTGTGCATCGACTGGCAGGAAAGATTTCGACATCCGGTGGTCTTGTTGGAGACCTTCGTGGATCCTCAGCTATTCCATGGAACCGTCTACAAGGCATCAAACTGGATCTATGTGGGCCGGACAAAAGGCTTTCGCAGGACCGGCCAAGGGTACAGCGCCAAGGCACACTCACCCAAACGCACATGGCAATCCGTTGCCATCCCCGCGCATGAAAATCCGGTCGGGCTCCGGGGGCCTGGGACTTCCTACGCTCCC
>CAYVDE010000028.1:0-29611 GCA_964450535.1 uncultured Desulfobacterales bacterium
TACCACGAAGGGCTGATGGGGGCCGACAGGGCCGTAGCCGGCATCATAGCGGAAAAGAATACCCGGGGACGCTGGTAAATAAGTAAAAAACTCGATCTGACAGCTTTTGTCATAGATAACTCATGCCCGGACCGGGTGCAGGAGACACTATTTAAACCTCGTGATTGGCATTGCGTTGAATATAGAGAAGGGAGGAATATGGAATGGCCTATTGTGCTCACTTGAAGGTCCGGTTCGGGGACATAGACAACGCAGGGATTGTTTATTACCCGCGGTTCGTACACTATTTTCACGTCGCACTGGAGGAGTTCTTCGGCGCTGAACTGGAAATCGACTACGCCACCGTCCTGACAAAGCAGAGGATCGCCTTTCCCACTGTTCACCTGGAAGCGGATTTTCGACGGCCTCTTCAGTTCGGAGATCACATAGGCGTTGAAGTAAGCGTGAAGCAGATCGGGAACGCCTCTATTGTATGGGGCTACAAGGCCTACCGCCTGGGAGAGGAGAACATGCCCGTGGCCGAAGGCCACAACGTAACCGTCTGCATAAACCTGGACACCTTCAAGAAGGTGGATGTCCCGGGTTGGCTGCGGCATGACCTCATGGCGTACCAGAAACGGAATTCCGTCCATAAGGCTTGAAATCCTCCTTAAGATGTGTCAACACGAACCATGGACACAGGCTGCGCCCATTATGGCCCCTTGACATACTTCAATCACTGCTCTATCTTTATATATGTGAAATAATGTTACGCCGGGTGGACGAATAGAACAGCCCGCCTTGATGCGGGCTTTCGTGCGTCTGGATACCGGACGGAAAAGGAGAAGGCATGACTGACAGGAAACCATTTGCCCAGGAAATTATGAACGAGGCGTTGAATGATCCCAACTTGACCAACGAGGAGAGGATCATGATCGACGAAATACAGCTCAACGCCATCTACCGTGCCCGAAAGGTGGCGGACAGCCGGGAAGACAGGAAGGTGTATATGAGGACACTCGAACAGGAACTACGGAAAAGCGAGGGTGAGATTCAGAGGATTCGTGGAATGGCGGCAAACCGGGAGTCGAGAAGGGTGGAAAACTTTTAATAGAAAACGAGACCGGGGCGGAAAAGCCGCCTTGGCGGTTCGTCTTCATGTCACGGCCCCGCTCCACTGGTTCCTTGGTGTGGAGCAGGGCCGTTTGCATTGGAAGCGACAAGGTGGTCTGCAGGCCGCGTTAGGATGAACGCCGGCGTCTCAGGTTTTCCATAAGGGCCTCCACAGGAGCAAGGGCGTATGGTGACCCCTCCTCGATGGCCTTCAACACCGTTCCCCCGCCTGTGAAGAAATAGTAGGAAGGATCGTCCACGGCCGACATGTAAAGGCCTGGGGTCAAGTTCTTGAATTCCTGGAGCGTGTCGCCGCCCCCGAACAGCTTTCGTGCGTCACGGTTTCGAGCGATCTCGCGGTTGAGGCGCTCCGTTCCCCTGTAGAAGTGGGGGACGAGGCCCATAACCGCGTTTACAAAGATGGTCCCCGCCGAACTCAGGACTCGAAAGACTTCCGGGTCGTCAAAGGACTCGGGAGCTGCATCCAGAAACGGGCCGTATTCCCGTCCTTGTTCGAAATCCCCCACCCGCAGGGTCCGAAAGCGACCCTGCTCCCGCGAATCGAGTGTCTCCGACTCTTCAACGGCAGGCAATTCCACGATCTTTTTCGAATCCTTGTCCATGTCCACCAGTTCCCGGGCCGCACGTACATCCTCATCCCCGACCCCTCTCACGTGAATCCCGTACTTGGCGGAGAGGTAGGCATTGTATATGACACCACCCAGGATCAAGTGGTCGACACGCTCATAGATTCGCCGGAGGGGCCCGATTTTCGTGTCATACTTTGCCCCGGCCACAACTGCCACAAAGGGCCTCCGGGGCTCGAGGACCTGCTTGAGGTGCAGGAGTTCCTTTTGAAGGAGAACCCCGGCAAAGGATGGTAGATGACGTGTTACATCGAAGGTGGAGGCGTGAGGCTGCCAGGAGCCGAAGGCATCGTTGACATAGATGTCGGCCAGGGCGGCCAGCTGCGAAGCTAATCGATCCCGGGCCTCTCCTTTTGCTTCCTCTCCCTGAAAGCAGCGTGTGTTGGGCAGGTATATACCACTGATGCGCCTTTCTTTGAGCTGCCTTATATAGTCATTGATAGAGTCGTCGATGTCGCGGATTCCCTGGTCCCCGTCTGCCTCGAGTTCGGGCACCACGAATCTGGCATCCAGCTTTTTCTCGAGGTAATCCGCGATGGGCAGTACGGATTCCCTGCCGTCTTCCGTGATTTTGCCGGTCTTTTTGTCCCTTGGGCGACCCACGTGAGTCATCAGGATGGGACGCCCTCCCTGCTCTGCAATCCGGTACAAGGTGGGAAAACCGGCATCGATTCGAAATGGGTCTTTGATCTTGCCCTTCTTTGCCACGTTGTGGTCGACCCTTACGAGCACCACCTTGCCGTAGAGGTCTGCATCCTGGATAAGGGGGAGTTCCGGATCCAATTCGCCGGTGTTCATGGGGTATACTCCTTTCTGAAGCCGGGGGCGTTGGCATAGACTCTTCTCATGTTACACTAAGAGTATACCAGAGCAGAGGGGTGTTTGAAACGGCGAAAAGCCTTGATTAGTTTCTTCACGGTGAGTTCAATGAGAGAAACAAGGACACGAGATAAGGCCGAAAGACCGGAGCCCGGGTTGCCATACCCATCGCCCTGCTGTAAGCTGTTTGAACCTGAATTCTCTGCAAGTGATCGATCATATCAGGGCACTCGGGAACTCTGGATGAATGCCCTGCAAGGTTTCTGTGAACAGGAGAGTTGAAATAATGGGAAAGAGCGGCGATGTGCACCTTCGACTGGCGGAGCATCTCTCAACACTGGGTATGGGATACCCGGTTACCGAAGACCTTGTGGAGATCCTTCGAGACAATTTCAGCCCGAAAGAGGCCCTCGTAGCCCTGGCCTTGCCCACGCGCGTGGCGCCGCTGCGTCCCGTTCCGGCGGCGGAGGTCGTTCCGCTGGTGGATCTTCCCCGGGAAGAGGTGATTCATACACTTGAGGAGCTGGCCGGCAGGGGGCTTCTGTTCTGCGCCCGGACGGAGAAGGGGCTTCCGGGCTATGCCCTTCAACAGGTGGGGTTCGGGTTCCCGCAGCTCTATTTCTGGAGGGGCGAGGACACTGACACGGCGCGGCATATGGCAGGGCTGGTGGCCAAGTACTTCAACCGAAAAGTCACACAGGCGGCCTACGGGTCCGAGACGCAGCCTTACCGCTATGTCCCGGTGTCCGGCTCCCTGACACCGGACATGCAGGCGGTGTTTCCCCACCACGCCATGGAGGGCGTCCTGGAGAAGGCCCGTGAATTCGCGGTGTGCCACTGTGCCTGCCGCATTACGGCTCGCCTCCGCGGGCGCGAATGCGGCCATCCCACGGAGGTCTGCATAAAGTTCGACGAGATGGCTCGATATGTGATCGACCGTGGCCTGGGCCGTGAAATCACCCGGAAAGAGGCTGAGAACCTGGTGGCCTATGCAGCCGAAGAGGGGCTGGTCCATTTTGTCGACAATGCCGGTGGAAACATCAAGCACAACTGTAACTGCTGCGGGTGTTCGTGCTGGAACGTCGGGACTATCAGGCGTCGTAAAATCCCCAGGGACCTCATCATGGCCACCTATTTCCTGCGCGAAACAGACACTGACGCCTGTACCGGCTGTGGAGAGTGCGTCCATATCTGTCCGGTGGAGGCGGTTACCATGGAAGACGACCTCCCGGTGGTTGATCCGGAATGGTGCATAGGCTGCGGGCTGTGTGTGCCGCGATGCCCGGCGGATGCCGCCGGGCTGCGGCTTCGTGACGACAGGAACGGTGACCTGCCGGCAATGATCTTCGAAGAACTCCACGAAAAGATACTCCGTGAAAAGAAACTCGTATAGCGCCCGGCTTGGAGACGAGATGCGGGTGAACGGGTATGGATCAATGCCGGGGTTTGGTGCAGTGATGGCAAATGGATCACATCCGGCCGGGACAGTCCAGCGTGATATCTGCGGGATTCATCCGTCAGAGCAAGAGGAGGAGACGGCGTGAGGTTTATCACATTCAACCTGCGATTCGAGAACGATCGGGATGGTGAGAACTCCTGGGCAAACAGGCGGGATTTCGTAGTCCGCCTGATCAAAAGATACGCGCCTGACGTCCTGGGGACCCAAGAAGGGAAGTGGTCTCAACTCCTCTTTCTCAGCGGGCAGCTCCCGGAATACGCCATGCAGACGGCGAATCGCCTGGTAGACGATACATCCCAATACCCCACCCTTTTTGTACGCAAAACCTCGTTTGAAGTCATGGAACGCGAGGAGTTCTGGCTCTCCAAGACCCCCCGGATAAACCTGAGCAAGGACTGGGACAGCGCTTTTCCGCGAATGATGAGCGCGGCGAGGCTGAGGTGCCGCACATCGGGATCCTGCCTCTGGGCGGTGGTTACACATCTGGATCACATGGGTATCGAGGCGAGATACCAACAGGCACAGTTGCTGGCCGGCTGGGTCTCGAGCCGGGCGGTCCCGGTAGTTGTCATGGGCGACTTCAACGATTCGCCCGGCTCCAGGGTTCACGAGGTCCTGACGTCTGAGAAGACCGGCCTCGTCGACACGTGGCGGCACATGGGGCTGGAGGAAGGGGAATCCTCCTACACCAACCATGGTTTTGATGGGATTCCACGGAGCGCTCGAATAGACTGGGTCCTGGCCGGCCGCCGTCTTGTTGTCAAGGACGTCCGGATCCTCAAGGACTTTGAAGACGGCCGTTATCCGTCGGACCACTTTCCCTGCGTGGCGGATCTGGCGTTTCCTGAGGCGGAAGAGCTTTCCGCCGTCGAAGAGCCGGCTTAACTCAGCAGTGTGTCTCTGAAAACGCCGCATGCAATACACGGAGCTCGAGTTCTACGCGAATACAGGGCTCGGTCCAGAAAGGAGAGATCATGAAGAGTTACCGGAAGGAACTCTGGTTCCACGTGCCGACCAGGCGCGCACTGATCAACATAACACCCGAGGTGGAGGAGTGCCTGAAGGAAAGCGGCATACAAGAGGGCCTGCTCCTCTGCAACGCCATGCACATAACTGCATCCGTGTTCATCAACGATGACGAGTCCGGACTTCACCAGGACTACGAGGAGTGGCTGGAGCGGCTGGCTCCCCACGAGCCGGTGTCCTCTTATCGCCATAACGTGGGTGAAGACAACGCGGACGCGCACATGAAACGCCAGATTATGGGAAGGGAAGTAGTGGTGGCAATAACAAAAGGCCGCCTGGATTTCGGAACATGGGAGCGCATCTTCTACGGTGAATTTGACGGCCGGCGTAAGAAGCGGGTCCTGGTCAAGATCATCGGTGAGTGAGACAGTCAGGGCCGCAATCTCAGCTGCTGCCCTATACGTATCAGCGATCCCTGTATGCCGTTGATGGACCTGATGGTGGCGACGGGAACGCCGGAGCGTTTGGATATGCTGCTAAGGGTATCGCCCCGTTGCACTATATATAGATCTCCGGTTATGGGACCGCCGCCTGTGCCGGCGTATGTCCTGCTCATTTTTTCGACAGCCCTGGCCATCAGGGGCCCCTGGCCGGTTGGGACATTGACGACATATCGGCCCGGCGGCATGTTGTAGCCGAGGATGTGAGGATTGAGGTCCTTGATCATTTTGACATCCGCACCTATGACCTCGGCCACTTCCACCATGGGTACAACACCCCTGGAGTTCACCTCGACGCGGTCGCAGGGAATCGGCCGGTAAACGCGGCTTGGTGGAATTCTGTACCCGTACCCGCCCGGGTTTTCCAGGATCAGCTTTATGGCGGCGATACGGTAGATGTACCGCTCGGTCTCGAGAGGAAGGCTGAGCCTGTAGAAGCTGTCAGCTTTCTGGCGTTTCATCTGGTCTCTTAATCGGGACTTGCCGCAGTTGTACGCGGCCATGGCCAGCGCCCAGTTCCCGAAAATGTCGTGCAGCCTCCTGAGGTACTGGAACGCCGCCGTGGTTGACCGCTCAAAGTCGCGGCGTTCATCGATCATATTGTCGTAGCGAAGCCCTATTTGACGAGCCGTGGCCGGCATGAACTGCCAGGGGCCCATGGCTCCCCTGGAGGAACGAATATCCATGATCAGCGCGCTTTCAGCTACGGCCAGGTATTTCAGGTCGTCCGGCAGGCCCTCCTCCTTGAGCCGCTTCTCGATATATGGAAAGTAACGCCCGGCCCTCTTGAGCCACATGAAGACCTGGGCCTGGTTCCACATCGAAATGCTGAGTTCACGGTCCAGCATCTCCCGAACCTCCCACCGTTCCAAGGGCACGGGCTCGCCGCACAGGAAGAGGACCTCAGGGAGGGGGGCCTCCTCGAAGACGAGCGTCGCTGAATTCTGCGTGGCGGAAGAGGAGATTGGCAGGCATAGGGCGAGGCCGGCTGACGCTGCCAGGACTAGCATCGAGTGCAAGAGTGAGTGTGACGGGCGGGGAATTGACATGACCTTTGCACCTCCAGGGGTCGCGGTTTCGCAATATCGCATTGATAAATGACCGACAGTGGTATTGCCTGTACAAGCTCAAATTCCTGATTGGGGCACACGCAAGAGAGGCTGAAATTTTCTCGTTGCCCATGGGGACTGTCAAGCTATTTCGGGTTCAAGGCCCGGACGTGGAGTCAATGCATTGCCCGGCACATGTCAGATCAGGAAGGCTTGATGGAGTCTACCACAGCGGTTGTTTTACCGCTTATCAGCTCCCACTCGGCCTTGATTGATTCCAGAAGGGCTTCCCAGAGAGCCAGGGAGGCTTCCTGCCGTTTTGACGAGTGTGTTTCTCCGGCCAGGACCGATTCATAAAGGGTCTCCAGCCGGGCGGCGCAGGCTTGACGGCTGAGGGAGCGGGCCGTCTCGAGCGCATGCCGTCGGGCCTCTGCCAGGGCGGTTGAATCGCCCAGGAGTTTGAGGGTTGCGCGGGCGAAATCCTCGGTCGTGCTCTCGGCTGGAAGCAGCCGGCCGTTTTTCATGTCTTCAACCACCTCGCGACTCCCGGAGGCATCCAGGGCTATTACCGGAGTTCCAGCCGCCATGGCTTCGGCCAGTACCATGCCCTGGGTCTCGGAAGTAGACGAAAACACAAAGAGGTCCATGGCGGCGTAGGCGTCGGCAAGCGCTTGCCCGGTCAAGGAGCCCGGGGCGACAAGGCGGGATGCGAGGCCTTCATTGCGAAAGAGCGTTTCGATTCCGGCACGGCTGGGCCCGTCTCCCACAACCAGGAACCAGAGGTCTTCCCGCTGTTTCATGCACCGTGTTGCGGCCTCGGCCAGGTAGTCCAGGTTTTTCTCAGGGGCCAGACGGCCCAGATGGCCGAGAACAGTTGCGTCGCCAGGCACCTTGTGTGATGAGCGGAAAGCCTCTCCACGGCCCGAAGCGAAGAAGTGGAGGTCCACCCCCGTGGGGATTTCGGTTATGGGGGTCTGAACCCCCCTCTCCCGAATGAGCTCGGCAACGCTTAGGCTTGGCGCGACTACGGCGGTGCACATGTTTGCATATTCAGTTGAGAGGTTGATGACAAAACGTTTCATGCCGGGAGAGTCCATGGGGACGTAATGGGTGTATCGCTCGTAAAGCGTGTGGTGCGTGAAGACCACCGGCCTCTTTCGCCGCCGTGCGACCCTCATAGCCGCATCGCCCAGGAGAAACGGGTGGTGGCTGTGGATGATGTCCGGATCGAACTTGTCGACGGTCTTCTTGATAAGGAACGGAACAGCTATCCGGACCGAGAAGTCGCTGCCGTTGAAGTTCTGAATGGCCGGGACCCGGAGAACTTCCAGTTCGTTGTCATCGGTTTCCTCGTCCATGGAAAACTCGGGGGCCACGATGAGTACCCGGTGTCCCAGTCGCTGCAGGTCCTTTGAAAAGGCCTGCACCGAGCGTGCCACACCCCCTACATGGGGAAGGTAGGTGTTTGTGAACATGCAGATGTTCATGGGGCTTCTCCTAGACTGGGTTCAAGATTACGGGCTCATCCTCGTTTGTGATTCTTGTCCTCCCATAACCGGGTACCCTGACCTCTATTGCGGGAGGGGCTTCGTGCCATTCCGGGAACAGTTGCAGGTGTATCTGATCATCTTTTGACTTTTCCAGGCGGACGTGGACCCGGCCGAAGGCCGTCAGGGTAGGCCCGTACGAGAGAAGAGAATCCGTTTCGATCCATTCGGGAAGTATACCGGATCCTATGACGAGCCGGTCGTGTTCTTCCCTCACGAACATGTTGCGGATCAGCTGGGCGAACTCTGCAGCTGCCCAGCCGTGCTGCCCGTCTCCCATACAACCTCCGCCGGTCCAGGGATGTATGGCCTCGGGCCACTGTCCGGTGGGGGAGGCCAGATCCCTTATGCGCGCCAAGAGATCTCGGTAGCGGGTGTCCCCGGCCCTCAGAAGTGTTTGGGCTATGGCCAGAGTCAGGTATGGGTTTATACCCGAGTGTATCATGTCCTGAAAGAAGGCGCCCTCGTAAAAGCAGTTTTCCATGAGAAAATTCACGGTCCCGAGAAAACCGGGGTCGCCGGGCGGTACAATGCGGAGGGGGTAGTCCGCCACGAGGGACCCCACCGCGCCTGCATCCATCCGCCGGTAGGGTGCCGCCGGGACCGCCCCCATTTCCCGGAACGAGGGGTTTGAACGGATGCTTCTGAAAACGGCCCTTTCCAGGTCCGCGGCCTCTTTTGCCAGTGCCCTTCCTTCCTCGGCGGAACTATACCTGGCGGCCAGGCGGGCGGCCCCGCGAAGCCCGGCCATTGCCCAGAAGACGTCCCAGTAATAATAGTCGTTCGGGCCCAGGTGCTCGGCGCTGAATCCAGGAGGAAAGAGGCCTTCGTGTGGCAGGTCCGTTCCGGTCCTAATCCGTTTCTTTTTAATCCAGGCCGCCCCCTTGGTCACGGCGGATATCCATTTTCGATCCGGTACCCTGCGCGTGAGCTGTTCAAACCTGTCGTAGATCCAGAGGACCTGTCCGTTGGAGTCCCACTCGCCTTCCTGGCTCTGAAAGTATCCTGAAAGCTTCTGGCGTTCGGGAAACCCGTCGAGAATTCGCCTGCATCTGTTCGTGAATCCCGCGCAAAGAAGACCTTCGAGCATGAGGCAGGCGTCCCTGAACCAGAACCTTCGGTAGGTGTAAGGTCCGGGGACGATTTCGTCGGCTGAGAGCATGAGGAGGGTGCAAAGGGAAGTATCGTAGAGAAAGCGAACCCTCTCGTCGGGGACCTCCAACCGGGCGCCCTCCGAAATCCATTGAGCCCAGGCTTCGGCCGGTGTCGCATTTCCCGTCTTGGGGCCTGCCTTTGTCTTTTCCTTTCCCCCTTCGAGACCCACGCGGATCCGGATTTCGCGGCTCGCACCGGGGGGAAGGTTAAAGAGCGCGGCCGAAGTTGCAAGGCCTACGGCGCAACGGACGGATGAGCTATTACCGCCGTGCCGGGATGCCGTGGATTTCCGGAAGACATCCCCTTCCTTGTAATCGGAGTAAAGGATCTCTTCCGGAGCTTCGTCGAAATCGACCGGGGTCTTGGCATCAACGATCCACCCCGCGCCGTTTGTGCCGGTCTCGATACGTTCGATGAACTGAACACCTTCCGGATTGTAAGGTCTTACGGCCACGGCGAGCCGGCCCCCTTTCCCGCAGTTACCTTTAGCTGCGATTTCGAGAACAGGGGCGGTTCGGGTGCCTTCCATCCGCACTGTCGTCTCGATCGCGCTTTCCCTGGAGCGGCATACTGTAGTCACCCTGGGGTCCGGGACATACTTCAGCCCCTGCTCCGCCTCCTTGGCCCGGGAAGGGATCAGCGGCGGTCCCTCATGGGGCAGGAGCCATATGTCCAGGGACCAGCCGTCAAAAAGAGGGGTAACGAGCCCTCTTGGATCCACGATGGGATAGCATGCCAGGTCGGGACGGCCCAAGGCTGTCCAGTTCCGGTGCGTCAGGTTCACGTGGGTGATGGAGAAGGCCCTGGGTATGAAAGAGGGGTCTTTGGGGTTGAATTGTCTTTCCACCCAGTAAGGCCAGATCCAGTCCAGGTTGTGTTGAATAGCCTTGGTGTTGACCAGGCCCCTGGCGTGAAACACGATTCCCGCGCGAATAAGCTCGAGCGGCTCGGCCACCTCTGAGGGTTGAGAGAACCTACGGATGCGGGCGATAAGGTTGAGCGGGTCTATAAAGCCATAGGCCTTGGCCGTTCGACGAACCAAAAACTTCCATGGTATCCAGCGTCTGAAAAGGGAAATCATGACGAAAGCCTTATCGGGATAAAATTCTATTCCTCCTTGAAATCAGCCAAAAAAAAGCCGTAGCCATCCTGCTCCAAGTCTTCCCTGGGGATGAACCTCAGGGCCGCCGAGTTGATGCAGTAGCGAAGGCCCGTGGGGGGCGGTCCGTCTGGGAACACGTGCCCCAGGTGGGAGTCCGCGTGCCTGCTGCGCACCTCGGTGCGCACGGAAAAGAGGCTTCTATCCTCCTTTTCCACTATGTTTTCGGGTACCAGGGGCCTTGTAAAGCTGGGCCAGCCCGTCCCTGAGTCGAACTTGTCCCTGGAACTGAACAGGGGTTCGCCCGAGACTATGTCCACGTAGATCCCCTCCCGTTTTTCGTCCCAGTAGGAGTTCTTGAAAGGAGGCTCGGTTCCGTCCTTCTGTGTGACCTGATACTGCAAAGGGGTCAGTCTGTGACGGATCTCATCGTCGGCCGGCCGCACATATTTCCTTCCGCCTTCATTGGAAACGGACATGGGGACTGAAACGGAACTTTTCTTTTTCCATGCCTTTTCCAGGAAACCGTCCCTGCCGGACGCCGTTCTGTAAGATCTGTACTTCGAGGACTGACGTCTGAAATAGTCCTGGTGATAATCCTCGGCCCTGTAAAAGCGACCCGCGGCAAGAATAGGGGTAACTATTTTACGGAAGCGGCCTGAGGCCTCGAGATCCCTTTTGGATTCCTCGGCCAGTTGTTTCTGCTCTTCATCATGGTAGAAGACGGCTGTTTGGTACTGGGAGCCCCGGTCCACGAACTGTCCTCCCGGATCTGTTGGATCCACGTGACGCCAGAACACGTCGAGGAGTTGTTGGTAGGTTATCCTGGACGGGTCGTAGTGGACCTCCACGGCCTCAACATGCCCTGTGGTGCCGGTGGAGACCTGCTCGTATGTGGGGTTTTCCACGTGGCCGCCAATGTAACCCGATATGGCCTCGATGACGCCTTCCACCTTTTCAAAGTCGGATTCCATGCACCAGAAGCACCCGCCGGCAAATGTGGCTTTTTTTGGGTTGTCGACATTGTCCGTCATGTGTGTGTCCTTTCCTCCATCAGTATGCGCTGTCACGGCAGGGAAAGCCGCAAAAACAACTGCAAGGGCAGCCGCGAACAACGCATTTGTATATGGTCCGAGGTTTTTCATGCCTGACCTCAAATAGAACCGCCCCATGAGAAGACGGGTTCCTGCCTGATCATCACTTTTTTCAAGATAAGTACGATTTTGAGGAAGTCAGCAATTGAAATAAAGGGCGCAGGGCGAATGAGGCGGACAGGCAAAAAAAACGCGCCGCCATTATCAGGCGGCGCGCACGTTAACCTTATAGTGTGTCTTACACGATGGTTACGTTGGTTGCAGCAGGGCCTTTCTGCCCTTGCTCGATGTCAAAGGTCACCCGGTCCCCATCGTTGAGCGAGCGGAAGCCGTTTCCCGTGATGCCTGAATAATGCACAAACACATCCGGTCCGTCTTCCTGCTCAATGAAGCCGTAGCCTTTACTCTCGTTGAACCACTTGACTGTTCCATTTGCCATTTCGCCACCCTCCTTTCTTCAATGTCTCACGTTTCAAACTCTCGGGCAGCCACTTCAGCAAAATGTTACAGCCCCTGTAGATTGAAACCGATTTCCCACCCGGGGAAATCCTTCGTGGAGGGTCAACCATACGCTGTTTTCACTCAAATGCAAGGAAAAAACAGCGGCAGAAGCAAAAAAAGCGGTTTTTTCCAAAGACGTAGTTTGGGCGAGGGCCGAATGCTTGCCAAGGCAGTGTCCTTTCCGCTATGCTGCCTTTTGTCTGGAAAAGGCAATCCCCCTTTGCCCCGGCCTGTGCAGACACCCTTTGGTTCCGTTGGAACGGCCTGGGCTGAACCGGCACCGCCATCCGTTTGGTGGAATCTGTTCAGAGGGTCACAGGTTTCCGATCAGGACATGTGAAAAGGAGGAATCGCTTGGAGGCCCTGGAAAAGGATCAAGGAGAGGTCATTCGGGCCTGGAGCGGTGAACTGGCCGCACCTGTGGAACTGGCTCTTGTAAGGACCGAAGACGAGAGGACAGCCTACCTGGAGAGATTTTGCGAACAGCTCCGGGCATATGCGCCTGCCGTGGACATCCGCGAGCTGACCGGCGATCAGGGCGGGCTTCCCGCAATTCTCATCGGGGACTCCTGGACTATTCGCATGGTACCGGTAGACAGGGAACTGGCACCGTTTCTGGATCTTATCTCCAAAGCGGCAGCAGAGGACGGAGGCTTTCCTCGTGAACTCAAAGAGGTGCTTGAAGCCGTTAACATACCGTCCCTGCTGGACATCTTTGTATCCACCCAGTGTCCCAACTGTCCTGCGGTGGTCAGCCGCATTGCCCCTTTTCCTCTTGCCAATCCCCGCATAGCGGTGCGAATCACGGACGGACTGCTTTTCCGGGAAAAGGCGGAGGAAAAGGCAGTTCGCGCGGTTCCCACCGTGCTTACGGCCGACGGGATACGTTTTACCGGACAGGCCCGGGCCGAGGAGGTCGCTGACGTACTGCTTAGAGGCGACCCGGCTCGGATGGGCGCGGAGTCGTTCGCTCGATTGATTCAGGCGGGGGACGCCGAGGGCCTGGCTGAAATGATGCTCGACCGGAAACAGGTTTTCCCCGGCGTCCTTGATCTCCTGGCGGGAGATCTTTTCTCATTAAGGCTGGGTGCAATGGTGGCCATGGAGACAGTGGGCGAAAGAGATGCCGTCCTGGCCCGTGAGGCCCTGGAACCGCTCTGGGATCGAATGGAAACCGCGAACACCTCTGCCAAGGGAGACATAATTTATCTGATCGGGGAGTTTGGAGACGCCGAATGGAAGTCCAGATTGACGGCGCTAAAGGAGGCTTCCCGGGATCCGGATCTGGTCGAAGCGGCGGAGGATGCCCTGGTGAGCCTGGAGGAGCGGGGAGAGAAGGGATAATTTCCGGGAGTGTAGTTTCATGGACGACTTGGAAGTAGTGGAACTCCCCATTGACGGGACCCTGGATCTCCATACATTTTCTCCGAAGGATGCTGCTTCCGTGGTGGAAGATTACCTGGAGGCTTGCCGGGAGAAGGGCGTATGGGAGGTTAGAATCATCCACGGCAAGGGCAAGGGAGTGCTGCGACGCATCGTACACTCCGTCCTCGAAAAACATCCATCGGTGGTCGAGTACCGGCTCGATGACGGTCCTGGAGGATGGGGGGCGACCCTGGTGCTTCTTCGCAGCGATTCAGATTCGGCGATTCTCGAAGACTAGGTCTTCTTAAAACACCCCTCTTTGCCGGGATATTGATATTGATGACTGCGTTTGGCAGAAAGGATCAAGGAAACCGAAAATGGAGGAATGCCGGCATCTCAAGCTCGTTCTGGTGAGCCCGGACAAGGACAAGATCAGGTGCCGCCGGTGTAACCTGACCATTTCCCGGAGCGAGTTGGAAGGAGAGTACTGTCCCGAATGCCTCGAGGTCCGTGGGGAGCGTCACTCGGACTTCGAGGCGGTCGCTCCAGATGAAATCCCCGGAACCCACTATCGCTGCGAAGCCTGCGGCGCTGTCATCGACGACAATGAGGAAAACCGGGGAGGCTCATCATGATTCCTCTCAGGTCCGCGTGATCTTCAGGGTGACCGCATTTTCTCGGTCCGGGCATTCAAGGACAAGCTCGTCACTGGAGGCCCATGGGTATTTTCCCCCGGTCTGCATAACACTCAGGCTGGGAAAGATGTCGTGATAAAAAAAACCGCAAAGGCCTCCGCTGTCATAGCAGCTTATGGAAAGCACATCCCCTTTTCGGTGCCCGGCGCTGCAGTCCCCCTTAACGTCCAGGACCTCCGCCCTATAAGGTCTGAATGTGTCATCTGCCATGTAAATCTCCTCCTTGTGGCCGAACTCCGGCCCGCCGGTCTTGATTATTGTTTTTCCGAAAGGGCCGCACGATCTATTTTCAGGGGTTTGAAGTAGGAGACGGTCCCCTGCTTCTTGAGCTGCTCCCCGGCCGACCGCGCCTCTCCTTCGGTATCGAACTTTCCGATGTAGACACGAAACCACCTGCCGCCGGCAAGCTCTTCATCTACGTAAAAGGCCTCTTGCCCGGCCTCTTCGAGCTTCCGGGCTTCCTTTTCGGCATGCTCCTTTTCCTTGAAGGAGCTTACGTGAAGGAGGTAGACCACTTCTTCGGTTTTCTTGCTCGGCGGGGCGGGCTTTTCCTGCTTAACCGGTTTTGCGGCTTGGGCGGCCGGCTTTGCCGGCTCGTCACGCAGCAAGCGTATGTCAAAGGCCTCTATGAGTTTCAGGTCCCGAAGGGCCCGGGCTTCCTCTTCGGCCTTCTTCAGTGTCGGATACCGCGCGATGTACACCCGGTACCACTTGCCCTTGTTCTTCACGGTCTCGTAACGGTAGAAAGCCTCGTAACCAAGCCGCTTCAAGTAGTTGACCCGATCCACTGCATTGTCCATATCCTGGTAGGATCCCACCTGGATGCCGTATTCTTTCTCAGCCCAGGCCGCATTATGGGTAAGCAGGGAAAGGACCATGACGAACATAAGCAGGAAGACCCGCCGTACCTGCACAGGGATCGTGCGACACATGATGGATTTGGATGCGGCCATCACTCTCCTCTTTTTCTAAATTCTGGACTATCCGGAGCGGGGAGTCAATGGCCTTTAAACAAAACGTTCATGGCAATCCATAATTCCGTATCTCGGGTCATGCACTGTTCGTTTATCCGGTCATGGAGCCTGTCCAAGGAGCAAGGGCAACGGCCTTCCCGCCATTGTAAACCTCTTGCGGTTGTGTTAGTTTCCGTCTGAACGAACAAGCCCCGAACGGTGACCAAAGGAGAACTGACAGTATGGAATTGAACCAGTTGTGCATCGTTGTCCGGGGGGCCGGGGATCTGGCCTCGGCCATTGGCTGGCGGCTTACCATGGCAGGCTTTAAGGTTATCATGACCGAGGCGGCTCGGCCACTGGCGGTTAGAAGGCGCGTCTCTTTTTGCGAGGCCGTATGGGACGAGACGGCCGAAGTGCAGGGCCTGCGGGCCTGCCGGATCGAGACACCGGAAGATGCCGAGGAAGTGCTCAAAAGGCGGGAGATCCCCATTCTCGTGGACCCGAACCTGGAGAGGCTTTCCGAGCTGGCTCCCCATGTGCTTGTGGATGCCGTCCTGGCCAAAAAGAACCTCGGAATTCGCATGGACATGGCGCCCCTGGTGATAGGCGTAGGACCCGGATTTTGTGCGGGCCGGGATGTCCACATGGTGGTGGAATCAAAGAGGGGACACAACCTGGGCAGGGTCCTGACGGAAGGGGAGCCGGCCGCGGACACGGGTGTTCCCGGTGTTATCGGGGGATACGCGGCCGAGCGGGTCCTTCGTGCCCCTGCCGACGGTGTGTTTGTCGCCAAGGTGGAGCTGGGCGCCGTGATTTCGGCAGGCTGGATTGTGGCCGATGTGGCGGGAACCCCGTTGCCCTCCGAGATCGGCGGGCTTGTGCGTGGGCTCATCCGGCCTGGACTTGAGGTGAAAAGGGGCATGAAGGTAGGGGACGTGGATCCGAGAGGGGACACCAGTTACCTGGACACCATATCAGACAAGGGATTGGCCGTGGCAGGAGGCGTTCTGGAGGCCGTTTGCCGGGTGTACAATCGCTGATCTGCTGTCGCGGCCCCGGCCTGAAGGTCCACACGGCTATCTTCTTCCGTAGAATTTGCCGTCCCGGAATTTTCCCCTGACCCTGCTTCCGCCCGCTCGAATGAGGGTCCCGTCTCCCACCGGCACCCCGTTTTCAAAACGGGCCTCGTATTGCTTTCCGTCGGGGAAGGTCATAACGCCTTCTCCCTGTATGCGGTTGTCCTGGAACTCCCCTTCGTACGACCGCCCGTCCGGCAGGCTTAGCATTCCGCGGCCGTCAAAGGCCCCGTTCTTGAAGTCTCCCTCGTATTGAGTCCCGTCGGAGAAAACTCTCTTGCCCTTTCCGTCGATGCTGCCGTCCCTGAACTCCCCCTCATAGCGGCCGCCGTCCGCAAACAAGTACACCCCGTATCCATGAAAGGCGCCGTTCAGGAACTCTCCCTCGTATTCAGTCCCGTTGGGGTACGTGAGGGTGCCACGGCCGTGGTACCGGCCGTCCTTGAATTGGCCGACATAGATCGTCCCTCCGGGGAGCTTTAGGGTGCCTTTCCCGTTATCGCAGTCTCCCTCCACGCACTCGGCCCCGGCTGCTGCGGAAACAGGGAGAAAAGCCAGAAACGAGATCATGATTATCGCCTGGATATGACGTCCCATGAAGGCCTCCATTCTGGGGTTGGCGTATTGCCTTCTTATTATTTCATTATACTCGCATACACGCTTCAAGAAAACACTAAACTCCCGTTTGCTTTTGACACCAAAACGGCTTTTCCTTATACTTCATACAATACCCCGAAAGTACGCCTGGTGGGCAGTGGCTTACCAGTGCCTTGATGCCTGGAAACTCCCATGTCGTTTTCAACGACGGAGGCGAGATGCGTCGGACTAAGGCTGGAGGAGTCCGGACAAAGTCGATTGGTCTGCCGGCCATGCCCGGCTTGAGTTTGATTCCACTTGTTTTCGCCTTAGTCCTTATGATTTCCTGCTCCGCTCGCCAGCAAGGAGAATCGGTGCGTGAGTCCTCCCTGGAGGAACTCCTGGCCGAACCGGGGCCCAAGACCTTGGTCATCCTTCCCTTTGATTCCCCGCCCGAAGAACCCGATATTGGGCCGCTGGTACGCACAGCCTTGTACAGCCATTTGAGCCCGAAAAATTACCGTGATGTAGAGCCGAATCGGGTTGACCAACTCCTTGGCCTGACGGACGAGGAGTCGGACATAGGGTGGCAGGGCCTTTCACCGGCTGAACTCGGATCTCTGCTCCGGGCTGATTTCCTGATCTACGGGAGAGTCCTCAACTATAAGCGGACCTTTTTGGGGATTTACTCCCAGATCGTCCTGACGGTCGGGCTTGAAATGGTTTCCTGCAGGACGAGAGAGGGAGTCTGGCAGAAGACCCTGACGAAAAGATCCCACGACGGCGGGGTTCCATTCAGCCTGCTGGAGGTTATTCCGGCCGCCCTTCGCTCCGGCCTTCACATGAAACAGGAGAGGACTGTGGGGCTTGTGGACCGGGTCAGCAGGGAGATTGCCGCGGAAATTCCCGAACCGCTTCCGCCCCTGCCTGCCAGGCAGTGTTTTGAGCTTCAGGTTGCTTCATTTCTGGATCCTGAAAAGGCCGACGTGGCAGTGCGTCAGTTTGAAGAGGAGGGAACAAGTGGTCGCATCGAGTTGGTGACACTGGACGGCCGTGTCTATCATCGCGTTCTTTTGGGCCCCTTTTCCTCCGCCGGCGAGGCGGAAAGGGCCAGGTCACGAATCATGGAAGTAACCGCCTTTCGCCCCATCCTCATGCACAGAAACGCCGGGGAGTGATATGATCTCAGCGTTGTTACCACCTTCGGGGTCGAAATCGAATTCAGCGCGCCCATGGTTAGTTGAATCAGCCCTGTTTTGGTGGTTGACATGAAAGTATTTTTACATATATTCTGAAAACTTAAAAAAATAGCTATTACAGATCCAGCCTGACCGTCTCGCGAAGGGCGCCATTTCCACCTGGCTTCCCAGGGAGCTTCTTTCGTATCAGCTCAAGACATAAGGCGAGAATGCCGATTAGGGATTTAGTGCACCCCTGCGGCACTGGAAAAACGGGCGTCTGGATTCGCCCGACAATATTAATGTGAGGAAGACATGCGTGCATGGAGTCACATCATTGGTACCGGATCAGCAACCCCTGAACGGGTACTGACGAACAATGATCTGGAGCGTATAGTGGACACCTCGGATGACTGGATAATTCGCCGGACCGGCATACGGGAGCGACGTATTTCATCCTTACAGCGCCCCGAAAATACGGCCGAAATGGCCACAGAGGCCGCCTCCAGGGCCTTGGAGACGGCTCATGTCGACCCCTCCGAAATCGACATGATCGTTGTGGGAACCGTTACCCCGGACCGGCAGTTTCCGTCCACCGGGTGCATGGTCCAGACGGCTCTGGGTGCGGACAGGGCTGCTGCTTTCGATATCTCGGCCGGCTGTTCAGGGTTCCTTTACGCTCTCAGTATGGTTCACAATGCCGTCAGGTGCGGCGCTGTTCAAAAGGCCCTGGTTATAGGGGTGGAAAGGCTTTCGTCCGTACTCAACTGGGAGGACCGCGGAACGTGCGTACTCCTGGGTGACGGCGCAGGGGCCGTTGTGGTCTCCGCCGGCGGGGAAGAGGGAGGCGTCATGTCGACCCACATCCGTTCGGACGGGCAGTACTGGGACCTGCTCTACTCATACTACGGGGAAAACCATGTGCCAGTAACCGTCGATCACCTCGATGCCAAGCCGTATAAGCTTCGCATGGAGGGCAACCGCCTGTTCAAGAAGGCAATCGGGTGCCTGACCGAGATCGCGCTGGAAGCCCTTGAACACAACGGCATGACCTCGGAAGATATCAAGCTCGTGGTGCCTCACCAGGCCAACATCCGGATTATTCAGGGACTGGTCAGAAACCTGGACATCCCCATGGAACAGGTCTACACGAACGTGGACCGCTACGGTAACACGTCATCTGCGTCCATTCCCATCGCTTTGGACGAGGCCCAGAGAAAAGGGTTGCTCATGCCCGGCGACCATGTGCTGCTGGTCAGCTTCGGCGCCGGTCTTACCTGGGCCTCGGCGGTGATCCGCTGGTCCATGGAAGCGGTTCTTCCAGAGGCGGAGGATGTGGTACACCGATTAATCGACCAGGGACAGGCGATCAGTTCTCCCGCGCAATAGCCTCTAATACCTCCTTCCCGAAAGCCTGCTGCTGCCATCGGCGGACGCCTTCTATGGAAGCCAGGTCTTCCTGGGTTCGCGGGTTCGCTGTGGAGATTGACAGCAGCTGGGTATTGTTGAAGAGGACAGAGGGATCCAGCTTCAGCCGGGCTGCTCGCTTTTCCCGCCAGGCTTTGAGGATCGCGACGCGCTTCATCACGCCCGGACCCGGACGCCGGGATTTTTGTCGGGGATAGGACGGCAATTCGCTTTCGCGGAGGCGCAGGGCCTTTTTTACGCACCGGATGAGATCCGGTCCCAGTGCCTTCACCTGCCCTTTGCTCATGCCCGTCACCGAGGAAAGCTGTTCTATTGTGGTGGGCTGTTTGCGGGCGATTTCCAGTATCGGCTGGTTCCCCAGGACCTTGAACGGCGGACGGTCTCTTCGGCGCGCCATGGCCATTCGGTACCTCAGGAGTTCTTCCGCAACCGCCAGGCCACGGGAATCAAGATGCCCTGTCCCCCTGAGCCGCTGGAACAGGAACTCTTTGTCAGGCGGAGTGTAGCGAACGCTGCTGAGGATAAGGCACTCCTCCTCCACCCAGGAAAGCCTTCCCAGTTCCGACAACTCCTCCGTGAGCATCCGGTAGAGCGGCAGCAGGTATGCAGTGTCAACGGCGCCGTACTGAAGCATTGCGCCGGGGAGAGGCCTCACCGACCAGTCTTTTTTCTGGAATTTTTTTTCAGCCTGCACGTTGAATCGCGCAGCGAGCAGGTTGCCGAGACCGGTCTCGCCCAGGCCGAGGAACCTTGCAGCGATCTGGGTGTCGAAAAGGGCCCTGACTTGTATATCGAAGTCCCTGTCCAGGGAACGAAGGTCATAGTCGGCTCCATGAAGGACCTTGACTATGCAGTCAGATTCGAACAGCGGCGCCATAGGGGAGAGATCGTCGAGGGCGAGGGGGTCGACCAGGAAGACCCGTTCGGGTGTGGCGAACTGGAGCAGGCAGACCTTTTCCTGGAAGTGAAACAGTGAATCAGCCTCGAGGTCGACGCCGATCACCGGCTCGACGCAAAGCAGATCGAGGGTTTTAAAAAGGCCTTCCGGTGTATCGATCCACTCGAAGGCGTGGGACGCAGCAGGCGGATGATCGGCTCTCAAGGCGGTCGGTTCCTTTTCTCGGTTGCACACCGGGGTCGTGACCCCTTACTAATTTCGCCGTGCGAGGGACTGCCATCCTCCTTACGCACTCGCTGCTTTGCCCGGGAGAAACAGTTCCACGGCATGTCAATCCCTGTCCATTTACCATTTTGCCCGCCATGGCTCACGCTTCGCAAGCACAAAATCATTTTCCAGGAATGGATTGACATTTGCCTGATTACCCATTTTAATTTTAGAAACTAATCCGCATTCGGCGACTGATTGGAACGGAGATCATTAGTAATGGAAAGGATACCCATAACCAGGGAAGGGCTGGAAAAGCTCAGAGCGGACTTGCATCAACTCGAGAGTGTGGATCGCCTGAAAAACATTCGGGCCATCGAAGAGGCAAGGTCTCATGGAGACATCAGCGAGAACGCCGAGTATCACGCCGCCAAGGAACGGCAGGGCTATATTGAGGCGAGGATCAACGAACTCAAGGATTCCATCGGCAGGGCGGAGGTAATCGAGGTCGAGGCCGGGCCGGCCGATAGAGTCTTCTTCGGAAAGACAGTGCTTCTATATAACGTGGAAGCGGACCAGGAAAGCGAGTACCAGCTCCTGGGCCCGTTTGAATCGGATCCGGAGAACGGAAAAATATCGGTCACCTCTCCTTTGGGAAAGGCCCTTATCGGGCGTGAGGTGGGCGAGGAGATACGGGTCAACACGCCGGGCGGACTCAAGGCCTATGAGATCATGGAGATCTATTGAGTTCCCAATCGGGGAAGGGCCTTTTCACCTGTTCTGAGAAATAATTCTATTCAATGACATTTCGAGTTTTCATCCACGGGCTTGAGAGCAGCAATCTGGGAACCAAGTCCGTTTTTTTTAAAGAGCGGTACCCGGACATGCTCATCCCTGACTTCTCCGGACCGCTCGAAGATCGCATGTCCAAACTAGATGGGCTCCTGGAGGGAAAACACGGCCTGAGGATGGTCGGATCAAGCTTTGGGGGGCTCATGGCCGCACTGTTCGCCATGGCTAACGAACCCCGGGTGGAGAGGTTGATACTTCTTGCCCCTGCGGTAAATCTCGTGGCCTTCACCCCCAAGAGCGGAAAGACCATCTCCATACCTGTGTGGGTGTTTCACGGTCGGAACGACGAGGTGATCCCCATCGATGACGTGAGACGGGCTGCTACAAAGGCCTTCACGAATCTCAGCTTCAATGAAATGGACGACGACCACTCCCTTCACAGGACCTTTAAGGCGCTTGACTGGAAAGCCCTTCTGGGCTAGATCCGAAAAGGTTCTCCGCCCCCTTTCTACATATTTACATCACTATAAGATCGCTCAACTTACGAACGAAAGAACGGATTTGTCTCCTTTTCCCGGCCCACGGTGGAAACCGGGCCATGCCCCGGAAGAACGAGCGTTTCCTCGGGCAGGGTGAAGATCTTCTCGCGGATGTTGCTCAGCAGAAGGTCCATGTCTCCGCCCGGAAAATCAGTCCTTCCTATGCTTCCGGCAAAAAGGGCGTCACCGCATATTACGGCCCTCACGTGTTGATGTGTTTCATCATCCGCAAGCATGTCACCCTCGAAGACGAAGCCCAGGCTCGCCGGGGAGTGTCCCCTGAGATCCAGGATTTGTATATGTATCGAACCGATTTCAAGGTTGTCGCCTTCTTCGATAAATTGGGACGCCTCGGAGTTAGGGGCCTCTGAACCGTAGACCTTGGCCCGTTCGCTCACAGCATTGAGGTAAGGGGCCTCATCCGCATGGATCAGGATGGGGGCCCCTGTACGCCTGTGAAGGTCCAGGTTGCCTCCCACGTGGTCCCAGTGTGCGTGGGTGTTGACGATGAATGAAAGCTTGAGGTTCAGGGAGGCGAGCACTTCGAGGATATCGTCAACATTGCCTCCGGGATCGAACACCCCGGCGTCCTGTGTGTCTTCGTCTCCCAGGATATAGCAGTTGACCATGAGTGGTCCGGTCTGAAGCATCTTGAGAATCATTGAGTCTCCTTTCGTCCGTCTTTTGGTTGGCATTCTAGATCCCGGCCCTGAGTAGGCTTTTCCAACCCGTGGCCGTGAAATCAGGGACGGTCATCACACGCCTGTCGGCGGACAGGCGCCCGAGTCCCATAGCGTTTGGGTTTCTACGGTGATTGGGATTTCCTTGCCCAGCCGGCGATCCACACATGAATCAGGCGTCCACCACGGCATATATGGGCCGCTGCAAGTGCGACTCCTTGCATCGTGGACATCGGCCGGGACGGTTCCAGCGTTTACGGTCCCGGAACACGTACCCGCATACCAGGCAGCGCACCGGCGTGATGCGGACCTTCTTCCCCAAGGGAGCCAGGGACCGGGCGATATGAGAGAGGTGAGCGTAGACCTCCTTTTCCGGAATTCCCAGGGCCTGGGAGAGGTCCCGGTCGGTCATTTCTTCCTCGCTCAGGAGATCGATCATCTGCCTGCGGATGGTAAGGGCTTGGGGTTTCATGGATTCCTGTTCCGGTTGCAAACGGTTTCCAATCGTCTCTTTCCCCACTATAATGCCCGAAGAGGTCACTGCCAACCCCCATCTGAATGAAGGAGACTCAGCCCGCTCGGCCTCGGAGCGCACCGGAAAAGGGCGGGCCGGCATAGCCTTGAAAGGAGGGCGTCATGAGCCGGCACATGCAGATCGACATTCGACTTATCCCATTCTACGAGAAGTCCTTCAAAAGACTGTTCCCCAAGATCTCAAAGCTGCTTTTGAAGCACGAATATGTGACCCCGCTGGAGCAGGATGTCTCTCTCTACGAACTTGTGGACATCTTTATGGATATGATGCACGCCCAGAGCATCACGACGGAGGAAAAAGAGCTGCTTTCCCCTTTTGTCTCGAGGCTGGAGCATCTCAAGGAGGCTGCAAGGGAGGAGCTTCTCTCGCGGCGATTGAACGAGCTGGACAAGAGTCTCTACAGGATCGAGGACGAGTTCGAAAAACTCGAAAAAAACCTCTGAGGCTTTTTCGCTGAAGCCTAAACCCCTTCCGGGCTCTGCTTGAGAAGGGCTTTGAAGTTTTCCCATGCAATGGCTTCTCGGTCGGCGTCATCCAGGGGCAGGCGCTCGAACCAGCATCTTTCATCCACGGGCCTTCGCCAGGGTGCATCCGTGCCGAACAGGATGCGCTCAGGGCCCCTTCTGTGGATTACTTTGACGACTTCCGTGTCCGGCAGGATCCCGGAGACGAAAGAGAGATCGAAGTAGATATTGGGCCGCTCGAACAGTGGTTCCAACCGGTTCCAGCCGTAGAGAGAGCCCAAGTGGGCCGCTATCAGGATCAGACGGCCGTGTTCTTTGGCCACGGCGGCTATGCGCTCCGGTCCCGTCTCGAAGTCCCGGAAAGCCCCGGCGAAATCTCCCAGGTGAGGCTTGTACCGTAACATCCCTTCTATGGACATGCTGTCCAGGACCACCGGAAGGCCGGCATCTTCGAGAAGCGACCACAGCCGGTGGGCTTTCGGTGACAGTATGTCCAGGCGCTGGAGCAGGGGGTGTATCTTGAATCCCCGAACCCCCAGAGCAAGGGCCTGCGTCAGGTCTTCCTCCAGTGTAGGTGAATGGGCCACCAGGCTGCCGAAAGGGATGACGGCCGGGTGGATCCCGGCAAGCTCCACGACCCGGCGGTTCAGCTCTGAAGCGTGCTCGGCACGGCCCGAGACGGGAAGAAGGACGAATCGATCCATCCCTGCGTCCTGTTCCGCCTTAAGCAACGCGTCCACCGAGGGATCGAGGCGAAGGACCCACTTGGTGGGTTCCTCGTCCGGAATGGAAGCGTCAAGGAATTCGGCGCGGTCATACACCACGGCGCGGTCTTTCCCCTCATAGGCATGGGTGTGAGCATCTATGAACATCTGTTCCATCCATCCTTTCCGGGTGTGAATAGGGCTTATCAAATCAGTTGAGGCCCTTCATAGCGCTCGGCATTGGTTTCTTCGAGTCCCTCCCTGTCTGCCTTGAGGGCCAGGGGGAGCGTGTCCAGGATGTCCCGGGCCGTGATTCCGTCAGGGCCCAGGTCCTCGGCCGCGAGGTCCCCTGCCAGTCCGTGCAGGAAGACCCCCTTTAAGACCGCCTCGTGAATGTCCAGACCCAGCCCGTACATGGCCGCGATGGTCCCCGTCAGCACGTCTCCGGAGCCGGCGGTTGCCATGCCGCTGTTTCCGCTCAAGTTGACATAGACCCGCGCGTCCGGAAGACCGACAAGGCTGTGGGCGCCCTTCTGCACGATCACGGCACCGAGATCCCCTGCGGTTTTCTGAAGTATGCTTACAGGATCATTGAGTATTTCGGACACGGATCTCCCTGTGATCCTGGAGAACTCCCCGGGGTGCGGCGTGAGTATGGTCGGGGCCTTGCGCCTGCGAAGGATGTCCGGACTCCCGGAAACGGCTGTGAGGCCGTCACCGTCTATGAGCAGTGGCCGGTCCAGTTGCGATGCAAGGCTTCGAACGAGTTCCTGTGTCTCTTCCGCCAGGGATAGGCCGGGGCCCAGGACCACCATGTCCGCCTTCGAACCATGCTCCAAAAGGGCGTCAAGGTTGTCCAGGGAGATACTCCCTTGGGGCGACTCCTTCTGAGGGATGAAAACGATCTCGCTGCCGCCGGCCGCGATGTGGGGGATCATGGAGGCGGGTGCGGCAAGCCGCGCGTATCCTCCGCCGGCCCTTAAAAAGGACAGGGCGCTGAACAAAGGGGCCCCGTAATAGGCTGCGGCCCCGGCTATGAAAAGGACGTCTCCGAAGCTGCCCTTGTGGCCCATAGGATCTCTGGACGGCAGCTGGGGGGTGTGGTTGAGTGCTACTTTGATATCCGCGGACACGATCATTTCCGGGGGAAAGGAGATGTGCGTTACAAAGAGATCGCCGCAGAGTTCATATCCGGGATAGAGTATGTTTCCCAGTTTGGGCAGTCCGAAGGTCACGGTGGCGTCGGCCCGTACCGCCGTTCCCATGACCCGGCCGGTGTCGCCGTGGACCCCGCTCGGGATGTCCAGGCTCAGAACGGGCCGTCCGCTCCGGTTGATCAGTCCGATTACCTCTGCATATCTCCCCTCGACTTCCCTTGTCAGTCCAGTGCCGAAAATCGCATCGATCACGCCGTCGCACCTGAGAAGGTCCGGCTCGGCAACGGCCGGCGATTTCAGGGAAACGATTTCAACCCCTGTCTGCTGCAGGATATTGAGGTTCATTCGGGCCGCCCCGCCATAAGCGTCGCGGTCTCCCAGAATGAAGACCTTTGCCCTGCCCCCGCTGGAAAGGATCTTGCGGGCCACCACGAACCCGTCGCCGCCGTTGTTCCCGCCTCCACAGAACACAAGGAAGGTACGGCCCGGCAGGCCGAACCTGGTGAGGAGCACAAAGTAGGCCGCATCCCCGGCGTTTTCCATGAGGATCTCCTCGGGGATGCCGAATTTTTCAATGGCTGTTGCGTCCAGGTTGCGCATCTGTTGAACCGTTGAAATTCTCATGGGTTACCTCCCCGGTTTTTTCCGGCCGGCCTTAGAAGGCCGTCCCGCAGGTAAAATAACACGCCGGGAACCCCTGTGTCGAGACTCGCCTTGCGGACCCGTGTTGCGGACCCGTTGACAATCGATAGAGGTTTCTCTACTCTTTTATCAGGCGATATGAGACTTCGGGCTCTTCGTCGTGAAGCTTTTTTCCGCAGGTGACACTGTGAATTGTCCCAGCGGGAACATGCCTGCCATGAGGTGAGCACATGGGCTATGTGTTCGACAGAGAGGCGGCTGACAAATATGCCTTGTGGGCCCTGGGCCCGCAAGGGCAGGCCATGGAACGTTGGCTCGAGTCATGTCTTCCGGCGCTGCTTCGCGTCCACCCCTGTGAAAGGGTCCTCGATGTGGGGTGTGGACGGGGATCTCACCTGCTCTTATTGAAGAAGCTGGGGCTTGATATATCAGGCGTGGATGCCTCCCCGCACATGGTTCAGAGAGCGCGGGAGCGGCTGGGGCACAGGTGTGAGCTCAGAACCGCCATGGCCGATGATCTGCCGTTCGAAGACAATGCCTTTGACTTCACGGTTATGATCAACACGCTGGAGTTCCTCGATAACCCGGTGGAGGCCCTGAGAGAGGCCGGTCGGGTGTCCCGCCGGACCGTTTTTGTGGGTGTCATGAACAGCGTTTCCTGGAACGGGCTGGTCAAAAAGATATCCATTTCATCGCCCTCACCGCCAATGGATCGCTGCCGGTATTTCAGCCTTTGGGAACTCAAGGGATTCATGCGCGCGGCCTTGGGAGACGTGCCGGTTAAGTGGCAGTCATCTTCGAGCTTGCAGCCTGTGATCGGGCGCATATGGGGGATGTTCGCAGGCTCCAGGTTCGAGCCGTCGCTCCCGTTCGGTGCCTTTCTCGGGCTCTCAGCCAACGTAGTGTACCGATTCAAGACAGACAACCTGACTCTCAGGGTCCCGGCACGCTCCCGCAGGCGCACCATAGCAGACGGGGCCGCCATGGGAGAGCACAGGAGAACATCAGGAGCAAACAGCCATGAAAGAGGCCTATCTGTATGAAAAGACGGAAAAGGACGGGGTCCAATGCAGGCTCTGCAATCACCTATGCCGCATAAAGGAAGGTAAAACGGGCATATGCGGTGTCCGTGAGAACCGAGGCGGCACCCTGTTCAGCCTGGTCTACGGCAAGGTGATCGCCAGACACGTGGACCCGATTGAAAAGAAGCCCCTGTTTCATTTCCTTCCCGGAAGCCTCAGCTATTCCATGGCCACGGTCGGCTGTAACTTTCGTTGCCTGTTCTGCCAGAACGCGGACATTTCCCAGATGCCCATGGATCACGGCAGGGTAATGGGAGAGGACATGACACCTGAGGCTCTTGTGGACGAGGCGGAAAAAAGCGGCTCGTCCACCATCGCCTACACCTACACCGAACCCACAATCTATTTCGAACTGGCCCTGGATACCGCACGGCTTGCCTCGGCCAGGGGCATCAGGAACGTATTCGTTACAAACGGATACATGACACGTGAATGCCTGGACGAGATCCGCCCGGACCTCCACGCGGCCAACGTGGACCTCAAGGCCTTCACCGACAGGTTTTACAAGAAACAGTGCAGCGCCAGGCTGGATCCGGTCCTGCGCACTATTGAGATCATGAAACAGCAGGGTATATGGCTCGAGATCACCACCCTGCTAATTCCTGGGCTGAACGACGATCCAAACGAGCTGCGGGATTTGGCCGCGTTCATAGCCGGCGTGGACCCCGGCATACCCTGGCACATAAGCCGGTTTCACCCCACTTACCGGCTCACGGACATCAACGCAACACAGAGCACCATGATTCACAGGGCAAGGGACATCGGCCGAGAGGCCGGGCTCCAGTATGTCTACACCGGGAACCTGCCAGGCGACGACGGCGAGCGAACAGCCTGCCACGCCTGCGGAGAACTTCTGATCGACCGGTGGGGGTTTTCAGTCGGCAGCAACCTCATTGAAAAAGGATCATGCCCCCACTGCGGGGTGAGTGTCCCGGGTGTGTGGTCGTGAGGTTTGCGGTTTGATCTTTTTTCGGCAAGCTGCTAGAGTGGCTGAAGTAGTGTAGGGAGTGCCTTATCGGGTTCTTCTTACCACAACGGGGACCCCCGCTGAGCCGTTCACGCGCCTTCTTTCCTTCAGCGGGGGTCTTTTTAGGAGGTTGAGACCCATGCTCAAGAAAGAAGACGAACTGGCCCTGAAAGTCACAAAGGAGATTGTGGTGAAGTTTATCGAGGTCGGACGCCTCTCTGTAGACACGTTCGATGAGGCCTTCACCAGGATCCACGAGACCGTTAGAGACGCCCTGGTCCACGTGGACCTCGAAGACCAGGCCCCGGTAAAGGAGGAAAAGGACTAGCCTGAATCAATGCCCTTGCCCTTGACCCCATCCTCTCCTTCGTAGACTACACGGACGAGGAACAGGCCCCTTGCCGGCGCCTTGATACCCGCCCTCTGACGGTCCTTCGCTTCAAGGATATCCAGAAAACCGTCCACCGAGATCTTCCCCATACCCACGTCCACCAGCGTGCCTGCCATGCTTCGTACCATGTGGCGCAGGAATCCGTTTGCCTCCAATACCAGGCGGACGAGGCCGTCTTCCGGGCCCCGAAGCCCGGCTTTGAAAATGCATCTTACGGGGTTTTGGTTGTTGCTTCCGGTGGACCTGAATGAAGTGAAGTCGTGTTCCCCTTGGATAAGGGACAGGCATTGTCCAAGGACCTTCAGGTCAAGGGGATAGGAGACATGCCATACATAGTTGCGAAGAAATACGTCAGGTTCGCGACGGTTGAGGATCCGATACTCGTAAATCTTACTCTTGACGCTGTACCTGGCGTGGAAGTCGGCTGGGGCCGCCTCCGCCAGGCGTACGAGGATATCGTCCGGAAGGAGACTGTTGAGGCCTTTTTGAATTTCGTCAGGCTCGAGGCGGGTTCGGGTCGCGAAGTGGCATACCTGGCCCAGCGCATGAACCCCGGCGTCGGTCCTGCCTGAACCAATGACTTTGACCTGTTCCCGGGTCATGACTTGTATTTTTTCTTCGAGGACCGCCTGAATGGATAGGCCGTTTTTCTGGAATTGCCACCCGTGATATCGAGTGCCGTCGTAGGCTATGACAAGCTTGATCTTCCGGGCATCCGCCATTGTTCAAGCCGGGACCGGTGTGCCGGGACTGCACGCCGAAAAGGGAACGGGGAGACCGGCTCCATGCCGTATCCCCCCGTGTGCCCAGTGTTCAACACTGCGGTATAGCAATATATTGCGAATCAGCGCTTGGAGTACTGGTACCGCGCCCGTGCTCCGGGCTGACCGTACTTCTTGCGCTCTTTCATCCTGGGGTCGCGGGTGAGGAGAGAGGCCTTTTTCAGAGGTGGCCGCAGGTCGATATTTACATCCACGAGAGCCCGGCTGATGCCGTGCCGAATGGCTCCGGCCTGACCGGTATGACCGCTGCCCCGAACCGTGGCCTGGATGTCGTACTTGCCGGTTGTATCAGTTAGTTCCAGGGGCTGTTTGATGAGGAGGCGATCCGCTTCGCGCGTGAAGTATTCCTCTACCGGCTTCCTGTTCACAGTGATGAGTCCCTGGCCCGGTCTAAGCCAGACCCTTGCCACCGCGGTCTTTCTCTTGCCGACGGCGTGATATACCTGTTCAGCCATTTAGATCTCCAGTGTCTCCGGTTGCTGTGCCTGGTGGGGATGCTCGGGTCCGGCATAGACCTTGAGCTTCTTGAATTGACGACGTCCCAGGCTGTTCTTGGGCAACATGCGCTT
>CAYVDE010000029.1:0-29452 GCA_964450535.1 uncultured Desulfobacterales bacterium
TTAGATCAGCCCTTGCAGCCTGCGGGCGGCCGTGCTAGTTAGTTTCCATCCAGAATCTGAATTGGAAACTTGCCAGTGCCCGAAAAGCGTTTCCGGATTGGCACCAGTCAGTTTCCATCCAGCAATGGTGTCTATGATGAAAAGGAGCAACACTCATGCCCTCTGAAACCGTAGTGACGCGTTTTCCACCCAGCCCCACCGGATATCTCCATATCGGAGGTGCCAGGACCGCCCTTTTCAACTGGCTTTACGCCAGGCAGAACCATGGCAAGTTCATCCTGAGGATAGAAGACACCGATGTGCAGCGCTCAACCGAGGAGGCTACCCGTGCAATCCTCGAATCCATGGAGTGGCTCGGCCTGGACTGGGACGAAGGCCCGTTTTTCCAGAGCCGTCGATATGATGTCTATGAGTCGTTCATTCAGCGGCTGCTGGACAGCGGTGCCGCGTACCACTGCCACTGCTCACAAGAGGAACTGGAGAAAAAGCGGGATAAGGCCCGTTCTCTGGGCCTGAAACCCAAGTACGATGGTACCTGCAGGGACCGCGGACTAGGACCGGCGCCCGGTTCGGTGGTGCGCTTGAGATCGCCCTCTACAGGAAGGACCGCGTTTCAAGACGCCGTCAAGGGGCTTATATCCGTGGACAACAGCGAGTTGGACGACTTGGTCTTGAGGCGTTCCGATAACAGCCCCACATACCACCTGGCAGTGGTGGTGGATGATATCACGCTGGGAGTGAACACCGTGATCAGGGGAGACGACCACGTAAACAACACACCCCGCCAGATCATGATATACCGGGCACTCGGCGAACCCCTTCCCGAATACGCCCACGTGCCCATGATCCTAGGCCCCGACCGGACCAGGCTCAGCAAGAGGCACGGTGCCACATCGGTACTGGCCTACCGCGATATGGGATACCTGCCCCAGGCCCTTTTAAACGCCCTTGCCAGGTTGGGCTGGTCTTACGGAGACCAGGAAAAATTCACAAAAGACGAGCTCATCGAGAAGTTCAGTCTTGAAAGGGTCGGCAGGTCAGCCGGCATTTTCAACGCGGAAAAACTGCTGGACCTGAATGCCTGGTACATCCGTGAATCCGATTCACGGGAGCTTGCCGATTCAATGGTGCCGTTCCTGAAAGAGCTCGGCCTCAACAACCTGGACCCGAACAGGATCGTCCGTGCGGTGGACACCATGAAACCAAGGAGTCGGACCCTTAAAGAGATGGCGGAGGGTTCATCTTTTTACTTCCAGGAAACCCTGTCCTACGAGGAAAAAGGGGACCGGAAATTCCTCAAACCTGACGTGCTGGAGCACATGGAAGCATTGAGGGATCGTGTTTCCGCGTGTGACGGCTTCAGTGAAAAGGGGCTCGAAGAACTCTTTTCGAAGTACCTGGAGGAAACGGGCATCAAACTCCGCAAGATAGCTCAGCCTCTTCGGGTTGCCCTGACCGGTAAAACGGCCAGCCCGGGCCTCTTTGAGGTCATGGTGGTTCTCGGGAAAGCGGATGTGGTCAGTCGAATCGACGCCGCCATACAACACATTCGAACCAAAGAGAATGCACAGGCTCAGTAATTATCCAATCGCAAATGAAACAGGGGCCGGCCACTCGTACCAACAAAAATTCGGGTTTCGCGGCTGTGATCTGTGCCTGTGACCCAACGCCCTATTCGACTGAACCGCTTCAAGACCTTTAGAGCTTAGAATCGTGAGGTAATTATCGGACGTCTTCAGTAAGCCACGCAACGGAAACCCAGAATGTTGGAGTGTGTCTCCTGAGGCAAGGATATGCGACTCGCCAGGGTGATGCTGTTGCCGGCGATCCAGCTGGACCCCTTTGCCACCCGCAGGTGTTGATCCCCTTTGTCATCAACTGTCATGGTCCACTCGAGCACGTTGCCGACTCCGTCGGCCAGCCCCAGGGGATTGGCGTGCGGCAAAAAAAGATCCACCGGCGTAGTATCCCCTACCCAACTCTCCTCTACATTGCAGGCATTACGCTCCCAGACATCCCCCCATGGCAGGAGATTCCCGCCTTCGGTCCGCATGGCCCCTTCCCACTCCTCCTCGGTGGGTAAACGCTTGCCTGTCCACGCCGCAAAGGCCATGGCATCTTCAAGACTCACCTGAACCACCGGGTGATTGCGTTTGTTCCGCAGGGTGCTCCCGGGCCCGGACGGTCTATACCAGCAGGCCCCTTCCACCCGGGCGCAGACGATTCCCGGCCTCACAATCAGGGTCTCTTTTCCGCTCTGCTCATCAAGACACCGGCTATACCGCCCATGATATATCATCCCGTAACCGGTTTGCTCAGCCCTTGTCCTGTAACCGGTCTTTTCCACAAACACCTCGAAGAGGGCGTTCGTGACTGGAAATTTGCCGATGAAAAAATCAGGGAGGTTCACCTGAACCTCACACGAACCGTCGCCGTTGGATGAAGGCGTATGCACAAGATAGGATCCTTGGGGTACTAAGATATACTGGTTGTAAAACCTATCCATGGCGGCAAGTGAATCGTTGAATGTCTCGGCCAGGAGCCGTGCCTTTTCCGGTTCCAAAGGGCCGCCGTCCCAATCCCCGGATCCACTCCATTCATCAAGGACGTCCTCGCAAAGGGCGTCTTCCAGTTCTTCTTCGACCACCGGGGCCTCTGAATCCGGTTCATCGTCCAATGCGTCATCTTCCACCACTACGGCGTCTTCACCGGCGTCTTCGTCAACCTCCACTTCCTCATAGGCCTCTTCAAGATCTTCCTCGCAAAGGGCGTCTTCCAGTTCTTCTTCGACCACCGGGGCCTCTGAATCCGGTTCATCGTCCAATGCGTCATCTTCCACCACTACGGCGTCTTCACCGGCGTCTTCGTCAACCTCCACTTCCTCATAGGCCTCTTCAAGATCTTCCTCGCAAAGGGCGTCTTCCAGTTCTTCTTCGACCACCGGGGCCTCTGAATCCGGTTCATCGTCCAATGCGTCATCTTCCACCACTATGGCGTCTTCACCGGCGTCTTCGTCAACCTCCACTTCCTCATAGGCTTCTTCAAAGTCGTCTTTTTCCGGGGCGTCTATTCCTGCCTGCAACACGCCGAACCCCTCAGCCAGGCCGCGAATTGCTTCTCTTATTGCATCGAGAGATGCTGATTCGGTTTCAGAACCACCGGCTTCGACCTTTTCCCGGCCTCCGATGACCTCCTGAACGCCTCTCAGGATCTCCTCGATTGTCTCGAGGTCAGGTCCGCCTCCCCTGGCCAGTTTTTGAAGGGTTGCAATTGCCTGGTCCTTGGCTTCGTCACAGATCGTGAACATGTAGTCAGATCCGATTATAACGCCCTCGGAGTTCTCTCCGCTGCGGTAAAGCGTCATCAGGTCGGCATTGACAGATGATCTGAGGCTGCTCAGGTTTCTGCGCCTGGAAATCGGTACCCTGGAGTCTTCAGGTATTTTCCATAATATGCGGATGAGGTCATCGGCGTTAATGGAACACTTCGCTCCTGTGTCCTGCGAGTTTACCCAGGCCTGCCGAACAGCGTCAACAAGCCTGTACTTTGGAGACCGGTGGTTACGGTAACTCAGGGCCTCAACGGCCCTATCTATCCCTTCGAGGCTTACCGTATTCGACCAGCCGGAAGAGGTGTTAATGGCTCCCAACAATGGCGCATCCCTTCGATATGCCTATTAGTTCAATTAATTCAGTTAGATCGATACGAACAACAGCACCACCGCCGCCACCGCTCATAAGGTGCCGCGCGGGTTTATCCAGAAAAGCGCTGTATGGTATGCGTTTTGCAACGTTCATGCCGAGTAGGGTTGCATTTGCAATAACTCTCAACACTTTGCAAAGGGCGGGCCAAAGCCCTCCGCTCATGCCTTCAGGCGGCGATGACCCCTGGCACGGAGCAGAGAACAGGGCGTTTGTCATTCCGTCCTTTCAAAAATCAATATTTCCACCCCATGGGAAAAGGAGTCCGGCACATGAAGGTTACCAACGACGAGGTCATAAGGAGCGGCGAGCAGGAACTTATCGACTGCATTACGGCTGACCTCGACTGGGAGGCCGTTGAAACACTATTCATGGAGCAGCACCGCCTGCCCCTGGGAGAGGACGTATCATACAAGAGGGGTGACCTCGTGGTTCACGAAGACCGAATAGCCTACCTGCTCGAGTTCGATGTCAAGGTGCCGCTCTCAATGATCCTGGATCGAGAGGGAAACTGCGTTGCCATTCGTTCCGCTCCTTCCTCAGGGCTTGAAAGCAGTGAAGAACGGGAGCCGGAGGAAAACCCGGCGTGAATTGTAGGGTCCCCGGGTATGTGATTTGTGAGCGCTGTCGTAGATGACCCTGCAAAGAAAGGCCAGCCATTATGGAACACCCAAAACCCGGCCCGGACTCCTTTGCCCATTCAATGCTCGATGTACTCGATCGGACGCTGTTAAGCCATCTCGAGCGCATAACCGGGACCCGTAAAGGGATTCACGGCCTTCCCATGGATCTCGTGACAGTGGCCTGCATAGTTCTTATGGCGGAACGGGCCGGAGATCCGGGCGATCCCCAGGGAAAAAAGCGGCTCTACCGGCAATCGGAATTCCATGAAGAGCTGACAGAAATGGGCTTCGCCGATGATCAGCGGCTCCAGGGCACGCTTGATTCCATGATCGAACAAGGATATGTAAAAATCGATCCCCACGGTGGGATAACACCGGGAAAACCTGCCATCTCCATGGCCCGCCTACTCGATCACGCATTTCCCGGAATGCCGGGCATGAACCTGGTGGCCTATTTCGTCCAGACTCTGGATGAGGTGGAAAGCGGCAGGAAGGGGGCCAAAGATGCAATCATGCAGCTTGACCAGATGCTCCGGCGTCACGGGGCCGCCCGTTTCAGCAGGCCTTCGAAAGGCACCCCGCCCGATACTGGTTTACCTGCTAAGAAGTCTGAAACACCCGCCCTTAAAAAGCCTTCACGGCCGAAGAGACCGGCTCGCCTCAGAATTCCGGATGAAATGGCGTTCCCTGCTTCGGAAGTGCCCGCCCCTCCAGTTGAACTCCCCCCCGAAACGCAGATGCCCGAAGAAGCAGGAGCCGGAGACACTTCTCAAATCCACGAACTTTCCGGGATCCATGAAGAAACCGGCGGCGAGGGACTCGTTCCGGATTTCGTGACCTCTGCTCCGGACATCCCCGCTAACGAAGAAAAGACAGACGATAACACTTTCACCCCGTACGGCAAAACAGAACCAGTGGATGAGGAAAGCCCGCCTGGGACGTCCCTCGAACAACCCCGAGACGTTGAACCGGACCTCGAGACTCCTCTCACAAGCCACGATGAGGGCGAGGCCACGTTTCCAGGCCCTGAGGACCTGGTCGATGAAAGGGTGGCGGCCTTTGAGAAAGAACTGGCAATGCAGTGTCCGGTTTGCCGCAAATCCTCTATCGAGGTCCGTGAAACCGCCAAGGGGCGGACCTACTACAAGTGCGCCGACGAGCAGTGCATGTTCATCAGCTGGGGCAAACCACACCACGTGCCCTGCCCCCTTTGCGGCAATCCATTTCTGGTCGAGGCCTCATCCGGCGAAGGATCGATTATACTCAAATGCCCCAGGGCGACTTGCCGTTACCGGCAAGAGCCGTCAGTAAGCCATGCAGCAAAGGATTACAAGGAGAGCGATTCAAAACCGGCCACGCCTGCTACGGAAGGAAAGCCCCGCAGGCGCGTGGTTCGCCGAAAGGTGATGCGCAGGAAAAGATGAGTCTTAAGCAACCATATTAATCCAGTATTTTAAGGGTCTCCCGAATCTGAGGCCCCAGCTCCGTTGTTGAGACCAGCAGGTCTTCCCGAATCATGGGCGCGTCCAGATACTCGTTGAGGAAAAACTCCGACCCGTCCATACGAAAGATCTTCCCGCCCGCAGCTTCTATAATAACGCGAACCGCTCCGAGATCCGCATAGGATAGGTTGTTGATCAGGGCGCCCTCGGCGAGGCCGGCGGCCACATAGCAGGCGTGACCGGCCGTGCAACCAAGGCAACGGACCTTGCCCGGAAAGACCGTCTCATAACAGCGGTGAAACCGGGAATAGGTGAGGAGCACACTCTCGTCGCTGACGGCGTCCTGACTGGAAACCCTGATCTCCCTGTCCCCCCGGAACGCCTTATGATCGGCGCGGGCGTGAAAAAGGTCCCCGGTGGCCGGCATGAACACAAGACCCAGCACAGGCCAGTAGTTCTCGAGTAGTGCAAGGGACATCCCCCATATGGGAATGCCGGCCTGGAAATTGGCCACTCCGTCCAGAGGATCATACACCCACAGGTACCTGGCGCCGTCGTGGCTGTACCCTCGGCCCTCCTCCTCGTTTTTGAAAACACGGTGGTCCGGAAAACGGGCCAGGAGCTGCTCCATAAAGAGGTTCGTCAGCTGCAACCCGGCATCGATCACAAGCCCTTTGTCGAACTTGATGCGGCTCTTCCCCTGACCGTAGAATGCAAGGGACTTGTCTCCGCAAACCTTGATCGCCTCTTCCGCAAAACCCGCCAACTCCTCTATTCCATATTCATCCGCCACTCGGCCTCCTCCTCTCCGACCGCGTCCATTTCACGCCTTTTTGGGTTTTACACCGGTTCTCAATCAATGTCAAAACTGGACGGCCGGCTCCCTGAGGATCATTGAAACGGCCGCCCCGGCCGTAGCGGCGATATCCGGATGTGTCTCTCTCAACCCCTCAATTTGGCGCAGGTGGTCCGCCGTTCTCATTACCAGCGAGACCATGTCTCCCTCGTCCACCGGCACCATATCCAGAAGTTCCTCCCAGGTACTCCCTCCGGCCCACTGGTAAAGGGCCGCCGCCGGCCAGAACAGGACCTCCGGGTCGGGAAAGCCTCTGGACGTCTTTGCGGCACGAATCCAGTCGAGAGAATCCAGAACGCGCTCCCATTCCCTCACCAGCGCCTCCAGATCCATGTTGTCAGACACTCGAAGCTTGACCTCCAGTTCCCGATCCCAGACAAAGGGGGCGATAATGCCGGCCAGCAGTTGCGGGGTGGCGCCGTTGAAGGCCCCATTGCGGATTGCGTCGGCGATGAGCAGCGGATGGTCCAGCCTCAGCATGGCGGCCCACTCACCGTCAGCCGTGAGCCGGTCCCGCTCGTCCACAAATCCTGTCTCCTTTAAAAACCTGAGGTGTCTTTTAAAGCTCAGCCAGAGCCCCTCGCTCGTGCCCTGCATACGGCCGATGAGGTCTCGAACCTCTCTAAGAATCCCCTTGAGGCGCTGGTTCTTTGGTGTGTGACAGTCCTTGAACCTGGGGCACCCATCGCATGGAATTCCACCCCGCCGTTCATCCCAGCTTACGAGCTCCTTTTCATCCCGGGTGTGGGATCTCGGTTGAAGGACTTTTAGATCATCGAGGTCCACCTCCTCCAGGAGCCGGGAAACCGCCCTTAAAGAGAGATCTTCAGGAAGCTCCAATAGACGGTCGAACAGGAGCTCAATGCGGTCCAGCCGCACCCTTCTCAGGCGGATTCGCCCTTTGCGGACGCGGACAGGTCTTTCAATGTTCAGGGCCTCGCAGGCGATCGTATCCTCGACGCCCGAGCACCCGAACACCATATGGACGCCTCCCTTTTTGTGAAGAAAGAGCCGGCCGGGCTCCAGTTTTTCCGCAAATGCAATGCGAGCCTCCCGCTGCCTGCGCTCCCGCTTATGCCTCCGGATTTTTGCCTGCAGCCTGGCCCTTCCCTCAATGTATTCCAGGACCTCGAAGGGATCCCGAATGTCGCACAGTCCTCCGGACAGTTCACCGGCCATGACGCGGATCAGCCGTTCCCATTTCCCCCTGGTCCTGGAATCCAGCCGCCCGCGCTGAAAACCTGCAAAGGAACGACCCAAAAGCGTTTGAACCTCTTTGGGGCTGTGTGACAAAAGGAGGTTCAGGGTCATGGAGAAATTGATGTGGATTCGGCTTTCCAGTGGCTCGGGCGGTGCGTCCTTCAGGGCGAGAAGATGCCGCGGGTCCTGGTGGGGGCCCGGCAGGACAACCCCGAACCCTATGTGGTCTTTACCGCGTCGACCTGCGCGACCGACCATCTGGTGGAAGTCCCTGGCGGTCAGATCCCTGAACTCCCTGCCGTCGAACCTGTCGCTCTGTACGAGGACCACGGTCCGGGCAGGGAAATTGACTCCCGCGGCCACGGTGGAAGTGGAAAAAATCGCCTCCAGCAGGCTTTTTTCCATCATCTTTTCGACGAGGAGCTTCCAGACGGGCAGCTGGCCTGCATGGTGGGCACCCACCAGGCCCTGGATGAGAGGGCGCAACTGTCTGTTTCCCTTCAGGTACGGATGGTTCGAGACCCACTCGGACACCTCCATTCGCGCCTTTTCCCGAACCAGGCTTGGAGGCCCGGAACCCGGACAGGAAAGGATTGCACGGTCGCATTCGGTCCTGGATTTCAGGAAAAAAATTGCGGGCAGCAGGTCCAGGTTTCTAAGACATCGAATGACCTCTCCATAGTCCGGAGCGCGCCCGCGGCCCTTCTCGCCGGGTCCGTGATTCCGCTGCTCCTTCACGGACCTGCGGACCCGGCTGGAAAGACCCCTCCTTCCTCCCAGCGGTGAGATGAACCCGTCTTCGGAGAGAAAGAGCATCTCCAGGGGGACAGGCCTCTTCTCCTCGCAGACCACATGGGCCTGCACACTACGATTCTCTTGAAGCCAAGCCCCCAGTTCTTCCGCATTAGGGATGGTGGCCGACAGGAGCAGGAGTCTGACACGAGCAGGCAGGTAGATCAGGATTTCCTCCCAGACCACCCCCCGGTCCGGATCGCTCAGGTAATGGGCCTCGTCCAGGATCACCAGGTCTGTATTGATGTCCGACCCCTTGTGCATGGCGTCGTAGAGCTGGTTTCTGAGGATCTCGGTTGTCCCGACGATCACCGGGGCCTGGGCGTTTTCCTTCCTGTCTCCGGTGAGGATCCCGCACTGGTCCTCTCCGAATTCAATCTGAAACTGCCGGTATATGGCATTGGAAAGCGCCTTGAGAGGAGAGGCGTACCAGACGCGCAAGCCTTCGGTAAGGAGCCGGCGTATGGCCTCGGACGCGATCCAGGTCTTTCCGGCGCCCGTAGGCGCACTCACGATCACATCATGCGATCTTACCCGTTCGAGGGCGTCCCTCTGAAAGGGGTCCGGCTCAAAGGGCCGCGCCTCGGGCACGCCGATCTGTTTGAAAAGGCGCTTGAGCCGTGAATCAACACCGGGTCGATCGCACGGCCGCCTCCCAACCTGCGGAGGGGTCCGGCGGCGGGACACCCGCCCGGCCGACCTGCGTTTTGGTGGTCTTGAAGGAGTCATGAAAAGCGGCGTCGTTTGCCGCAGGCCCGAAGGGGAAAAGGCGATTGCACCCTCATTGGACTAGTTCCCGGGCAATTAGGTCCATGTCCCGAAGATAATCAGAAAAAATGTCTTCAGGTCTCATAGCTTCCAGCGCCTTGATCGCATCCTCCATATCCTCTCCGCAGCCCCGGGCTATCCTCAGACCGTTCTGCATGACAACCTCAGCCGCCTCAATTGCGAAGAGCCGGGAAGAAGCCTTCAGGAAATCAGCGCTCCTCTCTCCCGTGTCCTCCCGGGCGGCCTTTTGGCACAAGGCGTCCGATACCTCGCACCATGTCATCATGTCCGCAAGCAGGAACATCACGTGCTGGGAGCGGGTCAACTTGTGTTTCCGGGCGGCCATGGTGACGACGTTCAGGGCAAGCAAGGCCCTTGCCAGCACCGGCCCCCCGGTCTCGGCCGGAAGCTCCTGAAGCACGCCGGCCATGTCTCCATAATATGCACCCTTTGAACGAACAGTGGACCGTAGCCGGAACATGGCTATTATGTTCCGCTGGATCTCGCTGGTCCCCTCGAATATCGTGGTGATTTTGATGTCACGCTTGATCTTTTCAACCTCATATTCCCTGATGAACCCGTACCCTCCCAGGGCCTGGATCGCGTCGTTGGCCGCGGCGTCACCGGCTTCCGTGGCAAAGAACTTGGAGATGGATCCTTCCACCTGAAGGTCTTGTTCCCCGCTGTCCAGACGTCTTGCGGTCTCCTCGATATAGGCCCTGGACGCCTCGAGCCGCACCGCGTTAGGGACCAGGAGGCGATGTGTGTATCCCTGCTTTTCCGCCAGGACAGTCCCGAACTGCACACGCTCCTTTGAATACCGTATGGCCTTTTCCAGGGCCGCCACGCCTCCCCCGAGGCCGAAGGTGGCCACCATGAGACGGGTATAGCCGAAAACTTCGTTGGCCTGCTTGAGGCCCCGGCCTTCAACGCCTCCGATCAGGTCCTCCACCGGGACGTAAAGGTCCTCGAGAATCAGCGGGCACGTATCCGAGGCGCGAATCCCGTGCTTGTCCTCATGCGGCCCGGGAGTCAGGCCGTCACGGCCTCCCTCCACCACAAAGAAGGTAGGGCCGTCCGGCGCATCCGCCAGGATCGTGTAGAGCGCGGCCACACCCCCGTTGGTTATGAACTGCTTCTGCCCGTTGAGCCGGTAACCGGTGATCTCGCCCCCCTGGCCGAGAATTCGTTCAGCCTTTGTCTTGAGGGCCTGCACATTGGACCCGGCCTCGGGCTCAGTCACACCGTATGCCACGATCATGCCTTCCTCGGCGATCCGGGTGATGTACTTCCGCTTCTGCTCGGGAGTCCCGCCGACACGAAGCGGGTCCATCCCCAGGCAGATGGCGAGGAAACCCGTGGCAACTGCCAGGTCCATGCGTGCCATACGCTCCGAGACCACGGCTATGTCTTCGGCACCTGCACCCAGGCCGCCGTATTCCTCAGGGATGAATATGAGGTGAAGGGCCATTTCCGGACCCAGCATGAACCTGATCAGCTCCATTGGAAACTCACCCAGCCGGTCCATTTCCAGCTTGGTCTCGACGGTCAGCCGGTCCCTTTCCAGCTTGGCAATGGTGTCCAGGACCATATTAAGGGTTTCAGGGTCCAGTCGATCGGTCTTGTTCTCCATCCTTGATCCCTCTCAGTAATGAATAAAGCAAAACCACGAAGATCACGAAGACCTGGTTTCTTTGTCATTCATTTTCTTCGTGTTCTTCGTGCCCTTCGTGGTGAGTAAAAGCAGATCAACAGTCCTCTTCCCAGGCGGGTTTCCTCTTTTCGAGGAAAGCGGAGATTCCTTCCCTGGCCTCCGGCATCACAGCGTTGGATGAAATCACCTCGCGGCCGTAACGATAGGCCCTTTCATCATCCATGTTAATCTGGCTGTAAAACGCCTGTTTGCCGATGCCCAGGGTCGCAAGGCAGAATTGCGCCATGTCGGATGCAAGTGCACTGGTCTCCTCCCCGAGGCGTTCATCCGGAACCACCCGGTTTACGAGGCCGAAATCCAGGGCCTCCCGGGCCGATACGAAACGCCCAGTGAGCAGCATCTCCAGGGCCCGCTTTCTCCCCACGTTTCGGCTCAGGGGGACCATGGGCGTTGTGCAGAAGAGCCCTATGCGGACCCCGGGGGTTGCAAACCGCGCGCTCTCCGCGGCCACAGCCAGGTCGCAGGCGGCCACGAGCTGGCAGCCCGCCGCGGTTGCTATGCCGCGGACCTCCGCCACCACCGGCTGAGGAACAGCCTGAATGCGCATCATCAGCTCGAGACAGGTCTGGAAAAGCTGTCTGATGTCGCCCAGGGAACCGTCCCGGATCTCGTCAAGGTCATGCCCCGCACTAAAGTGCTCTCCGGCTCCACTCACGATCACAACCTTGGCCGACCTCTCTTTTCCGACTTCCTGCAGGCAGCCGTCCATCTCCTGAAGGAGCTCCAGGGACAGGGCGTTCCGTTTTTCAGGCCTATTGAGGGTGATGCGGCCTATGCGGCCTTTCTCCTCATATGTGATGGTCCTGTATGCCACGGCATCCTTCTCCTCTCTCTTTTAAGTCCCCGGGTCACCGGCATTCCCTAGAACTCAATTCCCTTCTGGGCCTTCACACCGTTTTCGAAAGGGTGCTTGATTTCGGTCATCTCGGTCACCAGGTCGGCCGCTTCAATCACGTCGGGGTGGGCGCTGCGGCCTGTAAGCACCAGGTTCAAGGATGCGGGTTTTGTTTTGAGGACCTCGAGGACCTCTTCCACCGGCAGGAGGCCATAGTCGATAACGTAGTTGATCTCATCCAGGACAATCGTATCATACCTGCCCGAGGCTATCTGACGCTTGGCAAGCTCCCACGCCTCCCGCACTGCCTCCTCGTCCTCGGGCGCCGGGCCCTCCCGGTCAAAACGTATGAACCCTTTGCCCATGGGGATGATATCCAGGAACGGGGCCAGCATGTCGGCCCCGCCGAGTTCGCCGGACTTCCAGCTGCCTTTTATGAACTGGATCATCAAGGTCTGAAATCCATGGCCGGCACCTCTCAGGGCCAGCCCCAGGGAGGCTGTGGTCTTTCCCTTGCCAGACCCCGTAAAAACAATGATGAGACCTGACCGTTCCTCTTTCATCAACATAGGTTATTGACCTTTCTTCCATGGTCTGGATTTACAACTCACCGCAAGGAGGTCCATGTCTCACGCACCTGCGGCTCAAGTAATAGGCATTAAGCCTATTTTCGGACCATGTTTTCCCTGCTCTGGTAGTAGGCGTCCCGGGTTGCTACATAGGGATCGAGGGCCGAACGTTTGAAGTCGTCGTAAAACCCTATGCTGAGAGAGGTTTCATTGACACGACTGTAGGTTCTGGCGGCGACACTGTACTTGGGAGCGAGATAATTCATGGGGCTCAGAAAGGAGTCACCCAGCATTCCCAATGTGTCCCGTCCACTGGAGGGGCCGAGAAGAGGCCAGTGGATGTAAAAAGAGGGCCCGCACCCATAAACACCCAGCGTCTGCCCCAGGTCTTCATCGTATCGCTCCATATCCATGCCGTGGGTGGCCACATCCAGAAAACCACCCAACCCCACTGTTGTATTCATGAAAAGACGCACAAACTCGTAGCCGGCCTCATTCCCCTTGCCCTGAAGGATGCAGTTCACCATGCGGACCGGACCCGCGAGGTTGTAGAAGAAGTTGCTCACACCTATCCGCGCGGTTTTCGGTACTACGGCCCTGTACCCCTGGGCCACCGGTTTGAAAAACCAGAAGTAGAGCCTGTCATTGAAATGGAAAAAGGCCCTGTTAAGGGGCTCGAGAGGATCTGAGACGGTTACGACCGGCCCCCACAGCTCGTTATCATGATCGTCGAAATGATCATCTGAGTCGGTCCCTTTTCCTTTCTCCAGGGAGGCGAAACTGATGGTTTCCCACTCGTCAGTCAAGAACGGGTCTACATCGACGTACGCGGAGCCGTTGTAAGACGGCTCCGAGAAAACGAATGCTGTGGGCATGGCGATAAAAACGAACAGGAACGCGAACCCGAACCTCTTGTAGTCCCTTTTCATGTCCCCTACGCCCCTTTCTTTTAAGCTATTTTAAATTGTTATATTTATAAGATGATTAAATGTCTTTATCGAGTTTTTCTTTTATGCGTTTTATTAGCTCTTCATATGATGATTTTGTCATAATCTCATTGAATTGCACTCGATAATTGCGAACCAGGCTCACGCCCTCCACCAGAACGTCGGTTATCAGCCACTCCCCGTCTTTTTTCCACATCCTGTACTCTACGGGTATCTCCTGTTTCTTCTTCGTGATGAACTTCCCAATGATCCTGGCCCTGGTCGCTTCCACCTCTTCAGAGACGTAGGTTATTGCCTCCTCACCGGAGTAGTCATCCAGGTAACCCAAGTAGGTCCGTTCCATGAGATCCCCGAAAAGCTCCGTGAACTCCTCCTGCTGGGTCCTGCTCAGGTCTCTCCAGTGGATCGAAAGGGAGCCGCGTGCAATGGCCTCCCAATCAAACCGCTTCTTCACTATTTTACTAACCTCTTCAATAAGCCTCGGCCTTTGCTCCTCGTCATTGAATACTTCGGCACTCAGGATCTCCATGACCTGCTGGGTGGTCGTTTGAACACTCTCCAAGGGTCCTGCCGCAAAGAGCGGTGTGGATGCAAAAAAAAGAACAGACAAAACCGCGCAGATGCAAACAATCGACGCCCTTCGCATTGCCCCCCCCTGTTTCCACTTTCATACCGCGAAGCGGTCCTAAGGCTAGATCTCTCCAAAAGCGAACTTTGAAATCAACTGCTCCAGGTCCATGGCCGGCTCCGTATCCCAGATCCTTCCACCGGGAGGTATGAGCTCTTCCGCCCCCCCCGGCGTGATATGTATGAATTTTTCGCCTATCAACCCCTTGGTCCTGATGGAGGCGATGGTGTCTTCCGGAATCTCGAGCCCCTCCTTGATATTCAGAAAGACCTTGGCCCGGTAGTTCTCCATCGTGATATCCTTGACCCGCCCGACATCCACGCCGGCTATCACCACCTGGGCGCCCTTCTTCAGGCCTCCTACATCTGTAAACAGGGCGTACACCTCGTAACCGCGCGCGCCAAGGACCTCCATCCTTGCCAGGTTGATGCTCAGATATCCGAGACAGAGTACCCCGACAAGTATAAATAAACCAACTGATAGTTCAAGGTCGAATCTCCTCATTCCCGCCTCTCCCCCTTTTTATGATGCGGTTGCCGGAATCAGGGCCTGACACGGCTATTGAATGGATATAGGACCCTCAATATCTCCGCGCACAAACTGGCGCACCAGGGCGTCTTGGGACGCCAGGATCTCATCGGGCGCCCCCTGGGCCTGAATTCGCCCTTCATGCAGGAACGCCACCCGGTCAACGATCTCAAAGACCCTGTGAATCTCATGGGTCACCACAATGCCCGTAAACTTAAACCTTTCGTGAAGGTCGTCGATGAGCTTGAGAGTGGAATGGCCTATGATGGGGTCCAGTCCTGTTGTAGGCTCGTCAAAAAGCATTATTTCCGGCTCCATCACCAGTTCGCGGGCCAGAGCGGCCCTTTTCTGCATCCCGCCGCTCAACTGGGAAGGGTACTTAGGCTCTTCCCCTGAAAGCCCCACAAGCGCCAGTTCGCCGGACACCCGCTCCTGAATATCATCATCGGACATTTTCGTCTTTTCTTTGAGGGGAAATGCCACGTTTTCAAACACGGTCATGGAATCGAAGAGGGCCCCGCCCTGAAAAAGAAAACCAAGCCTTTGGCGGAGCCTGGACAGGGATTTCCCCCTGAGCCGGGCCATGTCCTGGCCGTCGATGAAGACCCGGCCGCTGTCAGGCCTCATGAGCCCTGCAATGTGCTTTAGGAGCACGCTCTTTCCACACCCGCTCCGGCCTATCAGGGCCACGAGCTCACCGCGTTCCACCTCCAGGGAAATGCCCTTTAGGACGGCCAGCCCGTCGAAGGAGCGATGAAGATCCTGAATTTCAACCATGAACCTCGAGGCGGCAGCTTCCGCCATGTTCACCTCCGCCATGTCTGCACTTTCCCGCACACTGTCTCCGTAACGGGCGGGTTCTCCCCCCGCCGAGAGAAACTAGAAAAGGACGGAGGTGATAAAATAATCCCATATAAGGATCAGCACAGAGGAAAAAACCACCGCCTGAGTTGTCGCCCGGCTGACTCCCTCGGCGCCGAAACCCGTGTGAATGCCCGTGTAGTATCCCTTGAAGCAGCAGATCCAGGCAATGATCACCCCGAAGCTCAATGACTTGTACAGCCCTTCCAGTACATCCCCGAAGTCCACGTAATTGGCCATCTCCCCGAAGTAGGTCCCTGCGCCGACCCCGAGGAGCTTCACCCCCACAAGGTAGCCACCCAGTATGCCGACCACATCAAAGACCGCGGTCAGAAGGGGAAGGGCAATCAGCGCTGCCAGCAAAGTCGGAACCACCAGATAGCGAAACGGGTTCAACCCCATAAGTGTCATGGCGTCTATCTGGTCGCTGATACGCATAATTCCTATCTCAGCGGTCACGGCTGATCCAGCGCGTCCGGTCACCATGAGCCCGGTGATCACGGGGCCCATTTCCTTGATCAGGGAAAGGGCGACCATTGGTCCCAGGAACGCCTCCGAACCGAAGCGACTGAGGGTATAATAACCCTGAAGGCCCAGGACCATGCCCGTGAAGGACCCGGTCAGAAAAATGACGAGCATGGATTGCCAGCCGATGAAGTGTATTCTCTTGACCAGGCGGGACAGTTTTATGGGGGGAATGAAGCAGAAGAACACGGCCTCTGCCAGAAAAACGCCCATGAGACCGGCTCTTCGAAGAACCGCCAGGGTTGCGGCACCTAGATTTCGAATCATGTCCATGAAGCCACCCGCCCCTTCAACAACGACCCGCAACCCCTTTACCTTTTCACCGGATCACTCCGGCACGCCGCCTCCTGTGTCTTTGGAACAGCCATAGGACATGCCGCCCTTTGAAGCGCCGTGATTGGATACCACTCTTAAATCCCCTTGACAATATCAAAATGCCGACACACACGGTTCCATATAGGAAAGACGCATGAGATCAGTGTCCAGTACGGCCGGCAACCCTATGGGCAAGGGGATGTTGCGGCCGCGGTGCCCAACAGGGATTCCTGTTACCACCGGAATGCTTAGGGGATAAAGGTGTTCTTTTAAAAGGGCGAGCACCGAATCATTGATGTCTTGTCCTCCGAAATCGCCTGCCATGAGACCGGACAGTTTGTCGAAAACACCGCCCAGGGCGAGGTGAGTCAACATGCGGTCTATCCTGTATGGAGGCTCCCGGGTCTCTTCCAGGAAAAGGATGGCGCCCCTCAAGTCGGGCATGAAAGGTGTTCCCAGGAGGTGACTAACCAGGCTCAGGTTTCCGCCGAATACAGGGCCCGACGCCCTTCCCTCACAGACTATCCTGCCCGCCGGAGAGAGGTCGACTTCCGGCGGCCGGACCGGTTCTCGAATCCAATCAAAAAATTTTTCCAAATCCCCCGAACCCTCCCTGCCCTTGAACCCCCTAACAACCGGGCCGTGAAAACAGACTAGTCCGGTGGCTGCATGCAACCCCCAGAGAAGGGCTGTGATGTCGCTGTATCCCATGAGTATCTTCGGGTGAGTCCGGACCAGGGCGGGATCGATTTGGGAAAGCAGGCGAAGGCACCCGTACCCTCCCCGGGCGCAGAAAACGGCCCGGATCTCGGTTCGGGCGAACATGGCATGAAGGTCTTCCAGGCGCGAGGCATCGTCACCGGCTGTGTATTCCAGGGAATCATACAGGTGTTTACCCAGGATCACACCGAAGCCCTGCTCCTCGAGGCGTCTTATACCGGGTTCCAGGTCCTCCGGCGAGACAGGACCGGCCGGGGCGATCACGCCTACCAGGTCTCCTCTTCGCAATCTTGGCGGCTTGAGTATCACCTGTTTCTCTTGAATATGATCATCAGGCCTTCCAGGGTCAGAAACTCCTCCACCCGCTGAATGGTTTCCGACTCCCGGGCGATCAATGGGGCCAGGCCCCCCGTGGCGATCACGGCAAGGTCCTCACGGCTTTCCCTTTTCATGCCGCGTACTATCCCGTCCACCAGGCCGGCATACCCGTAAACGATTCCCGCGTTCATGGCGCTGATCGTGTCCTTGGCGATGACCTGTTTGGGGTGTGAAAAGAGTTCGACCCGTGGGAGTTTTGACGCCTTCTGGAAAAGTGCCTCGCAGGAGATTGTGATCCCGGGCGCTATTGCACCGCCCACATACTCTCCGTCCCGGGTCACGAAGTCGAACGTGGTTGCCGTTCCGAAATCCACGATCACCATGGCCTTGCGATACTTTTCGTAGGCCGCAACCGCGTTGACGATCCTGTCCGCGCCCACCTCCCGCGGGTTGTCATACAGGATAGGCATACCGGTCTTCAACCCCGGCCCCACGACTAAGGGACGCACATCGAAATACCGCCTGGAAAAATCTTCGATTGTCTTGAGCAACGGCGGGACAACACAAGAGATGATGATGTGCCGGATGTCATCGTTTCGGATGTTTGAATGGGAGAATAGATTCGCGATGAGAATACCGAGTTCGTCGTCGGTGATGTCTTTTTCGGTCCTGAGACGCCAGAAGTAGAGGATCCTGTCCTGGTCCGTCACCCCTATGACAATATTGGTGTTTCCGATGTCGATGCAAAGAAGCATAAGAGGTCGTCCTAAGTCCTTACTCAGGCCCCTGGTTTTCCGGTGTCGCCCGCTCTCCCCCGTCTAACGGCATCTGCAATTCGAACCGCGTCAACGGTCATGGGCACGTTGTGGACCCGGACCACGTGAGCGCCTTTCATCACTCCCGCCACGACCGCGCCTAGTGTTCCGGCGTCCCTGTCATCAGGCTCTTTTCCCAGGATGTGACCAATGAAGGCCTTTCGTGAACAGCCCAGGACCAGAGGCCGTCCCAGGACTGAAAACCTGTCGAGTTCCCGGATGATCTGAAGATTGTGATCAAAGGTCTTGCCGAATCCGATTCCGGGATCGATCAGTATCTGCTCTCTTCGGACGCCGGCCTCCACCGCACCCTGAATCGCCTCCCTTAGAAACAGGATTATTTCTCCGATCAGATCCTTGTATTCAGGGGCCTCCTGCATGTCCCTGGGCCTTCCCTTCATGTGCATGAGCACCACCGGAACCCCGCTTTCGGCGGCAACCTCAGCCATGTCAGGGTCGAACCTAAGGGCGCCTACGTCATTCAAAAGGCTCGCTCCGGCGGTAAGAGCCGCACGGGCCACCTCCGCTTTGGTAGTGTCGATGCTGATGGGAATGTCCAGCTCGCGGGAGAGCGCTTCGATAACGGGGAGGACCCGTTCCATCTCCTGCTCCGGAGAGATGGGGGAGGAAAAAGGGCGCGTGGACTCCCCGCCCACATCGATCATATCCGCTCCATTACGGGCCATGGCCAGGCCGTGTTCAACGGCCCGATCCCTGGAAAAGAAACGGCCGCCGTCGGCAAAAGAATCCGGCGTCACATTCAAAACGCCCATGACAAGGGTGCGATTACCCAGTTCGAGCCTGCGGCTGTCGCAGTCCAGGGTGTAGACCGATACCCCATTCACGCCTCAGGAGCCTCCTCAGTGGTTTTTTCGCGGTCGGTTTCGCCGGAATTCTCTCCTGAAACAATTGCTTCCAGTTGCTTGCTGTCCAGGGTCTCCTGTTCAAGAAGAGTGGAGGCGAGTTTGTGCAGGATCTCGATGTTGCCCTTAATGAGCTCCATGGTCTTGTCGTAAGCTCCGGTCACGAGGCTGCGGACTTCGGCGTCTATCTTCTGGGCGGTCTCCTCGCTGTAATCACGGTGCTGCGAGATCTCGCGGCCGAGAAATATCTGCTCCTCTTTCTTGCCGAAAGTCAAGGGGCCGAGATTCTCACTCATTCCATACTCGCACACCATCTTCCGGGCCATTTCCGAGGCCCTTTCAATGTCATTGCCCGCCCCCGTGGTCTGGATTCCCAGGACAAGCATTTCCGCGGCTCTTCCGCCCATTAGGATTGAGATGTTGCTCAAGAGATAGTCCTTGGAGTAAGTGTGCTTCTCGTCCATGGGAAGCTGCTGGGTGAGGCCGAGGGCCCTGCCCCGGGGAATGATCGTGACCTTGTGGATCGGATCCGTGCCGGGGAGAAGCTTTGCCACAAGCGCGTGCCCTGCTTCATGATAGGCCGTGGTCCGCTTCTCCTCTTCACTTATGATCATGGTCTTCCTCTCCGTGCCCATCATAACCTTGTCTTTGGCATCCTCGAAGTCGACCATTTCCACATGCTCTTTGTTGCGCCTCGCAGCCATAAGCGCGGCCTCATTGACCATATTCTCCAGATCCGCGCCCGTGAAACCCGGGGTCCCGCGGGCCAGGACATGCAGATCGACATTGTCCCCAATAATGGTCTTGCGGACATGCACCTTTAAGATCCCCTCCCGTCCCTTGATGTCCGGGACCGGCACCACGACCTGCCGGTCAAAACGGCCCGGCCGCATGAGGGCGGGGTCGAGGACGTCCGGCCGGTTGGTTGCAGAGATCAGTATTACCCCTTCGTTGGACTCGAAACCGTCCATCTCCACGAGAAGTTGGTTGAGGGTCTGCTCGCGTTCGTCGTGCCCCCCTCCCAATCCGGCGCCCCTGTGCCTGCCCACGGCGTCGATCTCGTCAATGAAGATGATGCAAGGCGCATTCTTTTTGCCCTGGACAAAGAGATCCCTGACACGGGAAGCCCCCACGCCCACGAACATCTCCACAAAGTCGGAACCGCTGATGCTGAAAAAGGGCACCCCGGCTTCTCCGGCGATGGCGCGGGCCAGAAGGGTCTTGCCGCTGCCCGGAGAACCCATGAGCAGGACTCCCTTGGGGATTCGCCCCCCCAGGCGGGTAAAACGCTTTGGGTCGCGCAAAAATTCAATAATTTCGTGCAGTTCTTCCTTGGCCTCGTCTATGCCCGCCACATCCTCGAACGTGACCTTTTCCTGGTATTCGGACATGAGTCTCGCCTTGCTCTTGCCGAATGACAGGGCCTTTCCCCCGCCCACCTGCATCTGGCGCATGAAAAAGATCCACACCCCGATCAGGAGCAGCATGGGGACCCAGGAGAGGAATACCTGGAACCAGGAACCGTCGTCCTGGGGCTTGGCCACTATCTGGACTCCCTTGTTCCTCAAGAGGTTGATCAACTCCGGATCCTTGGGCGCGAACGTCTTAAAGGGTCCCTGGGTGGACTCCCCGGCGATATGGTCCCCCTGAATGGTAACCTTGAGAACGTTCTCGTTCTCCACCATGGCCAGGAATTCGCTGTAGCTGATATCGATTCGGCCCCGTTCAGGCTGGTTGAAGATCTGGAAAAGCATCACCATCATAAGACTGATGACCAGCCAGAGGGCGAGGTTCTTGTAAAAGGGATTCAATGGTGTCAATCCTTTCTAGCTTGTTGACAATAAAGAACAAATCATTCCAACTACCATCGGGATGATAAAGGCCTCAAAAAACCTAAACTGATATTATAATCACAACGCCCAAGAATTCTACACCTTTTTCAAAGGAATCTCTTATCACGCCTTTGAGTCCTAGCAGATTTCCACCTTTCGGGAAAGCCTCAAAGGCCTCGACCAGCCATCGTCAATAAAATGACAGGGGTTTGAGGACCGTTGTGCAGGGGCGGGGCCCGGCCTAATGACCCGATGCAATTTTTCGAAGATTTAAGGAAAAGACATTGAGGAGGAACAGCCGTCCTGATCGAACGGGGCTCACCACAACCGATCGGCATACACCTGGGGGATTCCAGCCGCCACAATACCTTCGGCGGTCTTCCGTATGTCATAGGCGATGAACCTGGCCTCGAGTATCCGATTCTCCGGTTCCCAGATCAAATACTTGGCCCGGTTGTCCCCGTCCCGGGGCTGCCCGACGCTCCCTGCATTCACAAGCCACGGCCCTTCTTCATTCATCTCATGCAGGCCCGGGCCCAGTTTCCGCACAAAAAGCCCTTCAGGTTCAAGGTCCAGCAGGAGCAGATCGTGGGTGTGCCCGACAAAGCAGATCCTCTCTTTCATGCCGCGCAGCAGGTCTTCCTGCTCTTCCCTGGAAAGGTGAAACAGATAGGTCACCACATCGTCCGGCGGGCAACCATGCACAAACCGGCAACCGCCCTCCAGCCAGTAGATAGGAAGGGACCTGCAGTAGTTGAGGCTCTCCTCGGACAGGAGTTCCTCGGTCCGCTCCAGGGCCAGCCGGGCCATGGGGTTGAACCAGTCCCGGTTCACTGGGTCGGTCAGCCCCCACTCATGGTTTCCCATGACCGACGGAATTCCACGCGCTTGAAGGAGCTTTACGACACGGTCAGGCTCCGGACCGTACCCAACGTTATCTCCCAACGACACTGCGCCGTCCACTCTCTGAAGGTCCAGATCGAGCAGAACTTCTTGAAATGCCTCGAGATTGCCGTGAATATCGGAAAGAATCGCAATTCGCATGGCTGGCTACTATCCACATGTTCAGGGAAAAGTCAAGTATTCGGCACGAGTTAGCTGTAAGGGTTGCTGCAATCCCTGTGCCGAAGTATACTATACTCCACGGGATTCATGCATTATACGTTTTAGGGCTTTTTGCGACGCCGTCAAGATTCCTCCGATGACCGGCATTGACAATATAATTTGCCAGGGGATATATCAAACTGTAAAAAGACCTTCCGACACCACCTCGTAACCAGCCTGAATTCAGGCCTGAAGAAGTCCGCATATGGATGACGGTGTAGACAAAATAAGGGGCGCAATCGCCGCCGGATACAACCTGCCCTCCCTTTCGCCTGTTGCCATGGAGGCCGTTGAGCTTGCATCACAAGATGGTGTCCCTGCTGCAAGGCTTGCGGGGGTTATCGAGCGGGATCCCTCTCTGGCGGCACGTCTCCTCAAGCTCGCCAACAGCTCCTTTTTCAAGACCGGCCTGCCTGTGGGCACACTGACCCAGGCCATAGTCAAGATAGGTTTTGACAGGGTAAGGATGATGGCCCTGTCAATCTCCCTTCGGGACACCTTCCCCATGGGCAAAAAAGGGCCCATGGACTATGAAAAGTTTTGGAGAGTTTCCCTCTATCGTGCCTTAATCGCAAAGGCCCTGGCCACGCGCCTCCGCTCAGTCCACCCGGAAGAGGCGTTTATAGCAGCCTTACTCGAGGAAATAGGCCTGCTCGTATTCTACGACCTCTTTATCAAGGATAGGGTTGCCGACCCGCCCCTTGATCTGGACGACCTGGATAAGCTCTTGCGCTGGGAAAAAGAGACCTTTGGAATCGACCACCGCGAAGCAGGCAGATTCGTTCTTTCCCAATGGGCCTTTCCGGAAAAGATTATCATTAGTCAGGAGGCAGGGACAAAAACCGGCCGCCCTGAAACCCGGCCCGAGGAACCGCTCCTCTTTGTGTGCGACGTGGCAACCCTCCTTGCAGGAATGATGACTTCAAGTAAAGGAGACCTGGCCTCCTTCCTATCCCGTTCAGCCCGCAAGGCCGGCATCTCCACTGAAGAAATCAACCGTATAGTCTCTCTGGTCTTTGAAGAGGTCGAGGAAATCGGGGCTCACCTCAAGATCCAGGTGGATCGTGACGGCGACATCGTGGCGCTTCTGGAAAAGGCCAATGCCGCACTCATGGGCATTTCCCAGAAGCTGGCCCAATATACCATGGATCAGCCTGCAACCCTGCCGACCATAAAGACCCTGGATCAAAGCCCATCCTCCGCAAGCGAGGTTCTCCAGGCCGTCATGCACGAAATCAGAAATCCCCTCATGGTGGTGGGCGGGTTTGTCACGAGGCTGGCCAAGACCATGGGCCCTGACTCGGAGGGAAGCCGGTATGTGGGAGTAATACTCGAGGAGACTTCAAGGCTGGAAAAGGTCATGTTAGAGATGAACAAGAAGCTGGAAAAAGAATGATGCTCGAGACAAAGCTCCCAATTTCGCGACAAGCCTACAAACCAGGATATGCCTGCAACGGAGTCCCTTCCTGATGGTGATCGACACCTCCACATCCTTGCCTGAAATTCAAAGGCTTCTACTTTTTTGATACAAGTGCGGCGTCCAGCTTATTGTAAGATATTTTTGAGAACACAGTCCTTGCAGAGCTCTACAAGGAGCTTTCCGTCGAAATAGAAAAAGACCTCCCGAACCCTCCCATATGGGTCTGCTTGATGTAAAAACATAAAGGGCGTCCCCCTTTTCCGTTTGACTTTAAATTAAGCCAGTATTACTATTACAGGTAATACTGCAACCGATGAATCAAAGGAGGCCCCATGCGCGTCACGCAAAAGGGACAGGTGACCATTCCTCAGGAGATACGGGAGAAGGCCGGCATCCTCCCTGAAACAGAGGTTGATTTCGTGTTTGACGGCGAACGAATCTACCTGCAAAAAAAAGAAGGTTCTTCCGGAAGAGGTCGCATACTGCTGCAACGCATGCGCGGCAAGGCCTCCGTGACCATGAGCACGGACCAGATCATGGCGCTCACGCGAGGGGAGGAATAGTGTGGGCTATGTGCTTGTGGACAGCAACGTCTTACTGGACATCTTCACTGAGGACCCGCACTGGTATGCCTGGTCCTCCGAGGCCTTGGCCACGGTTGCCGACAGGGCCCAACTAGCGGTAAATCCAATTATTTACGCGGAAGTCTCCGTCGGTTTTGAGCGAATCGAGGACTTGGAAGAGGCCCTGCCTCATGCGTATTTCGCTCGCCTGCCCCTGCCTTGGGAAGCTGGGTTTCTGGCGGGAAAGTGCTTTGTTCGCTATCGAAGGGCCGGAGGGGGAAAGCGCTCTCCTTTGCCGGATTTCTATGTAGGGGCTCACGCCTCCATCATGCAATGCGAGCTTCTCACAAGAGACTCAGTCCGCTACAGGAACTATTTCCCCAAGCTGACGATCATCGCACCGTAAAATGGTAAATTGTAAAATCGGGGACGCCCTTTACATTTTTATGTTTCCGATTGCCTGAACGAAAACGCTAAGATTCCCTCAAAATAACTCCTTTGGCGAATAGGTATTCATCCGGTTATGCGCCGGTTGTTGACCGGATACGCTATGAGTTTCAAACGGCGGCACGACCGAACCAGCCACCTCTTCCAGAATAGGTACGAGTCAATCCTCTGCCAGGAATCAGCTCAATTTAAAAATTTAAGGGCGTCCCCTCTTCCCCACACTCGGCATATTCACCCATGTACAACAAGCATCTTACTCAGCCGATAGAGGTCAACCGTGGAATCATCAACGCCCTCCCGAGCCCTCCCATGCTTGAAAACGGGTTTACACACAGAGGCTCTTCCCCTATATAGATGCCTTAAGACCACATAAGGCGACAACCTCCTCAATTCAGGACAGCATGTGTGATGACCCATGTTATGAGCATCTCTCCGTCCGGCAGGCTGTTCATCCGCCCCGGGGAATCATTGGAACAGAGCGCCTTGGACGGCTGGACCAGGCGGGTCGTTCGGGCATTCAACACCTGCCCGTCCGCCGGACTGTTTTCCATGGCGGCCCACAACCCGCAGATCCCCCCGCCGCCCTCCCTTGGATTCTGGCGGGACTTCGCCCGCCTATACCTCACCTCGCTCTGCCGGGTCCCTGACCTCGGAAGCGACCGCCTCGATCCGATCGAGCCGCCCGGACCTGAAGAAACGGAAAGGCTGGTCCAGGGCGCCCCGCCCATGGCCGGCGGGGAGTACCTTGATGCGGGCGTCCTTGCCAAGCTCTGGGCCGAGCTCGACGCCTGGGTCCGGGGTGAGGTTGCGTCCTCGGACCGCGGCCTCGCCGGGTGGCTGAAGGAGCAGGCCCCAGGGTGGCATCGGGTCGGAAGAGTGTGCTTTCACCTGGCGGAAAACAAGAGGGACCCGGAGTTCCCGTTCGCGTTCCTGGCCACATACGCCCCGCGTCTTTCCCTGGACGGCCGCGTACAGTACCAGCCCTTGGGAGAGGCCCTCAAGGAGTATGCGGGTTCGCGAAACAGGCAGGCGCTCGTTGCGTTGCTGTCTCCGGTACAGCGGGCCTCGGAAAAGAGTCCCTTCGTAAAAGAGCTCGTTGATTCAGGCGATGTGTTCCATCCCCTGGCATGGACCCCGCACGAGGCGTACAGCTTTCTCAAGGAATTGCCCGTGCTCGAGGAAAGCGGCCTGTTGGTGCGGGTTCCGGACTGGTGGCGTAAACGTCCCCGGCCCCGTGTCTCCGTTACCATCGGGGACAAAAAGCAGAGCCGGTTCGGGACCGAGGCCATTCTGGACTTCAATGTGGAGCTCGCCCTGGACGGTCGCGAGCTGACCGGCGAGGAATGGCAACGTATTATGGCGTCCCGGGAAGGGCTCGTACTCCTGAAGGGGCAGTGGGTGGAGGTCGACCGGGAAAAGCTCTCCCAGGCGTTGTCCTTCTGGAAGGAGCTGGAATCCAGGCCGGGCGACGGGGGCATCTCCTTCATCGAAGGCATGCGCCTCCTTGCAGGCGCGTCCCCCGACTTGAAAGAAGAGGACGACGCCCGGGAGGAGGTGCGGGAGTGGTCCCTTGTGGATGCCGGGGCATGGCTGTCCGAGGTGGCGGCAAGCCTGCGGGAGCCGGACCGCCTGGCCGCCGCCGGAAAGAGCAGGTACTTTCAGGGGGACCTGCGGCCCTACCAGGAGACCGGGCACAACTGGCTCCGGCTTCTCACCGGGCTGGGCCTCGGCGCATGCCTGGCTGACGACATGGGGCTCGGCAAGACCGTCCAAGTCCTATCGCTCCTCTCGAGCCTCAAGGAAGAAAACCAGGCGCCTCCCTCCCTCCTGGTCCTGCCCGCCTCGCTCCTGAGCAACTGGAAAGCTGAGATCAAACGGTTCACGCCCGCCCTGACCGCCTGCTTTGTCCACCCCTCTGAAACCCCCAAGGCCGACATTCAGGCCATGGCCCAGGACCCGGACAAGGCCCTCTTTGGGGTCGACCTGGTGGTGACCACTTACGGGATGCTGCTGCGCCAGGAGTGGATCCGGGATGTGTCTTGGCGTCTTGCGATCCTGGACGAGGCCCAGGCCGTCAAGAACCCGTCCGCACGGCAGACAAGGGCGGTCAAGCGGCTTCAGGCCGGGGCCCGGATCGCCCTCACCGGCACGCCCGTGGAGAACAGGCTCTCGGACCTTTGGTCCCTGTTCGACTTTCTCTGCCCCGGGCTGCTGGGCTCAGCAACCAGGTTCAAGGCATTCGTCAAGGACCTGGAGGAGCGTAAGCAGGACCGCTACGCCCCCTTGCGGAACCTTGTCCGGCCCTATGTCCTGCGGCGGCTCAAGACAGACAAGACCATCATCTCCGACCTGCCCGAAAAAACCGAGATGAAGGCGTTCTGCGGTCTTTCCAGGGCGCAGGCCGCGCTCTATGCGCGGTCCGTTCGAGAGCTGGCCCACGCGCTCGAGGGTCTCGAGGGCATGGAGCGCAGGGGCCTGGTGCTCTCCTACCTCCTGCGGTTCAAGCAGATCTGCAACCATCCCAGCCAGCTGCTGGGAGACGGTGCATACGATCCGGCGGAAAGCGGCAAGTTCGACCGCCTGCGCGACCTGGCCGAGGAGATCGCCTCGCGGCAGGAAAAGGTCCTCGTGTTCACCCAGTTCCGCGAGATGACCGGTCCCCTGGCTGCATTCTTGAGAGAGGTGTTTGCCCGGGAAGGCGCCGTGCTGCACGGAAGCACCCCCGTCAAGAGGCGCAGGGCCTTGATCGACTCATTCCAGCAGGAAGACGGCCCGCCTTTTTTCGTGCTCTCCCTCAAGGCAGGCGGCACCGGGCTCAACCTCACCGCCGCCTCCCATGTGATCCATTTCGATCGCTGGTGGAACCCGGCGGTGGAAAACCAGGCCACCGACCGCGCTTTTCGCATCGGCCAGCGCCGAAACGTCCTGGTGCACAAGTTCGTGTGCCGTGGAACCATTGAAGAGAAGATCGATGAACTCGTTGAGGAAAAGGCCCGCCTCGCGGGCGACCTCCTGGAATCCGGACCTGAAGCCATGTTGACCGAGATGAGCGACCAGGACCTCCTGAACATCGTGACCCTGGACATCAACCGGGCCAGGATCGCCTGAAGGATCGCAAGGGCCCTGACAAGACAAGAGGAGTTGAAAGAATGAGCTGGTTCCGATGGAGCCCTTACGTACCGGTGGCTGTCCGCCGGGCAAGGGCCGTGAAGAAGGTGCAGGCCCTGCGCAGGAAGGGGATCTCTGTGCAGCCCATCGAGATCGAGGGAAGAAAGATCGCCCGGACATTCTGGGGTGAGGCCTGGTGCAGCCACCTCGAGCAGTTCAGTGATTTCGAAAACCGCCTTCCCAGGGGGAGGACCTATGTGCGAAACGGCTCGGTCTGTCATCTCGAGATCCGGCAGGGCGAGGTCCGGGCCATGGTCAGCGGTTCGGAGCTCTACAACGTGACCATCAGCATCCGCAAATTGCCGTCAAAAAAATGGCAAGACGTCAAGGGACGATGCGCGGGCCGGATCGGTTCCCTGCTGGAGCTGCTTCAAGGCCGGCTCTCAAAGGGCGTCATGGAGGTTGTAACCGACCCGCAGACAGGGCTGTTTCCACTGCCCAAAGAGATCAAGTTGGCCTGCTCGTGTCCCGACTGGGCCATAATGTGCAAGCACGTGGCCGCGGTGCTCTACGGGGTGGGGGCCCGATTGGACCGGGAACCAGCCCTGCTCTTCCTTCTGCGTGGAGTGAATGAGGAGGAGCTGATCACCGCAGGGACCGACGCGGCCGCCGGCGTGGGCGCGGCCCGCGGGGCCGCCCGCATCGCAGAGGGCGATCTGTCCGAGATGTTCGGCATCGACATGGCGGAGGAGGTTCCAACAATTGAGTCCCCGGTTGAACAAGGCCCTGTCAAGAAAAAGCCGGCTTCTCGATCCGGAAAAGCGCGCCCCGCAGGCGAAAAGACCCTGGGCGAGCGCCTCGCAGCAGCCCGCCGGAGGAATAAAGATGCCCCTGCCGGACGCGCCGCGGCCAAACCGAAGCCGCAGGCCCTAAGCCGCCGCCGGAAAGTCGCAGCGGGTCCCAAGGACCGGGGCGTCACCGGCAAAGACATAGCCCGCCTGCGGAAGCGGTTCGCCATGACCCAGGGCCAGTTCGCCCGGCTCCTGGGGGTGAGTCCGCCCAGCGTGGGCAAGTGGGAGAAAAGAAAAGGCCGGCTCAACCTGCATGCACGGACCCAAAGCGCCTGGGAGCACGCACGAACCCTCAACAAGAAGGAAGCCTGGGCCCGGCTGGATGACGGGCGGTGAGGCACAACCACAGCCGATTCACCTCGACGCCCCAGCTCCCGAACTCCACCAGGACCAACTCGTGCCTATGCCCCATGGAGATCGCCCCATCCGTGCCCCGGCAGTCGAGTTCCGTCGGCACCTCATTTCAGGGTCCCCGGGTCGCCCGCTGAATGGGCAACCCAATATTGACGGTGTCGCAAAAAGTCCGAAAACGACCTGCTTCGTCACCCCGTTGAAAAACGGGGTCCAGTCGAATCAGTAACTTCTGGATTCCGACCTTCGCCGGAATGACGCCCGAGGCACTTTTTACGAGGCCATCAATCATTGGTTCGGGGAAATCTCCCGATAAGGTGAAGGCCGGAACTCGGCCTGACTATGACCGGCGTGGCCGACGCTTTGAAGATTTCAGTACCGACTGCCGGCATCGCTGCAAAAAGAGGCGAACAGATTGCCATCGAACCCGGGTAATCACTTACGGATATGCTCAACATAAAGGGCGTCCCCTCTTGCCGTCTAATTCCCTCAAATCCCTTTATAGCGTAATGGAGAGCCTCGAGTGCTTTTGCTGACCACCCCGCCGGATCCGCTCAATTTAAAATTTTATGGGTGTCCCCTTTGCGGTCTTTCCTTCGAAAGGTTTTGTCGTAAATTTACATTGCAAATTGACGATAGAGTCTTTACACTTTGAATCGCTATTTAGTCCCAATCCAGAAACCCCGATTTCTGGCCCGGGCCGATAGGGGTCGGGGAAGGGTTTTCACCCTCCCCGCCCTCCGAACCGTGCGTGCG
>CAYVDE010000030.1:0-11317 GCA_964450535.1 uncultured Desulfobacterales bacterium
GTTTTATCGACCAGTACTTTAAAGAGCAGTCCTTGTTCGAGCCCCCGCCGGCCCGAAAGGCATCGACAAGGACCGAAGGCATTCCCCCTTCCGAGCCGGCGGTTGAACCCGCAGCGCCTGCGCCTCCTAAAAAGGAGGCGCCTGATCCTGCTGCGCCGGGCCTGACCGCGTATCGGTACCGGGACATGTGGGCCGCCCTGCCAATGTCTGAGCCGGCCCATACTAAAGAGGCGCCTCTGGTGGCTGCATTGAGGCCGGAAGAAGCCCCTGAGGCGGCCAGGCCTGAGAAGCCTGTTATCGCCGAGAAACCGGTGGTCCGTGAGAAGCCTGTGGTCATTGAGGAGCCTGTGGTCGTTGAGGAGCCGGTGGTTGCTGAAGAGCCTGTGATCACCGAGCAACCGGTGATTACCGAGAAACTGGTGGTCATCGAGGAGCCGGTTGTCACCGATGAGCCGGCTGTAATTGAAAAGGCCCCTGAGGCCCCTGAGGAGGCGGTGGTGACTGAGGAGCCGGTGGTTGCTGAAGAGGTTGTTATACCTGAGGAACCTGTGATCACCGAAGAACCGGTTGTCATCGAGGCGCCGGTTATTCCTGAGGAGCCAGTGGTTGCTGAACAGCCTGTTATCACTGAGGAACAGGTGGCCCCTGAGGAGGCGGTGGTCACCGAAGAGCCCGAAGCCGATCCCATGAAGATGATAGACGAGTTCATTTCATCCTATTGCAGGGCCTATGAGGCATTGAGCTACGAGCGCTTCATGGACCACTTTTCTGCGGATGCCCTGGAGAACGATCAGGCCGTGAAGGACCTTAGATCCACCTATCGCACCAATTTCGATCGACTGAAGGCCGTGAGCTACGACATCGAGGTGGAGCATTACACGATCAACAACGGCACCTTCGAAGTGAGGGGGGACTATGTCCTGCGCTGGCGTTTCAAGAGCGAAGGCCGGGTGGGGCTTTTCAAGCGTGGCGGCTGGCAGGAAAGGCGCGGGCCGATCTTCCTGGCGCTGGTGCAGGCGGATGAAGACGCCTTGCGAGTCAAGCGCCTGGTCTACCGGTGATATGATCGCGGGCGCGGTTGGATAAAGGGTATACCTTTGAAAAGGTTTATAAAAATATGCACCTGGAAAGTAACGGCATGCTTGCTTGCGCCGGCCGTCTTATTGAGCGCCTGCATCGCGTTCAGGAATGACCATGCAGAAGGCCTGCATCACCTGGAGGCCGGGCGTCTGCCCGAGGCCTGGCGGGCGTTTGAGAGAGGCTACAAAAAGGACCCCGACTCGGCCTACTCATTGAACAATATGGGATATGTGCTGGAGATGCGGGATGGGAATATCTTCGAGGCCGCCCGTTTTTACAAGCTGGCCATAGAGGCTTGTCAGGCAAAAAGAAACGGCGATCCCGACCTGGATCGCCTGGAGAAGAGGGCTCGGGAGAATCTCGAAAGGGTCCTCTGGAAGATACAGCGAAGCCCCAAGCTGTATGTCAAAAATAGGGGACGTTGTTGACTTTGTAAACTTATTCGTTTTGCTGAGAGTTTTTTCGACTGCACCAGGGCGGTTCAGATGGCCGGCTTGGTTTTCCCTTTATTCTAGACGCGTCTAATGATAAATTTGACGGTGTCGCAAAAAGCCCGAAAACGACCTGCTTCGTCACCCCGTTGGAAAACGGGGTCCAGTTAAATCAGTAACTTCTGGATTCCGGCCTTCGCCGGAATGACGAATGAGGGACTTTTTACGAAGCCATCATAATTGAGAGCCTATATTTCGGGAGATAGCATTATGCATACCGAAAGCGTAAAACAACAAGCCCACCGTCTCCTCGATAAACTACCGGATAATGCGACATGGGAAGATTTGATGTATAGGATTTATGTTTGTCAAGCAATCGAGGCAGGAATCAAAGACAGCGATGCCGGCAACACAGTTAACGTACAGGAAGTCCGTGAAAGGTTTGGATTAGGAGAATGAAGGTCCGCTGGACGAGGAATGCCACTGAACATCTCATCAATATTTATGAATATATCGGCGTTAATTCAACAACTTATGCCAAACGTATGGTTGACAGGATTACCAAGCGCTCATTACAGCTTGCCAATTTCCCATTTTCAGGACGTGAAGTACCGGAATACGAAGCAGAAGATATCCGTGAACTAATCGAATATCCATACCGCATTATTTACAGAATAAAATCCGATCAAATCGATATCCTGGCCGTAATCCACGGAGCACGCAAGGTGCCGGATGATATTCAGTAGGTTGTCTAGTCAAAAATAGGGGACGTTGTTGCCTTTGTAAGCTTCTTCGTTTTGCTGAGGATTTTTGGTGGAAATGACAGGCATGACCCTATTTCTCAGGGCATTTTCAAGCTGTATGTCAACGCTCGGGGTCCTGATATCCCACTCCGAAGATCCTGATACTGAAGCCGTGCCACAGCCTTCCCATCACGCTGGACTTGGCGACGATGACGTCCTGGTCTTTGATGGGGAAACCCCAGTTTTCAGGCTCGGAGGTGTCGATCTCGAGTATTTCCCGCTCCCCCTTATTGTTGCGGACGATGACGATCTCGCTCTTGTTCGCATAGGGGGCCAGCCCCCCGGCAGCCACCACGGCTTCCTGCAGGTTCGTGTTCTGCCGGATTGAGAAAGACCCCGGCCGCCGCACAGCTCCGTCCACAAAGTACTCCCCGGCTTCCGCCACGTAAAGTACATCCCCGCCGTTGATCTCTACGTTCAGCTCTGTTGCGCCTTCCTTGATGAGCCTGTCCAGGTCCACGTAGAAAACGCCTTCAGAGGGGCGCCCGTCTTCTTCCGGTGTGGTCCCCATGCGGCGGATCTGCACGGTGCGGGCGGCCTTGTCCGTCAGGCCGCCTCCGAGGGCCAGGACATCCAGCAGGCGCTGTTTGGAGTAATAGTCGTGCGTGCCGGGATTCTTGAATTGCCCCACCAGGGTGACGCGCTGGCTGTAGTGCTCCTCTACGAAGATGCTCACATGGGGGTCTTTGATATACCTCTTGGCGTAGGCCCCCTCGATCAAGGTCTCGGCCTCGCGGGCGGTCAGGCCGTTGAGTTTGATCTGCCCCAGGAGCGGCAGGGTGACATACCCCCTGGAGCTGACCCTGGCCTTGGTGCACAGTTCCTGGGCCTCAAAGATGTCTATCTGCAGCAGGTCTCCGGCGCCCAGGAGATAATCGGCCGGGTCCACGTGAAGTTGGGCCTGGCTCATGAGCTTTTCGTTCAGGGCATCGATCTCCCGCGTCTGCCGGCGTTCAACCATGCTTTCGGTGCTCGAGGCCTCCCCTGTTCCGCCGGCTTCGTGGCTCTCATAGCCGGACGGACCCGTGGCGCATGCTGCGAGCAGGCAGAGCGCGAAAAACATCAGGATGCCCTGGAAGGTTCTTGAATAGGCGGCTCTCAAATGCCTGTGCATGGCATTCCTCGAACTATCTAAATGTTGCTGCGGTAAAAAATAAGGCAAAAAAGGGTCGCTGGGGCGGCTTGCGATAAACAACACAACACGGCAAGGCGGGTGAAGGACCCGCCTTGCCGTCTTTGTTTTATTTGCAATCAAGAGGCCTAGGGCGCAAAGGGGCTGGTGATCCTGTCCTCGGGATCGGGCTGGGGATTGTCACCCGTTGCGCTGGTGCCTGTGGCAACAACACCTAAACCTGCCGCCCCGGCGGCTGCCGCTCCGGCGGCTGCGGCGCCCATGCCACCGGCGCCTGCTCCTGCACCGCCGGCCCCGAGCTGAGCCTGTACGTTTTGGAACTGCAGGCTGCTGCCGGACTCGATCATCTGCTGCCCGCGGGCGTTTGCCACCACCAGCTTACCGCCGTCGATCACGCCGATCTCCATCCGGTTGTTCTCGAAGAGCAAATAGCCCCTGATGGTGGACGTATCGGTGGAGGCGTTGATAAGCGTGCTCTGAACGGTCACCGTGTCCTGCGGCGTGCTGAAGCTCAGCATCTGGTTCGTGCTGCTGAGCGCGAAATGCAGCCGGCCTTCCTCAACGAAGATATCGGTCCCGCCGGAAAGGGTCCTTACCGAAAAACGCGTGTTTTCGTCGGCCACCAGGTAAATGCCATCCAGCCTGACACCGCATTTCTCGTTGGAGGTGAGGATCTTGCCCGCCGGCAGGGGGGCCTCGCTGCTCAGTTCTCCGACTTTCTGGTCGCCTTCATAGATGAGGACCTTCCCCTTGGGGATCACGCGTGCGGAATCCAAGTCAGCCGCCAAGCCGCTGCTGCTAAAGCCAATGACAAACAATAAGACAACAGCCACAGCCAGCCCGCCTTTGAGTAAACACCTATTCATGCCTCTCTCCTTTCCGTTTTATTTGAAAACAGCACATTTATATATTACTTACAGGTAATGGCTAGCATCTTTGATTATACTTGTCAACCGTTTTCGCAAAAAAAATCACAATTTTGATACAGGCAAATCAGGCTTTACCCGCCCGTTGAAACCGGGCAAAATAGCCATCTTTGATCAAGGGGGCCGCGCTCGTGCCGATCGAGGGCGGTCCGGGAGGCGGAGAGGGCGTGAAGCGCTGGTCCGGAAAAAACGGGTACAGGGACGTGCTGGCCATCAGCCTGCCGCTGGTGGCCTCCATGGGGTCCATTACCCTGATGCAGTTCACGGACCGGATCTTCCTGGCCAACTACTCGGTGGACGCCATTGCAGCGGCCCTTCCCGGCGGTATCGCCTCGTTCACCTCCATCTCCTTTTTCATGGGCGTGGCCGCCTACACCAACACCTTCGTTGCCCAGTACACCGGGGCGGGCGCTCCGGACCGGGTGAGCGCGGCACTGTGGCAGGGCATCTACTTCTCTCTGGTATCCGCGGTTCTGCTGGCGTCGCTGGTCTTTGCGGCAGCGCCTCTCTTCGACCTCATCGGTCACTCCCCGCATATTCGAGTGCTCGAGGTCAGGTACTTCTCCATCCTCACGCTGGGCGCCGGGCTGGTGGTCCTGGGGTCGGCCATGGCGGCCTTTTTCACGGGCCGGGGGCTGACCAGGGTCGTGATGGTGGTCCACATGGCCGGAGCTGTCTTGAACATCCCCCTGGACTACTGCCTCATAAACGGGGTTGGTCCGTTTCCGGAACTCGGGATTGCCGGGGCGGCCGTGGCCACGGTCACGGCCTATGTCTTTATCGTCTTGTTCCTGGGGGTGCTTATCTTTGGAAAGGCGAACCGGCAGGCGTTCGGGACCTGGCCCAGGAAGGCCTTTGACCGCGATCTTTTCGGCCGTCTCATGCGATACGGAGCCCCGAGCGGGGTCCAGTTCTTCCTCGAGATCTTCGCCATCGCCTTTTTCGTGCAGATGCTGGGACGCCTGGGAGACCTGGAAATGGCGGCCTCCAACATCGTGCTCTCCATCGAGACCCTGTCCTTCCTTCCCATGGTGGGGTTCCACATAGGCAACGCCACGCTCGTGGGCCAGGCCATAGGAAGGGGGCGGCCCGGGGACGGAGAGTACGCAACCACGAGCGCCTTTCACATAACCCTGGTGTACATGGGCTGCGTGGCCGCCCTGTTTGTGGGCGCGCCCGAGGTCCTTTTAGGGCTGTTTAAGGCGAGGCACCACAGTGGAGTGGAATTTGCGGAGATAATGAGGCTCGGCGTACCCCTCATGCGCTTTGTGGCGCTTTACTGCTTCTTCGACGCCCTGAACCTGGTTTTTTCCGGGGCCTTGAAAGGGGCGGGCGACACCCGCTTCATCATGTGGACCATAGGGAGCCTCTCATTGGGGGTCATGATCATCCCTGTGTACACCGCGGTGGAGCTTCTCGGGGCAGGGGTCTTCACGGTGTGGATCCTGGCCACCGTTTACATATGCGGGCTGGGAGTGGCCTTCCTGCTCCGGTACCTCCACGGAAACTGGAAGCGCATGAGGGTGATCGAGCCGGCAAAAACAGGCGGCGCCGGTTCTCAGCTCCCCGAGCCCACGTAGGCCCCGTTTCTGAACTCGCCTTCCTCTATTCGCCCGTCGGCATGGAAGAGCATTCCCTGCCCGTGGAAATCGTCGTCTTTGAATTCGCCCGCGTACTCGGTCCCGCCGGGCAGTTTCATGTGCCCCCGGCCTTCCATGCGGCCCTGCACGAACTCCCCTTCGTAAACGGTCCCGTCCTCAAAGGTGTAGATACCCTTGCCGTGCTTCAACCCGCCTGCAACCTCTCCCTTATACACGGCCCCGTCCGGGAACCAGATGGTCCCGGAACCATGCTCGATCCCTTCCGCGAAGTCGCCCGTGTATTTCATGCCGTCGGGCCGCACGATGGTCCCGTGGCCGTGAAAAACGCCGTCCTGGAACTCGCCGGTGTAGGTGGTGCCGTCCTTTCCCTCGAATGTTCCCTGTCCGGCGATTTTCCCGTCACGAAACTCTCCCTCGTAAGAATCGCCGTCTGAAAACATGATCTTTCCGCTGCCGTGCCTTACACCGTCGACGAACCCGCCCTTATAAACGGATCCGTCCGGAAAGGTCAGGGTTCCTTGGCCGTGCTCCTTGTCGTCTCTGAATTCTCCCTCGTAGCGGGATCCGTCCGACATCTCGACCACGCCTTGCCCGTGCGCCATGCCGTCCTTGAACTCACCCACATAAACGTAGGAGCCGTCTGCGCTGGTGTACTTTCCCCGGCCGTGAATCTCGTCGTTTCTGAACTCGCCGGTGTACTCGTCTCCGTTTGAAAAGGTCAGGGTGCCTTGGCCGTGCCTGACATTGTTTCTGAACTCGCCCTCGTAGCGCGTCCCGTCGGGCTGCTCCATCACACCTCTTCCGTGGGCCTCGTTGTCCTTGAACCCGCCAGTGTATCTGGATCCGTCAGGGACCTCGAGCGACCCCTTTCCCGAGGCCTGTCCATCCTCAAAGGCCCCCCTGTAGATACTGCCGTCCGGGTACTTGATCGCGCCTTCACCGTTGATACAATCCCCTTCAAGGCATTCACCGAAGGACAGGGCCGGGAAAAGGAGCATAAAAGCGGCGATGAAACATAGCCGGGCCTTAATGTGTCCCATGGGTTGATTCCTCCTGCAGAAAGGTTTTCGAGTACCGCGCCGCTCCCAGGCGGCGGTCCAGATATGAGTATCTCTTTTCCGTCCGGTCGTTATTGACCGCGATGGCGAACGCCTTTGCCGTCCCCACGATTACGACGAGCCGTTTTCCCCGGGTGACGGCCGTGTAGATCAGGTTGCGCTGTAAAAGCATGTAATGCTGTGTCAGGAGGGGGATGACGACCGCGGGATATTCCGATCCCTGGGACTTGTGCACCGACACGGCGTATGCCGGAACGAGCTCGTCCAGGTCGGCGAAGTCATAGGGCACCGGACGCCCGTCAAAGACCGCAAGGACCTCACGGGTCTCCGGGTCCACCTCCCGGATGCGGCCGATATCCCCGTTGAAGACCTCACGGTCATAGTCGTTCCGGATCTGCATGACCTTGTCCCCCACCCGGAAGCAGCGGTTTCCCCGAATCACGGAATCTCCTTCCGGGTTGAGGGCCTCCTGAAGGACCCGGTTGAGGTTTTCCGCGCCCACGGTGCCCCGGTGCATGGGGGTGAGCACCTGGATGTCGTCCAGGGGGTCCAGGCCGAACCGGGCTGGGATGCGCTCACTCACCAGCTCCTGAATGATTCTGATCACCTGCTCTGGGTCCTCCTGCCGGATGAAGTGAAAGTCCTTATCAGGGTCCGCTCCCTCGAGGGGAGGCATTCGGCCGTTGAGGATCAAGTGGGCGTTGACGATGATACTGCTTTCCCTGGCCTGCCGGAAGATACGATCCAGGGTGACCACGGGCATTGTCCCGGAGTTGATGATGTCCTTCAGTACGTTTCCGGGTCCCACTGAAGGGAGCTGGTTGACGTCACCCACCAGGACCAGGGTCGCGGAAGGGGGGAGGGCCTTGACCAGGTGGTGCATGAGGAGGGTATCGATCATGGATGCCTCGTCCAGGACCAGCAGGTCGCATTCCAGGGGGGACCTTTCGTTTCGTTGAAATCCGCCCTTCTGCATGCTGAACTCCAGCATGCGGTGAATGGTCCTGGCCTCCACACCGGTGGCCTCGGCCATGCGCTTGGCGGCCCGGCCAGTGGGCGCCGCCAGCAGGATCCGGGTCTTCAGCTTGGATAAAATCTGAAGGAGCGCATTGATGATAGTGGTCTTGCCCGTCCCGGGCCCACCCGTGATTACCGTGGCCTTGTTCTCGAGGGCGCACTGCAGCGCCTCGCGCTGCTTTGCGGCCAGGGTTATAAAGAGCCGGTCCTGGACCCATGCGAGGGCCTTGTCCGTGTCCACCGGGCGGATGGCGGACCGGGCGTGCATAAGCGCCCCCAGGCGCCCTGCCATGGAGACCTCGGCCCGGTAAAAGGGGGCCAGGTAAACGGCTTTGAACTTCTCCCTTGATGAAGCATGACCTTCCAGCAGGTCCTCTATGACTATGCGGCCTTCCAGGTTGACGGCTCCTATGGCCCGGGCCACGTGATCTTCCGTCACGTCGAGTATCTCCCTGCTCCTGGAGATGAGGAGATCGTAGGGATAGAACACGTGGCCTTCGTCCGCCACGCGGTGCAGGACGTATAAGATCCCGGCTTCCACGCGGACTAAAGAGTCCTTCAGGAACCCGAGCTTCTCTGCGATGCGGTCCGCTGTCACGAAGCCGATCCCGAAGACATCCGTGGCCAGCCTGTACGGATTCTCTTTCACCACGGCGATGGAGTCGTTGCCGTAATGCTTGAATATGCGCGTGGCATAGGCCGAGCTTACGCCGTGGGCCTGAAGGAAGATCATCACTTCCCTGATCTCCTTCTGGTCTTCCCAGGCTTGGCGGATCATGTCTATGCGCTTTTTGCCGATGCCCTCCACACGGGCAAGCTCGTCGATGCGGCTGTCGATGACCTCGAGGGTCTCCTCCCCGAAGGCCTTGACGATCCGCCCGGCCATGACCGGACCGATTCCTTTTATGAGACCGCTCCCCAGGTATTTTTGGATTCCCGAGACACCGGCGGGTTTGAGGGTGCGGTACTGGTGAATCTTGAACTGCCTTCCGTACCGGGGATGCTCGGACCACTCGCCAGTCATGTGGAGGACCTCGCCGGGGACCGGCCCCGGAAGGTTCCCCACCACCGTGAGGAGGTCTCTTTCGCCGGTTACGCGGACACGGGCGATGGTGTATCCGTTTTCCTCGTTGGTGTAAGTGAGACGCTCGATCTGGCCCTGCAGTTCAGCCAATATCGCCTTCCCCCGTGCTAGGGTGTTTCCCCGCCTCTCGGCAGGGGGACCAGGGTCAGTGTATCGCTCGAGGCTCGCATGGCAAGGGAAATCAGGTATGGGGCACTACCTGAGGCCCGTTCCAGATCGCCTCTTTGAGGCCGGAACTCCTTTGCACGCGCCGGGAAACCGCGGCCGTCAGGGCCTCTTCGGGCGCCCATATCTCCACAAAACGCCTGGCGCGGGTGACCGCCGTGTAGAGCAGTTCCCTGGTGAGAACCGGGGAAGGGCGGTCGCCCAGAATGAGGAGCACGCGGTCGAACTCGGATCCCTGGCTCTTGTGGACGGTCATGGCGAATGCGGTTTCGTGCTCAGGCAGGCGCATGGGGTGAAGGCATCTTTGCTCCCCTGCCGCGCCCGGAAACCAGGCCTTAAGCTCCCCTTCACCGCCCTGCGGGAGAATGATGCCCACGTCACCGTTGAAGAGCTGAAGCTCGTAGTTGTTGCGTACAACAAGAATGGGACGTCCGGCGTACCAGGGGGCGCTCGGACTAATGAGCCCTTGACGCGCGAGCGACCGCTCCACTATCCGGTTGATGTTTTTCGCACCGTAGGGGCCTTCCCTGAGCGCGCACAGTATGCGGACCTTCTCCAGCGACTGGAGCGCGGCTGCCGGGTCGGCCTCCTGCATGATTCCCGCCGTAAAATTTGGCGCAAGGCGCCTGAGTGCCGGACCCAGCTCATTGCGGCCCGGCAGGGGTGACCAGACTATGTCCTTTAGGGAGCCGTCTTTGAGCAGGGATGTCACCGCCTCCGCTTCTCCCTCGTTCACGAGGCGGCTGACCCTGCCGATCCCGGAACTGCTTCCGAACCGGTAGCTCTTTCGAAGGACCACGATGCTGTCTTGGATCGGCGATTCCTTTCCAGGTGTGTCCGGCTCGGGGACCGGCAGCCCGGTTCCTTTTTCCAGGAGCTTGCGAAATCCGGCTGAGAACCCGGGATACTCATCCATGCCGCAGATGTCGCCCAGGACCGAGCCGGGCTCCACCGACGCGAGCTGCTGCCGGTCTCCCACAAGGATCAGTTTCGCGTCGCGGGGCACTGCCTGCACCAGCTTGGACATCAGGGCCAGGTCCACCATGGATGCCTCGTCCACCACGAGGACGTCCACTGGGAGCGTGTGCTCCGCGTTGTGCCGGAAGTAGGGGGATCCGGGAACAGTCCCCAGGAGGCGGTGGATGGTCATGGCCTCCATGGGCAGGGAAGGCGCCGCGGTCCGGCGGACCGCTTCGCCCAAACGGGCCGCGGCCTTGCCTGTGGGCGCGGCCAGGGCTATTCGAAGGGGCGGGAGGCCGGGGGCCCTGGTCTCTTGAAGGAGGGCCAGGGTTCTGGTTATTGTGGTGGTCTTGCCGGTCCCGGGTCCTCCTGAGATCACCAGGAAACGGCGGAGGGCGGCGGCGCAGGCGGCGATCTTTTGCCAGTCTAATTCGCCGCTTCGGCCGGCTGGTGAAGGGAAGAGGCGGGAGAGGGCTTCCCTGAGTGATTCGAGGTCGGGAAGCCTTGCCTCCAGCGAGGCGCGGTCTCGGATCCACCGGGCGAGAGTGTCCTGGTAGGCCCAGTAGCGGTGCAGATAGAGGCGTGCGTTTTCGTCCAGGATAAGGGGGGTGAAATCGCCTGGGCCGCCCACGACCGCGGCCGGGCGGAGCCTGCCGGCCCACTGTGGGGCCGAGGGGAACCGGGGGATGGCGGGAGGGCGGCCTTCGGGGAACACCGCCTCTTCGGCCCGCCCGAGGTTCAGGCAGACGTTTCCGTCTCGTGTGGAGCGGCTGGCCAGGGCTGCTGCGAGAAAAAGCTCCTTTGAATCACCTGTACCTGCAAGTTTTGCCATTAGCCCGGCGAAACTGATGTCCAGGCTGGACACGGCGCCGTGGTCGTGGAGTGTGTCAAGGATGCTGTGGGTTAAGAGATTCATGTGTGTATTTGGCCCTTTGATGTAATTGTTAAAACCTGAAGTTGGCCTTGGCCCGCAGATCAAAAGCGCTGCAGCAGGCTGTGGAGGCCTACGCTAAATGTCCGCTATGGAATGCCCCGGTCTCCTGCGGCACCAGGTTTGGTG
>CAYVDE010000030.1:11417-20798 GCA_964450535.1 uncultured Desulfobacterales bacterium
GGAATACCCCGACCTCCTGCGGCACCAGGTTTGGTGCAGCGGGCTCCGGAGGCCGGGGATTCCTCCGCTCCCTATTCCGCCTTCAGGCGCGGGATCAGGGCCTCCCTCAGGTTTCTGATAAGGGGTTCGGGGGGCAGGGTCCCGAACACCCCGGAGCCGGGTCCTGCGGCCGGGTCCACCCCGCGAAGAAATACATAATATACCCCTCCGAAATGGCTTTTATACTCATAGCCTTTGATCCGGAGGGAGAGGTATTGGTCCAGGGCCAGGGTGTACAGGAGGTACTGCAGGGAGTAGAGCCCGTCCACCATGGCCGATTCGATGCGCTCCCGGCTGTAGTCGTCCATTGAAGGGCCCAGGTCATTGGACTTCCAGTCCACGATGTACCATCGGTCCTCGAATCGAAAGACCAGGTCCACAAAGCCCCGCATGAAGCCGTTGACAGGTGAAAACGAGAGCCTCCCGATCCGCTCCGGGAGCGGTTCCGGGAGGGCGCGGCCCGCGTGGGGGGCAAGTGCCTCTTGCAGGAGCGCGGGTGTCAAGCGGTTCAAGGGGAAAAAGAAAGAGAGCTCGTTCAGCCGGTCCTTTGTGGAAACACGGTCGAGGCGGAGGCCTTCGTGTTCCGGGTCCAGCGGTGTGGAAACCACGTCCGAGAACATGCGCCTTACCGTCTCTTCCCAGGCCGGATCAAAACCGTAGTTGCTGAGCCCTGCCTGTATTGTGGCTGAAAGGGCGGACGGGTCAGGGTCCATGAAGTCCAGGGATTCCAGTATGGAGTGGAGGCACGTGCCTGAACGGGTCCCCGCGGGGAATCCAAACAGGCCGGCGGGCCGGCCTTCGCCGGGCGGGTGCTCGGCCGCTTCGTAATCCGCGCCGGGGAGGGGGTCCGGCTCAAAGTCGTAATCAGGGGTTTCCATGGCGTGGCGCCGGTTGGAGGTGAGGGAGGAAAAGCTGGCGATACCCCAGGACCGGTCTATTCCGGCGGTAAAGCTCCTGGCTGAGAGGCTCGGAAGGACTTCGGGCCGGAGAGGGGGAAGGCTCAGGGTCCCCTCGGGGAGGGAGGCCAAGTCGATGGATCCGTTCGATGCCTCTTCGAGGGCCTCGAGGTCCTCCAGCATGCCGGACGCATCCAGTTCGGCGAACCGCGAGGCGCATGCCTGGACAGGTGTCTTGCCGGGCTCCGGGCGGCGCGTGTGGAAAAGGTAGGCCGGGGCCGAGGTGTCGGCCTTGTTGAAGCGGCCCCAGATCGTGTAACAGAGGTTTCGCGCCCTGGTGAAGGCCACGTAGAGTATCCTCAGGTTTTCGGAGAGGTTCTCCTGTTCGGCCAGGCTTATGTGAAGCTCCCGCTCCTCCGGCGGGGATCCGAGATCTATGGTCAGCCGGGCGCCGTCGTCCCTGTCGTGGAAGGAGACAGGCCCTTTAGGGTCGCGGACGCCCGCCCCTTCCCACATGAAAGGGCAGAATACCACCGGGTACTCCAGCCCCTTGCTCTTGTGAATCGTCACCAGCTTGACCACGTTCCGGTCGCTCTCCAGGCGGAGGGGGTGTTCCTCGGTCCCCCGGGTCAGCGGGTCGCGCTGCTCGAGGAGCCACTTGATCAGCCCTTCCATTTTGAAACCGCGTTCCGTCTCGGCCTGGTGCAGGACCTCGGAGAGGTGCAGCAGGTTGGTTGCCCGGCGCTCGCCGTCGTTGAGCCTCAGGAGCCTTTGCAGCACCGATTCCCTGCGGAGCAGTTCCCTGAATGCCTGAAAAAACCCCCTTTCGCTCCAGGCCTCGTGATAGGCGCGGAACCTCACCAGCAGGGCCTCTTTCAAGGACTCATCCAGGGAGATGGCCTCAAGGCCCGGTCCGTCCGAGCCCAGGGCCACCGTTGCCAGCGCGGCCCTGAGCAGGCCTTCCTGCTCCGGGGCGGCCATGGCGTTCAGGATTCTTCCCATCTCCTCGGCCTCCCCGGTCTCGAACAGGCTGCTGGCCGTGTAGAGGACCGAGGCGATACCCCTGCGGGTCATGGCCTGCTGCATGATCGCGGCCTCCGCGTTGGTCCGCAGCAGTACGGCGATGTCCCCTTCCTGAAGCGGGGTTTCACCGATCAGGGCCTCCCCGGAACGCCCCGCCGTTACCAGGCGGGCCGCCTCCGATGCAACCGTGTCCGGGATCAGGTCCCGGCCGGCCCCTTTGGTGATCTTGTCCTGCGACTCGCCCGCGTCGGAGGCCCTGGCGATCCAGATTCGAAAGGGCGGTTCGCTTCGGCCGTTGAGCCTGAGGGCGGGCACCTCCCTGTCCCCCTGTGCCGGCTCCACCGGGTGATAAGGGATTTCCTCGAGGGCAAAGGGGTTTTGGTGGCCCACGAAAAAAGTGTTGACGGCCTTGATCAGGCCCGGCTCCGAGCGGTAGTTGTCGGGCAGGGTGTAGCGCCTGTCCGCTTCCCTGGCTGCTTCCATGTAGGCGAAGACGTCGGCCCCGCGAAAGCGGTAAATGGCCTGTTTGGGGTCTCCGATGAGAAAGAGCGGGCATACGCCTCCTCCGAACAGGCGATTGAAGATCCCGTACTGCACTGGGTCGGTGTCCTGGAATTCGTCTATGAGGGCCGCCCCGTAACGGGATCGCAGGCCCGCGGCGAGCAGGGCGCCCCTCGTGCCGCGCAGGGCCTCCAGGACGTCCCTCAGGAGGTCGTCGAAGGACCGGACGTTTCGAGCGGACTTTCCGGCACGGAGACCCTTGTCGAGTTCGGTGAACAGCCTGACCTTGAGGCCCAGAATCCTTTGGTCGAACGCCTGATGCAGGGAGTCGCGGCACTGGAGGAGGGACTCGCACAGGTCGAAAAAGGGGTGCTCGGGCGGCGAGTGCTTGCTCTTGGTCCCTTCCGCCACAGCGGAAGCGGCGAACTTTTCGAATCCCTGAAAGAGCAGGGAATCGGGCCGGCGCGGTACCATGTGGGCGTCCATGGAGCGTATCAATCCCTCGACGCTGTCCGGCCGGTACTTGTTGCGCTTGAGCGCCTTGTCTTCCATGAGGATCCTCGAGACCTCATCCCGCGCCTCAGGCCAGACCCGGGCGGCCCGGTCAAAGGCCTCGAAATAACTCCTTTCCTCATGCGCGGTTTCCGGGACCAGGGCCTGCGGAACGATGCGCGGTTCGAGAAAACCCGTTGCAATGCCGGTGAGTGACAGGAGGGCGTCCGGTGTGATCCCGCGGGCCAGGGCGTACATGGCAAACAGGGGCGATGCGGCGGACACCTCGCGGCGCCAGAAGTCCTGTACGACTTCCCTTTGGAGCGCCCTTACGTCCGAGAGGAGGCCGGTGTCAAAAGGCGCCCCGCTCTCAAAGGCATGCTCGGACAGCACCCGCATGCAAAACCCGTGTATCGTGAACACTGCTGCTCGGTCGAAATCCCGAAGGGCCTGTCCCACCAGCCGCCCGGCCCGTTCTTTCCGGTCCGTGTGGAGGGCAAGGGCATGCAGGAAGGGATCTTTGACGGGTTTCCCTGAAAAGGCGTCCATGGCGCCTCTGAGGCCGCCGCGCACCCTTTCTTTCAGCTCGTTTGTCGCGGCCTCGGTGAACGTCACGGTGAGTATGCGGTCCACGGGCAGGCCCTTTTGGACGACCAGGCGGATGAAGAGGGCGGTCAGGGTGTAGGTCTTGCCTGTGCCTGCGCTGGCTTCGATCAGGTTCGTCCCGTCGAGAGGGGAGTGCAGTATGTCAAAGGGTTCGTAACCTTGCATGGGCTGGTCCGTGTGAGGCCGTCAGGCCGTTTTCATCTCCCCGGCGATGGCCGGACCGAGAATCTCCCGCGACACCCGGCGGAAATCCCCGGTCTCCACCGGATCCAGGTTGCGAAAGCACAGGTTCATGTAAGGGTCTTCTCTCTCCCCCCTTGAAAAGCGGTTTCCCTCCCAGGCCTGCCGAGCCTTGAAGGCGGCCGCCTGCTCGGGCGAGTTTCCGCGAAGAAGCGCGTGGGCATAGGCCCATGAGGTGTCGGGGAAGAAGGGAAGAGGCCTTTTTAGCCCCTCCTTGTAAAGGAGGAGCAATTTCTGCAGGACGCCGCGCGCTTCCTCAACGGGGCCGAAACGCACCGCGGTCCATCCAGCCCTTGCGCCTCGCGCGCCCAGCCCGATGATTATGCTTTGCGCGGCCTCCTTGGGGACGGCCTCGGCGGCGTTCATTGCCAGGTGGCGGATCCATCCGTTGATGCGGTCCTTGGCCTTCAGGGAGGCGAAGCGCCGGTGCGCAAGGCCCCATGAAGGAGAAACTTCCAGGCGCCCGGTCAGGCGAAACTCCCCAATCTCCAGGTCCACGGCCACGGTCTCGGTGGGATGGGCCGGCATAAAGGGCTCTGTCTGCTCCACAAAGGCCGCCGCTTCCCGGGCCAGGCCTTCGAAGAGGACTTGTCCCGCGCTGCCGTGAGGAAAAGCTCCAGAGGCCCTGGCCGGTTCGTATCCCTTGAACGGGTCTTCTCCTTTGCGGCAGAGCTCCACCAGGCCGCTGCCGAGGGCGTACCTTGAAAGGCCCTCTATGGAGAAGGGCTCCCTGTCTTCAGGCAGGCTCTCCGGTTCTTTCAGGACCACTCCCAGCCGCCTCCTCAGGAGGAACTCGGACGGATTCTTAAAGAACCGGATCATGTCTTCCAGGTCCACATCGTTCCACTCCCCTCCGGGTTCTTTGAGGTCTTCCGGGAAGAACGGCGAATTCTCCTGCTGCCCGCCGGCAAGGGCCCCGGCCGCCCTGAGGTTGTCCTGCGAGTAGGAGAAAAGCCTGTCGTCTTTTCCCAGGAAATACTCCGGATTGAAGGGCTGGAGCAGGTGTTGGACCACGACCTTGTCCAGTATGTTTCCGCCGGGGATCTCGAATCCCTGCTGGATGACTTCCAGGAGCTCGGTCACGAGCGGGGAGGGTGGAATGGCGGCGTTGTCCTGGAGGCTCCGGCCCACGTAGCTCAAATGAAGGTGATCCCTGGCCGAGAGGATCATTTCCAGGAAGAGGTAGCGGTCGTCTTTTCTTCGGGATCGGTCTCCGGCCTTGGGGTGCCTGGCTATCAAATCGAACTCCGGTGACCTGCGGGTCCTGGGGAAGGCGTTCCCGTCCAGGCCCAGGCAGCATATGACGCGGAACGGGATGCTCCTCATGGGTAGCATGGCGCAGAATGTGATCCCACCGGTCATGAAACCGAACCCGAACCCTTCCCGCTCGAACCGCCTGCCCATGAACCACTGTATGGCGTCCAGGTGCAGGTCAGGCAAGGCGCCGGGCCCGATTCGGCCGGAGGCGTCCATGAGCTCGCTTATGGCGCGCCTGAGGGTGGCGGCCTCGCGCTCCGTGTCCTCATCCGGATCAAAGAAGCGCTCGAGTACTTGGTTCAGCGTCCGGCCCCAGGCCTCCGGAGCTCGCGGACGGTCGAGCTGCGGAAGAAGCTCGTACAGGGCCGAGGTGAAATCAAGAAACTTTTCCAGGACCTCCGTGTGGCCCCCCTCCACGTGATCAAAGGGAAGAATGCCGGCAAACGTGTCGCGGTCTTGGCCGGCCATGGCGTAACCCAGGAGCAGCCGATGAATTCCGGCGGACCAGGTGTTCTCCTCGAACGGGGGTAGCCCCGCTGCGGCGCGGTCCCGGCCGTCCAGACCCCATCTTATCCCGGTCCCTACAGCCCATGTCCGGATGATCTCCAGGTCATTGCCCGTGAGGCAAAAGCGCCTGAGGATCGAGGGGGATTCCAGGACCGCCAGGACCCTGGACAGCGCGAAGCGCTCCCTGCCGAGTTCGAGCAGGGACATGAAGGCCGTGATGAGGCGGCTTTCCCTGCCCACGCTTCGATCGGCTATGCTGTAGGGAATGCGCCGGCCTTCGGCCGCAGGGGCGTCGAACACGGCCCGGATAAAAGGGGCGTAGCCCTCGATGTCCGGCATGGTCACGAGCACGTCCGCGGGACCGATGCCGGGGTTGCGCTCGAACAGGTCCAGGAGCCGGTCCCGGAGCACCTCCACCTCCCGGAGCGGGCTGTGGCAGGAGTGGACACGGACGGAATAGTCTCCGGGAGACAGGGCCGCCTTATCCCCGGATGATTCACGGTCCTTGAGGTAGAGGATGTCCGACTGGAGGGCGTGGAGCAGGGAGTCCTCCCCCGGGTCCTCAAACAGTTCATGCTCCTCAACCGGGTAGTCGTGGATCATCTCGAAAAAATCCCGTCCCATCATGCCTGTGGAGGCCAGAAGGGTGTGCCCCTTTTCAAGGTGGAGGTCTGAGTCCTCGACGCCTGCAGAGGCCTGCGACGCGGTCCGGGAGATGTCCCGGTCGCTGACAATGTCCCCCCAGTACTCGCTGCACGGGTTCATGACGAACAGGTTTACCGGCACGAAACGGGCCACGGCGGCGAGTATGTCCATGTGGAAGCGGGGGAGCGCCGAGATGCCGAAAACGGAAACCCTCCGGGGTAAAGCCTCAGAGGCGCCGAACGACTCGAGCGCCTTTGTGACCGCCAGGGACCTGGCCGCCCTGTGCCCTTCGCCGGGCAACTCCTGGACAAGCTTTCTCCACAGGGACGCCTGCCAGCCGTCGTCCTCTCCCTTTTCCCAGCGGGCGATCATGCCGGGGCGATACACAAGATACTGATCCAGGGTGTCGGCTACGCGGTCTGCCAGTTGAAAGAGCCTGAGGCCGCTGTTATCACCCGCAAGATATTCCCGGACGTCCCTGAATTCAGGTTCGTTTGCCGCCTCCTGGAGGAGTCTCAGGATTCGCCAGCTCATAAAACGCGGTTCAAAGGACGGGGAGAGGGCGGGGGTGCCGGTGACGCGCCGGTCGATTTCTTCGACGAAGCGGTTCGGGAACGGGAATATGACGTTGGCGCAGATCCCGTGCCTCCGGGCCAGTTCCAGGGAGAGCCAGTGCTCCATCCCCTTGCTCTGGACCACGATGACCTCCGCTTCAAGCGGCGACGGGAGAGGCTCTCCAAGCACATGCGAGAGCATCTCCACGAGGGTTTCAAGGCGGTTGCCTATGTAGACACGAAAGGCGCACATGCTGACCGGACCTTGATGGTTGAAACTTGAATACCGGTTCCTTTCTACTCTTTCAGCCCGTTTATTTCAAGGGATGCATCATGAAACCAGCCCGAGTGAGGACAAGGCAGAAATGGGTAGATTTGTTACCTGTTTTATAGGGCAAAAAAGAGGGTTGAAACCTTTTGATTTTTCTATACTCTAATAAAAAACAATACAACTGAGCGCCCCCCTCGTTCTTTGTGCCCTACAGGCGGTAGAACAATGACTTCCTATGCGCGAAATCCCATGCCCATCATCGCCTTTTGCGAGGAGTGCGGGGCCAGACTTCAACTCACACATGAAGAGGTCGCCAGGGCTCCCGGATACATTCACTGCAGGACGTGCAGCGAGGTAATAAAGGTGGCTCAACCCAAGAAACTCCTTTATGACCTGGAGCTTCGTGTCGGGGATTATTCGGTCACAATGGATCCTGCCCGCCCCATCCTGACCATGGGGCGCAAGCGGCACAATGACATCATAATTCAAGGCCCCAAGATATCACGCACCCACTCGACCGTGGTATATCTGGAGGGCAGCTACACCCTGTTTGACATCAGCCTGAACGGGACTTTTATCCTGTTTGACAGCGGCGAGGAGGTCCTGTTGAGAAAAAACAGGACGGCTCTTTACGGGACCGGCGTGATCGGCCTTGGCAAGAGCCTTCCTTCAAACCCCGAAGAGAGGATTTATTTCAAGGTCAACCATGGGTGATCCGGTACAGCAACCCATCCTGATACCCTGCCTCACATAAGTGCGTGGATGTTTTTTACGCGAGTGGCCATCTCCACAAGATCCGCAGAGAGTATTTCCAGGAAGGAGTCGGCGTCCGGTGTTCGTCCCTTTTTGAAGTTGAGGGCAACTCCGGCAAAGGTGACTTCCAGGGATATGTCGTCCATTTCAAATGGTTCCTTGTTGAGCAGCTTCATGGTCCTTTTGAGGGCCAGTTTGGCGTCCCCGTGCGGCGTCAGGGGGAGGAGCGCCACCACCTGGTTCTTCCTAAAAGTCCCGACCAGGTCCGTGTCCCTGACGATCGTGGCCAGGCGGTAAAGCACCCGGTCCAGGAGTTCCTGTCCGGGGATTTTTTTCCCGGGACGCCGCTCCTTGAATTTGGCCCTGACAACGGTGAAGCCCAGGGCTGAAAAGGGGATTTCATATCTGGCGGCCTTGCTGATCTCTTTTTCGATAAAGAGCTTCAAACTGGCCTGATTCAGGACTCCCGGCGGCATTTCCCGGTTCGCTTCTTTTTCCAGGCGATCCTGTTTGCTTCGCTCGATTTCCGCGTAGATCTGACCGAAGTCATCTTCATCAACCAAGCCGGCATCCACGCTCCGCCTGACATCCTTCAGGTACTCCGCGACCTCATCGCTTTCACTGACGCTCCGTTCGAGTGCCTGAAGCACGGTCAGTTGCTCGACCTCACCGGTCTTGCCTCCGAGGCCGGTGGAGCGGATGTAGTCCAGTTTGATGCCTTCCACGATGGAATCCAGACGCTCGTTGAGCTTGTTCTCGATGCGAGCCAGAACGTCGTCCTGCACGTCCATTTCCCGGAGCTGCCTGACCAGCTTGGATTCCACGCCTGTGATAACGCTGCGAAGGTGGTCCTCGTCCTTCACCCCGTCTCCGGACGCCAAGTCCCGGCTCATATCGGCGCCCATGCGCTCCACGTAATCCACCAGGACCTCGGTCAGGGATTGCTCGTCCTGTGCGCCTTTTCGAATTTCAGCGGCAAGGGCCATGAGTTCAGCGGCCTGTTTGGGGTCCTTCTTGATTTCCTCTATGAGGTCCTCACCGTCCATGCCGACCTGTTCGGCCGATTCCTGGAGAATTCTGGCGATGCCTTCGTCCTGGAGTTCGCGGCCGAGGTCCTTGATGAGCTGGAGGTAGTCCGCCAAGGGCATGCCCGCTTCGATAAGAACGGTCTTGATCTTGGGCAGGAGCCGTTTTAGTTCGTCAGGATCGGGGATGAGCCGCCGCAGGATCTGCGCCATTCTCTGGGATGAGACGTTTCCCTGGCTGTATTCGTCCTTTACGATCTGAAGGAAGACCCGGTCCGTGAGTTCATTCGCCTTTTCAAGAATGGCCTGCTCGTTGTCGTAAGCAATGCCCAGGGCCTTCTGGGACTCGATCCCTTGAATGAGCTCGGTCTTCATCTGAAAGACGGCCATGGCCAGTTCTTGAATGTCGACCTCACCTTCTCCTGAGAGGCTCTTCTCGATTTCTTCACTGATGAGGTCCAACTGGTGGGCGAGGGCGGTCCCATGCCGTCCCGCACCCTGTGTCCCCGCGGCACCCTCCAATCCGGGCGTGCCTACGGCATGGCCCGGCCCGCCCGGAGCAGCGGCGCCTG
>CAYVDE010000030.1:20898-28799 GCA_964450535.1 uncultured Desulfobacterales bacterium
TCCAATCCGGGCGTGCCTACGGCATGGCCCGGCCCGCCCGGAGCAGCGGCGCCTGCTTGCCCTCCTTGAGGGCCGGCACCTGGTGCGGCGGTGCCTCCAGGTCCTCCTTGATGGCCGGTCGCCGGAGCAGCGGCCCCTGTCGCCCCTCCTCGAGGAGCACCACCCGAAACATCAGCGCCCGGCGAATCGCCTTGATAAGCGGTCCCTGGTACGCCATCGCCTTGTGAGCCGCCTTGAAAGCCCGATCCCGGTGCGGCATCGCCTGCCTGCGCTCCTTGAGGGACGCCACCCGGACCAGCGGTTCCAGCAGGTCCTCCTTGGTGGCCGGTCCCCGGGACGCCGGTGCCTCCAGGAACTCCTTGATGGCCGGTCCCCGGAGCAGCGGCCCCTGCTGCCCCGCCTCGAGGAGCACCACCCGAAACATCAGCGCCCGGCGAACCGCCTTGATAAGCGGTCCCTGGTACGCCATCGCCTTGTGAGCCGCCTTGAAAGCCCGATCCCGGTGCGGCATCGCCTGCCTGCGCTCCTTGAGGGACGCCACCCGGACCAGCGGTTCCAGCGGGCCCTCCTTGAGAGCCGGCCCCTGGAACAGCGGAGCCGGAGGTTCCGCCTCCTTGCCCGGGGCCTTCGAGCGGGTCCCCTGCAAGGGCCTGTCCAGGCCCTGTCCCCGCGCCCGCGCCTCCGCCGGTTCCCGGCGCCGTGCCGCCCGGTTCCGCCCCGGATCCCGCCTTTGCAACGGCCAGGTCGTTCTCGATCATGCTTTGCGAGGTGCCCGCCGGGTTCGCCATCAGGTTTCTAACCGACAAGGTCTTTTCCAGTTCTTCTGAGAGCACGTTTTCGAGAAGGGCATCCAGGAACATCTTCTTGGACTTGCGTTCAGCCTCTTGTGATATCTCCGGGGTCAATTTCTTCAGGGCGTCGCGGGATACGATTTCATCATCGCTTGTAACTTTTTGGTAAAAAACATGGTTTAATTTAACATTTCTAATCCCTTTTCGATCAATCGCCTTGATCATGGAGTCCGCATTGGGGTACTGTTGAAGAGCGGTGAAGACCTCCATAAACAGTCGCAATTCATTTTTGCGAAGGCCTTGGTAAAACGATATCGACTGAATCCCTCCCTTTTTGAAGTGGTTGACCAGCCGGGTCACGTTTATGCGGGGGTCCAGAGGCTCTTCGTCGATGAAAAAACGCCCCTGGCTGAGAATGAAGACGAGGGGCGACATCTGCTGAATGAGGTCGTCGGCCACTGTGAAAAAGGATTCCAGGGAATCTCTAAAATAGGGGTGGTCGGCCTGGTACATGGTGGCCCGGTTCATCAGGAGCGACAATGACCGGCCGAACTGTGCCAATTGGTGTTTGAAGCGTTTAGAGTCCTGCACGGCGATTCCTTATGAGGGCCCTCGGGACAGGCGTTCCTTGTAGCCCTGAAGGTGTTCGGTGAACTCCCGGCTACCGGCAAACCGATTGTCGGGCCTAAAGGCGGTGGCCTTCATCACAATGCGTTCCAGCTCCTCATCTACGGCCGGATTGATGCTCGAGGGGGATTGCAGGAAAAAGTGGTCCTTCATCTCGAGTTTCTTCTTCATGAGTTCACGTTTGGTTTTGTGAGGAGGCAGCGGGAGCTTGGATGTGAGAAGCTCTAAAAGGAGCACTCCCGTGGAGTAGATGTCGGCTCGGCCGTCCACGTCGGTACTTACGATCTGTTCGGGGGCCATGTAGACAGGCGTTCCCTGAATCGCACGAGAGGAGGAGCCGTCGTCCCGGGTGAGGTTGGCGATGCCGAAGTCGGTTATCATGGGACGGCCGGACTCTTTCTCCACGAGGATGTTGGCCGGCTTTATATCCCGGTGAATGATGTCCTGGCGGTGGGCGTGTTCCAGCGCGTCGAGTATCCGGAGTACGATATCCAGGCTTGTCTTGAGAGGTATGAACCGCCTGGAAGGGACCACATGCCGGCGGATCCGCGTGATCAGTTCGGACAAAGGGCGGCCATGGATAAGCTGCATGGTAAAAAAGAGGAACTCATCTGTCTCACCCACCTCGTAGATGGGCACGATGTTCGGATGAGACAGGATTGCCGCGGTCTCGGCTTCCTGGCGGAAGCTTGCCGCCGCATCGGGTGACATATTCGCCTTGGGGAGGATCTTCACGGCGATCTGGCGTTTCAGTGTCCGCTGGAAGGCCACGAAGACAACAGCCATACCTCCCCTGGCGAGCTCCCTGAGCAACGTGGAAGTGCCGACTTCGAGTCCTACCAGGTGATCGAAGTCGGCTGTCAGAATGCTTTTCCGTTTCTGTTTCATATTATAGGTGGTTGCGGGCGCACAACCTTCCACATGATAAGAATCAGGTTGGATTATGTCAACTTCAAAACCTTTCAATGTACTTTATGCGGATCAATATAAATATAATAAAACAATATTAAGTATTTAATAATAATACTATAATAAAATATAAATACATCTATATAAAACTATAAAGGATATTTTTGGTATGCTAAAGTGCTTTCAATGCGGTAGCCAAGGCATGGGAAAGCATGCAGGCACTGGCAGGTTATTGCTCAGACGGACTTGAGCTGCAGGTTGGAGGGAGACGTCTCAATTACCTTGCTGAATTCTTCGAGGCTTTGGGACAGCCGTTGAATCTCTTCGGACTGGGCGACCGGGATTGCTTCTTTTCCCCGGTGATCAAGGGCATCCAGCACGGCCTTGATCGTCAGGCCGTCCGGATCCCTTGCCGGCTGATACCCTTTGTCGCGGTCGCCGTCCGCGCAGGACTCCCACAGGACTCCGGCGTCCACGAGTTCGTACAGCAGACGGTTCACAAGGCGTATGGGGATTTCCAGGTGATGGGAGATTTGATGACCCGTCCACGGTAGCGCGCCTTTGGAAAAGTTTTTGACTATTAAGTGCACTATTCTAAGGGAGAGGAGCTTCTTGAACGCCTGGCTGGCATTGTCAGAGTCCTGTTCGAATTCGTAACTGTCCTCGTTCTGGTGTGCAAAGGAGACCTCCGCTCCGAAGAGCACGATGAGCCAGCTCACCTGCAGCCAGATGAAGAACAGGGGCAGCGCGGCGAAGCTGCCGTATATGGCGTTGTACCGGGTCACGTTGACCTGGAAGACTATGTAGAGCCACTGGAAGATGTGGAAAGCGGTGCCGGCGATGATGCCGGCCACCAGGGCGGAACTGAACCGGACCCGGCTGTTGGGCATGAACATGTAGACAAACGTGAAGAGAATCCACATCACGCAGTACGGCAGAAAACCGAGGAGAAAGGAAATCAAGGGGCCCAGAACTTCCAGAAGAGCGATTCTCTCGGTAACCTGCTTCACTCCGCTCGCAACTATGATGGTGGCCCCGCTCGACATGAGGAACAGCACCGGGCAGATGAGAATCATGGATAGGTAGTCCGTGATCTTTCTACCCAGGGTGCGGGGCTTCTTGATGCCCCATATGTCGTTGAAGGCGTTCTCAATGTGAGAAAGGATTTTTATGATCGTGTAGAACAGGACCAGGATGCCGATGCCGGCCACCAGCCCGCCCTTGACGTTGTCCAAAAGGGCGTGGGAGAAATCGATGATCCTGACGGCCACCTGCTCCTGGCCTGCTAGACGTTCCAGGAGGATCTCCCTTAAGTTCTTCTCGAATCCGAAGCCCTTGGCTATTCCAAAGATCATGGCGAGCACTGGGACTATCGACAAAATGGAGTAGAAGGTCAGGGAGGAGGCCCTGAGCTGGCAGCGGTCTTCGGCCAGCCCGCGGAATGTCAGGACGACAACGCGCAGGAGGCGGATAAGAAAGGACCGGGGACGGGGAAGGTCCTGCCTGCGGATCCTCCAGAGATCGGTGGTTAGAAACCCGACGGCTCGCATTACTCGTTGCCTGATTTCAGGTATTGTAAGGCGTTTTTGGGCCATCGGGTACCCGGTGGGCGGCGGTCGAACCCGCCGCAGGCTTATTGTTCGGATCGATTCTCTATTAGAAGTTTATACCCCCTTAACCAGGCAACGGTCAAGGTTAATGGAGTGGCCCTCTCCGCCACGAGGCCTCGGAAATCCGGTCAGGCTCCGAGGACCGTGGACTTCCATAGCGTACTCCGCTCCCGGCCTGGTCGTTGCTGGGCGGTTACGCCCGGTGGATCCCTCCGCGTTCCACCCGTCACTCAAGCTGTAAATGGCCTCTTTGCGGATGTGCCATAGCTTATGGGGTGCTTAAAAAGTTATTGTGACTCGGTGGCTTGAGTGCCGGGATGGCCGCGGTTTCCCCCGGTCGTAACCACCCGGAACGACGAAGGCCGTACGCTGAATGTACGCTACGGAAGCCCCCGGTCCTCTCCGCCGCGAGGCATTCTATTGAAATCCGCTCTGTTCACAACCCACGCCTCACGCCTCACGCCTCACGCCTCACGCCTCACGCCTCACGAATCACGCCTCACGAATCACGCCTCACGTCCCTTCACCACGGTTGACACCACCTTTTGCCCCGGCTTATTCTTGGTGCCTGCAAGAGCCGGTTTTACGCGGAAAAAGAGAGCGGAGGTATCCATGGCCGACGAGGAACACTACGGGAAACTGGAGCGCATGTATATGGCCGCCCCCTGCAACGACTACTATCGGACGTGGATCAAGATCTCCAGGGGGAGTGCGGAGGTGGGGCTTACGGTACGCGAGGACCTGTGTCACTCGGCCGGGGCCGTTCACGGATCGGTCTACTTCAAACTGATGGACGATTCTGCGTTTTTCGCCTGCAACTCTCTGGTGCGGGACCGCCTGGTGCTGACCGTTCAGTTCCAGGTTCACCTTTTAAGGCCTGTTTCCGGAGGCGACATGAGGGCCGTGGGCGTCGTGGTCCATAACTCGGCCGCCCTGATGACCGGAGAATCCCGGGTGATCGACTCAAAGGGTCGGGAGGTGGGCCGCGGAAGCGGGACTTTCATGAAGAGCCGCATTCCCCTCACCGCTGAAATGGGCTACCTATGAAAGTGGAAGTTCGACTGTTCGCATCTCTGGGTAAGTTCGCGCCTGACGGCAGCGGCACGCGCCCCTTTGAAGTGGAACTGGACCAGGGCACAACCATAGCCCGGCTCCTGGACCTCATCAGGGTCCCGGCCGAGACGGTCAAGCTCGTCTTTGTGAACGGGGTGCACGCAGGCGGCGAGACGCCGCTTGAGAACGGCGACCGGGTGGGAGTCTTTCCTCCTGTTGCAGGAGGGTAGTTTATGCCCGGAGTCTGATCAGTCAACGGAAAAGGAAAACAGGACCCTTGATTCCGGACGCCAGGCCGGGGAGGCCGCTTCTTCGGGGGACACGGGCCTGCCGTCGATTTCCGCGGCACGCACCGCTTCCATCAGGCGGCCTTTCCCCTTTTTAATGCGCGTTTCCAGGCGCTTCCAGTCAACATGGATTCCTGACTGAAAAATTACCGGCGCCAGTTCCCCAAGCAGGACGTTGAATACCTTGATGGTGACGAGCCCGCGGCCTGTTTCGCAAGCCCCCCCGGGCTCCTCGTGCGTGATGCCTCGCCGGAGAGAGGCGTACGCACCGTCCTTTCGAAGCGTGGCGCCTAAAAGCCCCGGCAGGGCGGCCGAGAGAGCCAGCACGGATCCGTTCCTGACCGCGGCACGGTCGAGCCGGTCCACGGGCTTGCCGTCGAGAAACACGGTTTGAATACGTTCATCCACGTAGCCCCCGTCCAGGCCGATCCGGTCGCACAGGAATTCGCGGACGGAGCAGCCCAATTCCGCTTCCAGCTCAACGCCCTCCATGAGCATTGGTGTGAAAACGGCCAGGGCGGGCGCTTCCCCTATGAGGGAGAGCCGGTGTTCCACTTCCGGGATACCCATGAGCTCTTTCCTAAGAAAACGGGGAGACCACATTAAGGCCTCCCCGTTTATGGTTTACGAACCGCCGCCCTAGAAGTTGAATACCTGGTCAAGGTCCTCGTCGGACACCTGGAATGTCACGTTGTGAGGGCCCAGGGGCTGTTTCATGAAAAAGGCGGGCAGGCGGTCCTGCTCGGCTGTGAAACCCGCACGCTTGTTGAAGTCGCGCTCGTTCCGAAGGACCGACTTGCCCAGCTCGGTGACGTCATCCGCTGTGAGGCTCAGGCCGTAAAAGGCGTTGATCATGTCGATCAAGGCCTGGAAGGTCTCGGCCTGGTCCATGATTGCAAAGGCGATGAAGAGGCACATGCCCGTGGAGTCGATGGCCGCTGTGGCTATCTGAAGATTGCGGGATAGCTCTGCCTGGCCTTCCGGCTTCAGAGGATCAACGCTTCCTCCCACTCCCAGGATATTGGTGGCCACGGCATAGCCGGCGGTGTGATCCGCGCCCATGGTGCTGGTGGCGTAAGTCACCCCGATCCCCTGCACGGCCCGCGGGTCATAGGCGGGCATGGCCTGGCCCTTGACCACGGGAACCCGCTCCACTCCGAACACGCGTCCGGTGACCGCGGCCCCGTTGCCGAGTACGCGCCCCAGGGGGGTGCCTTTTCCCACTTCCTTTACGAGGTTGATTGCGGCCTCCGCATCCCCGAACTCGGCCAGGCCTGCTTCCATGGCCACGCCGATGGTGGCGCCCATCTCGATGGTGTCCAGGCCGAAGTCGTCATCAAGCCTGTCGAGCATCGCGATTGAGTCCAGGTCGCTGATCCCGCAGTTTCCGCCGTGGGCCCAGACGGTCTCGTACTCGGGCTGTTTGGTCAGATAGTTCCCGTCCTTGTCATTGTATATGCCGGAGCATCGGATGACGCATCCCCTGTGGCATCCATGGGTGGCCTTGCCGCCGCGGCTCGTCTCGAGCTCGGCCTGGGCCTCGCCGCTGATATCGGCGGCCCTGTCGAAACGGCCGCTCATGAAGTTGTTGGTCGGGTATCCCCCGGCCTCGTTGATCACATTGGTCAGCACGTTTGTCCCGAGGGCGGGCAGGCCCTCCCCTGTGACAGGATGCTTTCTCAGGCCGTCGACAAACCGCTTGTTGGCCTCCTTGAATGCATCCGAATCCTTGGGACTGCGCATTTTCATGCCCTCATCGTCGAGGACTATGATCTTGACGCCCTTACTCCCCATGACGGCGCCCACGCCGCCGCGCCCGGCGTGCCTGGCGGGGCGGACCTCCATGTCGGTGCACGCGACAGAGGCCGCGCTCATCTTCATCTCACCGGCCTGTCCGATGGAGATGCACGCAATCTTGTCGCCGTACTCGCCTTTGATTTTGTCCACAAGGTCGTAATTTCCAAGCCCTCTGAGGCTGTTGTCCGCGGATATCTTCACTCCGTCCTTGTTGATGAACACCTTGTAAAGCGTATCGTCCGCGGGTTTTCCTTCCAGAACTATGGCGGCATAACCGAGGCGGGCCAGCACCTGCGCGGCCTGGCCTCCGGAATTGGCCTCCTTGATCCCTCCGGTAAGAGGGCTCTTGCAGCCCACCGAGATTCGCCCGGACATTGCTCCGGTAGTGCCGCTCAACAGCCCCGGTGCGATCACCAGCTTGTTGTCCTCTCCCAGCGGGTGGCTTAGGGGAGGGACTTCCTTGCTGATGACGGCCGATGTGAGGGCCCTTCCCCCAATTCCCGCGTATTCTCCCACCGGAGTCTCTTTTACCGAAGGCCCTCCGGAAGCGCCCATGTCGATTCTCAGGATCTTGTCCATGCGTTTTCTCCTTTCCAGGCGGATGGGTGTGTTGATGCCTTTCCGGCTGATCCCCGCGGCTTCGAGGCTGTGGCCCGGCGGATCAAAATTACTCGACTAACCTAAGCGCACGGGTGGCGGGATGTCAAGGATTAAGAGGGATATTAAATAGTTATGTCATGAATGACATAAGGCTGTGTGGGGCTGGGGGGCTTGATTTCGCCGGCCTTCAGGAGGAGGGACCCTCCTGAAGGCGTAACCCATGGTTG
>CAYVDE010000031.1:0-20372 GCA_964450535.1 uncultured Desulfobacterales bacterium
AACAATAACAATCACGCGCCAATAATACTTTTTGTTTCCAGAACGTTTTTCGTCTCTTGCCAAGGTACAAAAACAGCAAAGAGGGGAATTATTTTTATAGATTAAGAAATACAGGTGGATACCATGTCTGAAAAGCCCAGCGATGAAGAAATGAAACAGATAATTAGAAAGTCAGCAAATAATATGATTTATCAAAATAATTTGTTTGATCAATCGCAAAAGAAAGTAAATGATCAGGCAATAATGCTTAATACAATTGAACAACAAGTTTGGTATCTATCGGATATTGATGCCTATGGTGCGTCGAATCAAGCTCATGCTGATTTTTTGGGTTTGAAACTAAATGACATTGAAAATAAAAAATTGCATGATTTTCTACCTCACAATGTTGTCATGGTTTGCGAAGAAAGCAATCGTGAAGTTTTTGAAAAAAAGGAAACTATCATTAGTGAAGAATGGATCCCGAATGCGGCAGGAGAAAACCGACTTATTGAAATTACTAAGACTCCAAAGATTGATAAATCCGGGAATGTTGAATGCATAGTGTGTGTGGGTACCGATATCACAGAGCGCAAGCAGACCGAGGAGGCTTTAGCGGCCCAGCGCGCGCAGCTGAAATCTCTCTTCGACTATTCAGGTGAAGCGATCGTCTTGCTTGACATTGAAAACAAGATCCTGGACGTAAACTCGGGCTTTGAACAGATCTTCGGATATTCACTGAAAGAAGCACAGGGGAAGATCATACAAGACCTGATCTGCCCGGAGCGTTTTTTCAATGAATCAAAGGAACTCGACCAGAGGTCACTTGCCGGCATAAAGAGTATCGAATTGATTCGTAAACGAAAGAGCGGAGAAGAGATTGATGTAAGGGCATCAGCAGGACCGATAAAGGTGGGTGAGAAATTAGTCGGCAGGTTTGTGGTCTTCGATGACATTTCAGAGCAGAAACAGGCAGAGATAAAGCTTCGAGAAAGCGAGGAAAGGTTTAGATTTCTGGCAGAAAAGACAGCTGATATCATCTGGACCGTAGACCTGAGGCTAAATACGATCTACGTAAGCCCTTCAATAGAAAAAGTGCTTGGTTTTACACCGGGAGAACGGAAACAGCAACCCCTTGAGGAAATGCTCACAACAGAATCTCTCCAGAGGGTCATAACGGAATTCTCAAAAGCGCTTAAACGCGAAGAGGAGGGGAATATTGATCCGGACCGATCCATTGCTATTGAGCTTGAGTATTACCGCAAGGACGGCTCCTCCGTTTGGATGGAAAACAACATGATACCGATGAGGGATCATAATGGCGATTTTGTCGGGATATACGGTGTTTCTCGAGATATCACCGAACGTAAACAAGCGGTGAAGCAACTGGAAGAAAGCGAGAAGAAGCTTCGAACGATTATCGAGCACAGCAACGAAATCTTCTACATCCACGACACGGAAGACGTTTTCACATATGTGAGCCCCACATCGAAGTTCATTCTGGGATATACCCCAGAAGAACTCGAACGGAAATGGACCGACCTGATCACAACCAACCCCTTGAACAGGAGAGGGATTGATATTACGGAAAATGCCCTCCGGACCGGGAAGAAGCAGGCGCCCTATCTCCTGGAGGTGAAAAGAAAAGACGGTACCCGCGTGCTGCTCGAAATCGATGAATCTCCTGTCAAGGGCCCTGACGGTAAGGTGGAGGCCATTGCCGGGGCCGCGCGGGATGTGAGCCTTCAAAAGGAGGTCGAAGAAAGATTAAGGAAATCAGAGCTGCGCTTTCGGAACCTGTTTGCCGCCATAAGCGATATAATATACACTCAGGACCTGGAAGGACGCTTCCTTTCGCTGAACCCTGCCATGTGCCATCTCTTCGGGTATGATGAAGAGGATTTGATAGGCAAAAGGGCGTCGGATTTCATGAAACCGGAGTTCTCCGAGGCCTACGAAACGGAATACCTGGAGAAGGTCAAGAAAGAGGGACACCTTCAAGGAACGAGCATCTACTACACCAAAGAAGGGAAAAAAATCTACCTGGAGTACCGCAGTTCCATGGTTTACCCCGAAGACGGAGAACCCTACATCAGCGGCACCGGTCGCGATGTGACCGCGAGAATCCAATCCGAAAGACAAGTTGCAAAACTCCATGCCCACTTGGCCCAGGCCCAGAAAATGGAGTCCATTGGAACCCTCGCCGGGGGCATAGCCCACAATTTCAACAATGTCCTGATGGGCATCCAAGGGCGTGCCTCGCTGATGATGATGAACAAGGACTCTTCCCACCCCGACTATGACCACCTCAAAGGAATAGAGGAATACGTGAGGAGCGCATCCGAGCTGACCAGGGATCTCCTCGGTTTTGCACGGGGAGGCAAGTATGAGGTCAAGCCTACGGACCTAAACGCCCTCGTCAAACACGAGAACAGGATGTTCGGACGAACAAAAAAGGAGATCAGGATTCACGGAAAGTATGAAAAGGACCTCTGGACCGTTGAAGTGGACCAGGGCCAGATAAGGCAGGTGTTTCTCAACCTCTACGTGAACGCCTGGCAGGCCATGCCCAATGGAGGAGACCTGTACGTTCAGACTGAGAACGTGACCCTATCGCCCTCCTATTTGAAGTCCATAAAAGAAGCGGGCCCCGGCCACTACGTCAAGATCTCCGTGACCGACACCGGGGTCGGGATGGATGATGCGACCCGGGAAAAGGTCTTCGACCCCTTCTTCTCCACCAAGGAGATGGGACAAGGCTCCGGTCTGGGCCTCGCGTCAGTCTATGGAATCATCAAGAATCACGGCGGGTTCATCCGGGTGTCGAGTATCGAGGGACAGGGCACGACGTTTGAAATCCACCTTCCAGCCTCAAAGAACAAGGCGGTGGAAGAAGGCCCCGGAACGGACCGCCATGAGATCCGATACGGGCAGGGAACGGTGCTCCTTGTGGACGACGAAGAGATGATTGTCCTGGTGGGTCGACTGATGCTGGAGAAACTGGGCTATCGGGTACTGGTCGCCGGCAGCGGCCAAGAGGCCTTGGATGTGTACGGCGAGAAAAAGGAGGAAATCGACCTTGTCATCCTGGACATGGTCATGCCGGGCATGGGAGGGGGGGAGACCTATGACAGGCTGAAAGAGATCGATGGTGATGTGAAGGTCCTCCTTTCGAGCGGGTACAGCATCGATGGTCAGGCAAAGGAGATAATGGACCGCGGTTGCAGGGGCTTTATCCAAAAGCCGTTTGCCGTGGAGGAACTCTCCCGGAGGGTGGAGAAGGTCTTTGACCAATAAACCCAGCCTGAGCCGGGCGTCCTGCAACCGGTCCACCCCGGGGCCTTATAAGGGAGAGTCGGCATAATACCCCCTGCCGGCCCCGACAAACCGCGCAGGGTTAAAACGTTACATTCTCTCATACAGCGAAAGTATCTTTTCCGGCGTAAGAATACGCCTGAAATCAGGGCCCAGGGCACTTACCAGGTCACGCTCCAGCATATAGGTGAGCTGAACCATGGCTTCCATCTGCTCAGGCGCAACATTGCGGGTGACATTCGCAGGAAGCCTTATTTTGTTCTGTTCCAACATTCTGTGGAACAGCAGCACGTCCTCACCATAAAACTCCTCCAAGTGTTTGAACACTATGCTGTTGGCCATTCCGTGACGAAAGCCGAGTATAAAAGCGATGCCGTATGACAGCGCGTGGCAGATACCCACCGATGAATTGGCAATGGAGGAGCCCCCCAGAAAAGACGCCACCATGAAATCCGCATAGTTTTTTTCCCCCAGGAAAAAATCCTCCAGCACAGCCTTGGCCTGAAGTGCAAAGGGCCTTCCCATGGCATTCATTGCGCTTCCGTGCGAGGCCTCCACGCAATGGATGAAGTTGTCCATTCCGGTATAGAACTCCTGGTCTTTGGGCGCTGTTTTCAGCAGTTCTGGGTCCATCAATATCCCGTTGAAAATGCTCTGGTCGCTGTTTATACCAAGCTTCTTTACCGGCCCTGTGAGCACGGCAGTGCGCGTGGCTTCGGCCCCGGTACCCGCCAGAGTGGGGACGGCGATTTTCGGCAGGGCCTTATTCTTGACCAGATCCCACCCCTGATAGTCGGCGGCCGTCCCCGGGTTCGTCATTAGAACTGAAACAGCCTTGGCAAGGTCCATGGCGGACCCGCCGCCGATCCCGATCACAACGCGAGGACGTTCCTCTCCTTTTTTGTCCGCGATCTCACCGCAAACGGCATCTACATCAGTGGTCTTGGGCTCTCTTAGCGAGGCGTCGAACCACAGCACAAGGTCTTGAGACCCCGGTCTCAAACGATCACCAAGACCTGTTTTCTGATGCACTGAATCAATCACAAAAGCTGAGTAACCTTTTCCGTCAGAACAAACCTCATCAATGAATTCATTCAAATCATCGAATCGATTCTCTCCGAAAAGTATAGATGGTACGAACCTGGTGACTTTCATTGACTATGGGGCTCCTTTAAACATTAATCGCCGGTTTCAGTCCGAAAACGGCCCATACTCCAAAGAAGAGTAACAATCTGTTAAGATCAAAAAAAACAAACACGGCCGAGATGGAGAGGGTAATACATACAACACGTCTCCTGGCCTTGGCAACCAAAGAGAGGAGTGCCGGCGTGGTTCTGCCTCGAAATCTTCCGCAATAAAGGATGCTCCGGTGGTCGAGAAAGGACATGCCGGAACCGAAAGAAAGGAGCGCAAGGTCGAGTTGGATTGCGTGGCGTCGATGCCCAGCCTTTCGGGTGGAAGAGGCTATTGTGCGGCTAAGGTTTTCCCCCGGGCCATGATGTGCTATAGGACAAATTTACCATGCCCTAATCAGGGCCTAATCCGGAAAAACATAAGGAGGGGTTTTTCGTGGACATGCACCAGACGGCTTCCAAGGCCGGGAAGGCGGCCATTCGCCTCGCGGCAACAAAGAGCGAGTTGAAGAACCGGGCCATAGCGGAGATTGCACTGGCCCTTCAAAAAAACACCCCTGAAATAGTCGAGGCCAACCGGGTTGACCTTGAACGGTCCGAACGCGGGAATCTGGCCCCACAGCTCCTGAAAAGACTTCGCTTTGACGAGGCCAAAATCGATGAAGCAAGCCGCGGGCTCGAAAGCCTTGCCGGCCTTGAAGACCCCGTAGGAAAGACCCTGCGGGCTGTGGAGCTGGACAAGGGACTGGAACTCTTCCAGGTGACATGCCCAATCGGAGTCATCGGGGTCATATTCGAGTCCAGGCCCGACGCCCTTGTCCAGATCTCTTCCCTCTGCCTCAAGAGCGGAAACAGCGTCCTCCTGAAAGGCGGAAGCGAGGCTGCGGAGACGAACCGGATACTGGCGGGACTCATCGTTGATGCGAGCCTGCGTGCAGGGGTCCCCGAAGGATGGCTGGGACTGCTCGAGACGCGCGATGACGTTTCTGAAATGCTGGCCATGGACGAGCACATAGACCTGATCGTCCCCAGGGGAAGCAACGCATTCGTCCGGCACATCATGGCCAACACCATCATTCCAGTGCTCGGCCATGCCGACGGGATCTGCCACGTCTACGTGGACCGTAAGGCAGACCTGGACCAGGCTGTTCGAGTCTCCGTGGACAGCAAATGCCAGTACGTTGCCGTGTGCAACGCAGCCGAGACCCTACTTGTGCACGAGGGCATCGCTACCGCTTTCCTGCCCAGGATCAAGGACGCCCTGGACGCGGCCGGTGTGGAACTCCGAGGATGCGACCGGACCAGAAAATTGATCGACGTTATGCCTGCAACGGAAGAGGACTGGGGCACGGAGTACTTGGATCTTATACTTTCCATCCGCGTGGTGGACAGCCTGGAACAGGCGATTGAGCACATCAACCGGTATGGATCAGGGCACACGGACGTGATAGTGACCGCAGATCGGGATCGAGGCATTCATTTTATGGACCACGTCGACTCGGCCGATGTGTTTTTGAACTGCAGCAGCAGGTTCAGCGACGGTTTCAGATACGGGCTTGGGGCCGAAGTGGGTATCAGCACAAATAAGATTCACGCGCGCGGCCCGGTGGGGCTCGAAGGGCTTGTAATTTACAAATGGAGGCTGTTCGGGGATGGACACACAGTGGCCGACTACACGGGCGAAAAAGCGCGAAGCTTTACTCACAAGAGTATTTAAAGGAGCTGACTCACCCCCTTATCACGAGTCTGATTATCATGCAAAAAGCCCGTTTTAAATATGGTCAGAGAAGACCAGGCAGGCAGGGCTCCTTGTCCGCGGGTTCCTCTGGAATTCGATAACGCCTTCCCCGCACCCTGATGGCGACTTTTTCCTCCTCATCAAACTCCAGCAGGTCTGATATGCGTATGAGGGCGTGCTCTGTGAACCTCACACGGTGCCCTTCAAGGCGCATGTAAAGGATGTCGTTTCTGATAAACAAGCTGCGCGGCCTCAGCCGTTCGCGTCGGCCCGTGTTCAGGACAAGGGTCACGTCCTCATCCTCTATTGCCACGTCAAACACAAACAGGGCAGTGTCCTCGCAAGGGAAATATACCTTTTCGCGGAAGTGCGGGTGATCCTGCTGCAGGTAATAGCCCTGCTCGTCCTTTCGAATGCACGAATGGAAATAGGCTATGATACGAGGATTTTCGAACCTGCCCTGCTCCATGTGCTGCCAACGGCCGCGCGCGTCCAGGCCGAACACGGCCTGCTCTTTAGGGATAGTAACCTCCTTGAGCTTTTTTACCAATCCACCCTCCATGCGTACCCGCAGGCATTAAACCCTTCCCCTCCCCGGGCTTCACGACCGGCATAACCGAACCATCACCGGCGCAATGAGAAGCCTCGATCCCACGCCGGCCGGCGACACGGCAAGTTCCGTTCTCTGAACGGCCGACATGGCCGCATTCAGCATACGGGCGACAGGGTGGAAGGCTCTCCATGGGCCACTTCTCTGCTTGAGTTTATTCATTCTTTATAATGATAGGTCAGGCATGGGGTGGCAAGCAATTTTCCTGTTCCACTGTCCCTTTTCATCGAGGCCTGTTTCGTTTATTATGCCCTGTGGAACCGCCGGGCCATGCCATTCCGCATTTTTAACAGCAAGGATTAAGTCGTGACTCTTAAGGGCACCCCTTTCTGGAAGACCAAGTCCCTGGAAGAGATGACCCTGAAGGAGTGGGAATCCCTCTGTGACGGGTGTGGGAACTGCTGCCTCGAGAAGTTCGAAGACGAGGAGGATGGCAGGGTGATTGTTATACCGGTGGCTTGCGAGTACCTGGACACAACCACGGGCCGCTGCCTCGTTTACTCAGACCGTACACTTGCAAGCAGTGACTGCGTTGAACTCACCCCAGAGACCCTTCGAGAAATAAACTGGCTCCCCGAGACCTGCGCCTACCGGCTGCTGGCCGAAGGCAAGGACCTTCCGGCATGGCATCCGTTGATATCCGGAAAGCCCAAGACCGTCCACGATGCCGGAATTTCCGTCAGGAACCGCGTCTTGCCGGGGCAGTATGTTCATCCCAACGACCTCTTCCGAAAAACCAAACGGAAAAGGCGGGAAAAGAAAAAGGGGAAATGATAAGCGGAAGAGGCGGATTTAAGCGGCAAGATTTACAGCACCTATACGGTCCCATGTGTTCACAAATGAATACGCAACCTGCACAAAAGCATACCTGCCCATAGCCCGGACGCCCCCCGCCTTTCTGAACGCTCAGAAATTTATCTTTAGATATTAAAATGTTACGCTTTTTTACTTGGGTTGAGATGAAATGGCACAGGCATTGCTGTATATAAGGCTGAAATCACATGACGGGCAGAGACAGGAGGCCCCCTCAGCATTGAAAACACACTCCCGAACAAGAGGAAGAGCGGCGTTGAGCATCCTGGAACCGGTTATCGGCAGGTTGAAACGATTCATCCGGGAGCTTCTAAAGGACAACTCCAGCCACGCCCTTTACGACGACAGAGGATATATCAGGCCGTAGGCGGACTTAAAGCCGTTTACGTCCATCAATCGGAAGGCCCCCTTGTGGAACCACCTTCCTCCTTCCCCCCACTCGGCGGAAGCACCGACATCGGGCGCAATGTTGATCGACCGCCGAACTTCAAGGCATCTTCCCTGCTGCCGGGGCGGATACTGCAGAAGGTCAATACTTCCGCAGTCCGCCCCGGCCCCTCCTTCAGTAAGAAGCCCATGCCCTTATGCGTGCCACGGGATAACATGAAAAGCCGGGCTATGGCTCCATGGCTATCCTATGACGGCGATCCGAGTCTGTGGGTCGTGTCTTTGCCCGAAACGTCATGAAACTTTATTATGGCTGATTGAGTCCTATCGTGCACACAAACCATCAACGAATTAATACCTGCCGTCTGTTGATTATGAACCAGTGGATATTCGTCCGGCAAAGGTCCGCTTGTGAAACAGGATGAAAAGAGCTAGTCTTAAAAGGCGGCTCGGGCAGTTTCATTGCACCTTAATGGGGCCTTATATGGGCTGCAACCGCTGATCGCTGAAACCCATACTGCGGGGCTTATAGTCCCTTTTGCCGGTAGTTCCTCAAAAAGAAAGCAGGAAACGCTCATGCTCGCATCCAGAATGAACAAGCTCACGCCATACGTGCCCGGGGAACAGCCCCGGGACAGACTCTACCTCAAGCTTAACACAAATGAAAACCCATACCCGCCGTCCCCCAGAATCGAGAACTTTCTTAAAGGCTTTGACATAGAAAACCTCCGGCTGTATTCGGACCCCCTTTCCAGCGATCTCAGAAGGCGCATAGCCGAGCGCTATGGTGTGGGCGAGGAAGAGGTCTTTGTCAGCAACGGCTCGGACGAGGCTTTGTCCTTTTGCTTTTACGCATTTTTTGACTCAGACACCGGTCCGCTCATCTTTCCGGAGTTTACCTACAGCTTTTACCCGGTCTACTGTGATTTTTACCAGATCGCCTATGAACGGGTCCCCCTGGACGAGGGATTCGGAGTGGACCTTGAAGCCCTCCTTGAAAAACAATCGTGCGGACTGATCTTTGCAAACCCCAATGCCCCGACCGGACACTGCCTTTCACTCGACAGGATCCGTTTTCTTCTCGAACGATACCCAAAGGACCGTGTTGTAATCATAGATGAGGCCTATATCGATTTCGGCGGCGAGAGTGCTGTCGGCCTGATACACAGCTTTCCAAACCTGGTGATAGTCCGGACATTTTCCAAGAGCATGTGCCTTGCCGGGCTTCGGCTCGGGTTCGTCATTGCAGGAGAATCCCTGATCAAGGCCCTATTCACGGTAAAGGACTCTTTCAACTCCTATCCAACGGATGTATTGAGCCAGAAAATCGGTGAGATAGCCGTTGCAGACACCACCTACTACAAGACGATTACCAGGAAGATCATTGAGACTCGAGACTGGTTCTCAGCCCAGGCCGGGGAGCTAGGCTGGCGCGTGCTGCCTTCCAAGGCCAATTTTGTATTCACTTCACGGCCCGGAGTCGAGGGAGAAAAGGTCTACAGCCTGTTAAAAGAGGGGGGCATCCTGGTCAGGCACTTTGATGTGCAGGGAATCAGGGATTTTGTCCGGATCACCATCGGAAAACAGGACGATATGAACCGCCTTTTGAGGGAAATGAAAAAGGCCTTCTAAAGGGCTCGATACAGTTTTATTCGGCTTGAAACGAGGGCATTGTCGCCCGGTGCCGTGGCACCGGGTGTCTGCGGGGTGGGGGCTTCCGGCGGCTATCCCAAAAGGTCGATCACCGTCCCCAGCATCTCGTCATGGGTTTGAAGGATCTTCAGGTTGGCCTCATATCCTCTCTGAAAAGGGATGGTTCGCGGAATTTCTTCACCCAAATCCACATTGGAGAGTTCCCGCTCCACGTGTTCCCTGCCTCGGGTATCCTGTATCACAGGGCCTGGTGTGTCGATTCGCTGTATGTCCACCTTCACCGCATCATTCACGCCCGCTTCCATTACGGCCCTGGACTTTTTGAACTCATCAGAGTTCACGTTGGCCACGTTATCGGCGGTAACCGACATCCCTTTGCTGAAGGCCCTTATGGCCGAAAGGCTGTTCCCGATGGGAAACGTCATGTCTTCCTCCTCCGGAGGGATTCGATGCAATGCCCTGATGGTCCCCTCATAGGTGTATATCGGCCGATAGCAAAAAAACTTTAAGCCTATTCGACACACCGCACATGATATGGCCCCCGACGGGGTCCCAGGAGGTCCGCCTGAGTTGCCGAATAAAAATTCTCTTATGCCGGCAGGCTGTTAACCAATCAGCCTCATTCTCAGGGTGCCCACCCCCTGCTCAACCAGTGAGAGCCGCCTTGCAAGCCCATATGAAAGGTCTACGTCCCTCCCATGCACAAAGGGGCCCCTATCCCTTACTACAGCCGTGACCTTTTGGCCGGTCTCGGGGTTGCTGAGTTCCACCTGCGTGCCAAAGGGAAGCTCCCTGTGGGCGATGGTGTCGGAGTACATGTTGTAGAACTCGCCGTTGGCCATGGGCCTTCCGTGATAGTCCCGGCCATACCAGCTGGCCACCACATCAGTCTCTCCGGGAAATCTACGGGGCGGCGGGATACGGATTTCCAGGCCGGGCTGAATTGCCCGCGGGTTTTCGATGTTGTTGATTTTGATCAGCTCCGCCGGATCCACTCGAAATTTCCTCACGGCCAGGGCCCAGATGGTGTCTCCGGGCTTAATCGTGTAGGTGGTCCAACCCGCTCCTTCCTCTGAAGGGGACGCGATGTTCTCCGGCACCGGCCCCGACCCTGTTTCGGATGCGGGTTCAAGTCCCGGACCGGAATCGGCATTGCTCTTGAAAGCGGGCTGTTGCTCTGCCAGACCTTCCTGTAGCCGGACCTCGAAAGATACAGGGCCCTTAAGAACCGCCCCTTCCTTCAGAAACCAGTTGCCGTTGCTTGTTGACCGGCCCACCGCTTCAGGGTTGATACGTTTAAGGGTCTTCCAGTCTGTGCCCATGAACGATGTCACCCTGGCTATGGTGTCTCCCTTTTGAACTTCGTAAGTCATGGCATTCTCTCCCCGGGCCCTGTTCAAGTCCCGGCTTTTCGTTAAATCTGCAGAAATGGAATCGGCTGCGTCCATTTTCAACCGTAAGGGGTCAGCGCTTCACAGGTATTACAAAACCCGGATAGATCAAGTTATGAAATCATGCGCTTTGTTTGAAAGAGCCTGTCTGATAAAAAAAGCAATTCCCGTGCCAAACGCACACGGCGATCCGTTGCCACCCTCGCGCATTAAAATCCAGGCCAGGAGGGCCGGGGTCTTTGTTTTATTGCTGGCGAAATTGGAGTTTTTTTTAGGAAGTATTTTCGCGGTAAAGCACGGAGCATAGGATAAAAGGACTAAAAAAAGTCATAGCCCACAGTTCAACTTGCCCGAGAACTTTCGGGTCTTATCCCAAACCGAGGCCTCGCAGATATCGTGCCCGGTGACCTCGCTCCGGCCTTTCTTGACACTCAGAATCTTGGTGATCCGATGAATTTCACGGTCTGCATCGTCTCTAAATGAGATCAGCAACTCGCAGCTCTCCCAGTCACGGTCCGCCTGGATTGTCACTGTCCAGGAGATAGTAACGAGTACCGAGTGCTTGACCACCTCCTGGACGTCGAGCTGGACCTGAAGCCCTGAAGGGAACGCAGGGACAGGACTCAGCCCCAGGACAAGGACCACAGCGAGTATGGATGATTGAAAACGTTTTTTCATGGGCTACCGGGCACCTGAAGTGGGAAACGCTCCATCGACCTCGTCCAGGAGTTCGAAGGTCGCCTCAATAAAGCTGTCCATACTGTCCCTGCGGGCCGGGTCTTTTTCCTTGCTCGGAACGCTGACAATCCGTCCGCACTCCGGGCAACGCAGGGTAGAGCCGTCAGAAGCATTCACAAGGCAATCCCTGCCGCAGGAACAATGGATACGAATGTCCGCCATCGAGGCCTCCTGAATGAAACGATGCACGAACAGACTATCGCAGTGTAACCGGGTTCGTCAAGGCCGGTGATAGGGCCTGTGCCATCAGTTGCCCTCAATTCTGCCGGCAACCGCGCGGGCCGCCAGCACGCCGCTTGCTGAGGCCTGCATAAGCCCCCTGGTGACCCCTGCTCCGTCACCCACGGCAAAAAGGTTCTCTACCCCGGTTTCCATTTCCGGAGAGAGTTGAATGCGGTTAGAGTAAAACTTGACCTCCACACCGTAAAGGAGGGTGTGGCGGGAGTAGACGCCTGGAGCCACTTTTTCGAGGGCGGCCAGCATTTCAATGATGCCCAGCAGGTGACGGTAGGGAAGTACAAAGCTGAGGTCCCCCGGCGTTGCATCCGGGAGAGTCGGCCTTGTCAGGCACCTGGCGATCCTGGCAGGCGTGCTCCGCCGCCCGGCCAGCAGGTCTCCCAGCCGCTGCACAATGGCACCTCCGCCCAGGAGGTTGGCCAGTTTTGCTATGTAGCGGCCGTAACCTATGGGGTCGTCAAAAGGTTCGGTGAATGTGCTGCTGACCAGAATAGCGAAGTTGGTGTTTTCCCCCCGGTTGTCGGCATAGCTGTGCCCGTTGATGGTTGTGATGCCTCCGTGCCACTCGGTAACCACCTCGCCGTAGGGGTTCATGCAAAACGTTCGGATCCTGTCGTCAAAGGTCTTGCTGTAATAAACCAGCTTAGCCTCGTAAGTGAGGTCGGTCAGCTCTTTGAGCACAGCTCCCGGGAGTTCCACACGAACGCCTATATCCACCGGGCCGGCCTGGGTCGGGAGTTCCAAGGACTCGATCTGGTCCTTCATCCAACCTGCGCCCGACCGACCGGGCGCTGCAATCACAAACCGGCAGCTAAGGACCTCTCCCCCTTCAAGGAGCACGCCGGTGGCCTTTCCATCCTCAACGATAATCCTTTCCACCCGGCACCCTGTTCGAACATCCACACTGCCAGCCATGGAGTTCCTGAACCGCTCCAGGACGACCGGGCAGTTGTCCGTGCCGATGTGCCTGATTCGAGATGGAATGAGCTTCAGGTCGGCAAGACGCGCCCGGTCGGCCAGTGCCTCCACAGCGCCCGAAGTGTCGCCGAAAACACGGACCGGCGCACCATGGGCCACGTACTGTTGGTCGGTAAAATCAAGCAGATCACCCAGGACCGCCGGAGCAAGGTGCTCACCCAGGAATCCCCCGACCTCCGGAGAGAGGGTCAGTTTTCCATCGCTGAATGCACCGGCACCACCCCAGCCGCTCAACATATCTTCTCGGATTTCCCGTCTCCGGCCGGCCAGGTCCCTGCCTTGTTCCAAGAGGATAACCCTTCCGGCCTTGTACTCGGCGAGGGTCAAGGCGGCGAATATACCGGACGGTCCGGCCCCTATGATGACCACGTCATAGTCCATGAGGAGTCCCTCGCTCCCTGTTCAAACTCACATATTTCGATTTATCTCAACATATTCTTCGGCTTAACAGCTTCTTACGATGAGTCTTTTCACGACAAACGGGGCTCGTTCCCTTTAAGTGTAAGATATAAGGATAGGAAACCCGCTATCGGCTGTCAAGCCGGGCCGCGGGCTTCGCAGTCCCGGAGCGGCCCAGTATGTTGGTCAGCCAGACGCCTCCGAGCACCATTGCTCCTCCGGCCGCCTGAACCCAGGTCAGCCTCTCTCCCAGGATCACCCAGGCGGCCAAGGCGGTTACCACCGGGATGCCGTTGATGAAAACCGCGGCCCTCGAAGCCTCGATTCGTGTAAGGCCGTAGTTGTAACACAGAAACGCGATCACAGTGGCAAAGACGGTGAGGTAGGCCGCAGCGGTCATTGACGAGACGGTTACGTCACCCCAATCCAGTACGGACATCTCCATAAAAAACATGGGCGCATAAAAAAGGGCACCGTAGAATATCTGCAGGCAGGTGATATCCCAAGCGGAGTACTCCCGGCCGAGATCTCTGGCACCCACCATGTAAAGTGCCGCCGTGATCACGGCCCCTATTATCAGGAGATCTCCCAGCAGGTGGTCACCCAGGGACCACTGAAACGCAGGATCCCCAACAATGAGAATCCCTATGCCCGCCAGAGACATCATTATGCCGAAGAGGGAAAGCTTGTGAATCCTTTCCCCGATCAGGATCCTGGCAAAAACCAGCACCGCTACAGGCACCGTTGCAATAATCAGAGCAGCCTTTGGAGCAGTGGTGTACTGAAGCCCGACCGTCTCGAAGTAGAAGTAGAGCCCCGGCTCAAACAGGGCCATGAGGAACAGCTTTAAATGAGCGCGCCTCGTAAGCCTCGGCAGTCCTCCCCGAACAATGCTCACGGCCAGAAAAAGCAGACCGGCGAGACCGAATCTCAAGAAAATGAGCGTAAAAGTGGTGATGGATTCCAGGGCGACCTTGGTGGCAACGAATGACATCCCCCAGAACACAACCGCCGCTGAGAGCCCTATGTATGCTTTAGCGTCTGTTCCTTCTCCCAAAGACTTTCCCTCGAATCGATATCATGGCACCCGAAGATGCGCCCAAGGTCACAACCCAGCCCTGCCATAAACCACCCATCGTTGACAAGGCCACCGCTTATCCCTATACTCCCGTTCCGTTGACAACCGGCTCCTATTAACGTTCCTTGAGAAAGGCTTGTATGAGAGAAATAATGATGCCCGACTACCACCTTCACACATCTCTGTGTAAGCACGCCCGGGGAATGCCCCTAGCATACCGGGCCGCAGCAAGAGAACGGTCGATTCCGGAAATCTGCTTCACGGACCACTGCCCCACCCCGGATGGATATGACCCTGACCATCGTATGTCAATGGATAGATTCTCCGATTACCGGCAAGCGGTCTTCAAACTGAGAGACGGTGAGAAACCCGACGTCCTTTTCGGGATAGAGGCCGACTACTACGAGGGGTGCGAACCATTCCTGAGGGAATGGCTCCCCTCACAGTCCTTTGATTTTGTCCTCGGGTCCGTGCACTTCATCGATCATTGGGGCTTTGACAATCCGGAGCACCGCCATGTCTGGGATTCAGTGGACATCCAGGAAACGTGGCGTGAATACTTCGCTCTCATCGGAAGGCTTGCTGAATCCGGGCTTTTCGACGCCGTGGGGCACCTGGACCTGCCAAAGAAGTTCGGTTTCCGCCCTTCCGAACGGGATCTTGCCGAGATGGCCCGGCCGGCCATGGACAAAATCGCCAAGAGTGGTATGGGCCTGGAGATCAATGCATCGGGTCTCAGGAAACCCGTAGGGGAGATCTACCCGTCCGAACCCCTTCTCACACTGGCACGCGAACGCGACATCCCCATCTGTTTCGGGTCGGACGCACACAGTCCGGGTGAGGTAGGCGATGGTTTTGAGGCGGCCCTGGATATGGCCCGGCAGGCCGGGTACACCCACTCCTTCCGAATACTCCAAAGGAAAAAGTTCCTGGTCCCGCTGCCGTGATTCAAGGCAACCTAATGGCAGGGCCTTGCAAGACCGTCGCCGCCGGAGAAAATCGACATCCACAAGCTGAAGGGCTTCCCGGAATGCCGTTTTTTTCCCCAATGCGGGTCTTTCCTTTTAGAGGATACCGGAAGACGTTCGGGAGAAAAGATGCACGCGCACCCGAGAAGCCCTTTTTATTTTCCGGGCCTTCAAAACACCCGGATTATAACTACCCGTTTACAACGAGGCAACGTCAAAAATCACATATTTATTCGTGCGCTTGGTAATAAGACAAAGGATGGCGAGAAGGCCTCGAGTAAAAACCGGTCATGGCGCTCGGGCTAGCGAGGTTTGAGCATCAGCACACCCTGCTCATTGTCGATCTCTACGTAGAAATGCTTCAGGTAATTCAGGCCCAGAAGGCCTATCTCAGGCCGTCCGGGAATGTCCAGGACAAAGGCCGTTATGTCCTTTACACCCCTGCCTTCCAACTCTATGACGTCCAAGGTGACCTCCTTTGCCAGCACGGCCCCCCCCGCAGTGGAGACCCAGTGCTCCGGTGTGTTCTGATCCAGCCGGAGGCCCAGCTTTTCGGCGGTCCGGGAAGGGATGGTGACCAGGGAGGCTCCTGTGTCAATAAGGAAATCGTGGTCCAAAGAGCCGTTCAAGGTAGCCTTTACCGGAATATTACGCTGCCCGGGTTTAAAGCGGATAACCACCTTGCCTTCCTCGGCCCTGAGCCGATCTGCCACGCGGGCCAGTCGCACGGCCCGCTCACCCAGTTCAGGAGGGACTTCCCTTATCCGCAGCAGGTCTTGAGCCGAGCGCCAGTCCTTCTCCTTCAAGGCCATCTCAACCGCCAGAAGGCGGATTTCGGGGTCCTCCGGAAACAGGCGTTCGGCACGCTTGTGCGCACGCCAGGCACCAAGGGTGTCGGCCTGATCCATACGTTCCCGAATCCAGTCGACCAAGAGACCCCTGGCCACTGCCCGTATCCGCAAAACCGTCGGTCCAGACCAAAGGGCCCTGCCTTCCAGGAGTTCTTCTACGCGGTCCACGGCGCTGGCCGTGCCGTAATACCGGGCGGTGGAAAGGATGGACCGGACAGCCAGCTCTGCGTCGCCCGCTTCGAAAAGGACCTCCGGGGTCAGGAGATCCGATACCTCCCGGCTGAATCCCTTTTCGTAGAGGTTCCCCGCAATCCCCTCCATAAGTGCCGAAATCTTCTCCTTTCGGAGAAGGGGCGGTGTCTGCTCCAAAGATAGTTCAGGAAGGAGGCGGAACCCTTTGCAAAAGGCCTTTAACCGTTCCAGTGCAGGCGCATCCTCGGCCATGGCCAGGGCATTGATAAACTGCTCCTCCCGGCCATTTGCAAAAGTAAGGTTGTAGAAATGGTCGACCCGGATGTTTTCCTCAACCTCATCACCGGCCGGCCCGATCCAGAGAACTCCGTTTTCGTATGGCCCGCCGAAAGTCCATCCCACCACATGCCCGTTCTGCAGGTATAGACCGGGCTCCTCAGGAACCCCATGGGAGACCATGGCTAAGCGGGTTGAATGCTCCATCGCCCGCACGCGGGCTTTCCGCGGTTTTTCATTGGATATCAGAGATCTCCACGAAACCGGCTCCTCCGGCCGCCAAGCCCTCAACTCGGGTCCGGGCATGGATGCACCCTCCTCCAGACGCCACAGGGCCAATGGCTCGCCATCCCGCCACGACCCGCTTACGACACGAAGAGAAGGATCCGCGTCCGAACGAAATGACCACTGGTCCCCGCCATAACACGCATTTACAGGAAGGGCGATCCACCACCCTGACACCACCACAGCTGGAATATCCGCCAGTTTCAGGCCCGTGTGATGTGATACAGTCACCTCTCCCGTAATGATCTCCCCGGGACCAAGAGGGCCGGAAGGTTTTTGTGGTTCGGCCTCAATGGAAGTGCCTCGGCTGCGCAGTCCCATCTCATCCCCTGAAGCGGGCACGGGTCGTTCAGGCTCCACAGGGCCGGGTGAAAGCCTCCACAACGAAATCATCGCTGCCATAACAGCCAGGAATCCCAGAAAGGCAATACGCTTGCGCTGCGATGCTCCCGCCCGCGAGGCCTCCGCTTTCACTTGGAGTGGTGCCCCGCAGTGTGAACAGAAATTGGCCGCATTTTCGTTGCGGCGTCCGCATTTCCGGCAGCGCAGCAATGCCCTTTACCTCCCCCAGCCGGGCACGCCGGAATCGTAACGTGCCCAAAGCGGTTTATGTGCTGCGACCCGAAACAAGGTTGTTAAGCGTCCGGGGCGAACAAGTCAAAGCCGGTTGAAACTCACCTGCCCTTCCTTTTTACCCTTCTAAAAGAGACCGCACAACCCCATTCGAAGCGGTTGCAGTTTAGATCCTTGGCAAATTAAAGCACCCATCCGCCGAAAAAGCTGTTTCTTGATCCCCAAGGCCGATTCCGTCTACAATGATTAAAAGCTATCCTACATCCGTTTTCAAAGACAGCGCGCGGATAACTTTGATTTTACGCGACCCGTATTCTGAAAAAGGCCGGAACGGGTCAGGCTCAAACAAACGGCACCGGAGAAAGTGATTCGATGACTGAAGAGGTGAAACAGGACACGACGAAACGCGGGACAGGTGTGGTCTTCTCTTCCGGCTTTTTCGGTTTTTTCGCACATGCCGGTGTTCTTGCAGCGATAAGGGAGTCCGGCCTTCGAGCGGCCGCGTACGCCGGAACTAGTTCAGGGGCCATCGTGGCGGCCATGGCCGCCTGCAATATGCCTGACGAGGAAATTCGAGATACTCTTTTCAGCCTTCGAAAAAAGGACTTCTGGGACCCTGACTCACCGGGATCTCTTTTTCTAAGCTCACTAAAGGGATTTCGAAGCTGGACAGGGTACCTCAGGGGGCGGGGGTTCTCGCGCCTTCTCAAAAGGATCCCGGCCAGGCGGATTGAAGACTGTGCCATCCCTCTGATTGTCGCCGCAACGGATTTGACACTCGGGAACGAGGCCGTGCTCGCAAAGGGAGACCTCATTAAGGCCGTACACGCCTCGGGAGCGGTGCCCGGGCTCTTCAAGCCAGTTCGTATCGGCGGGTCCTGGTGCGTTGACGGCGGTATGGTGGACAAGGCCCCTGTTCGGGCCCTTGCCGAACATATCAAACCGGCCCGCATCCTGGTCCACTATATAACATCGGACAATCTTGCGGCCCTCCCGGACGGCTTCCTGACAAAACGGTTCACACCCTGGCACATCTATTCACAGAGTGTCAATATCGCCAGAAGAGTCTCTTTCGAACACCAGTGCTCCCTGGTCCGGGCCCAGGGAATCGAGGTCATAGAGATTCGCACCAGCCCGCCCGCCCTCGGTCCTGACCGGCTCTTTGAAGGGCCCTCGGCATATACTCATGCACGCAACGAGGCCAAACGCTTTCTGGCAGGTCTTGAGGGTGGGGCTTAGGCCTTTGGCATAATCAAGACGGACAGGTCCTGCTTTAGTCGGCGCCTCGCAGAGGACGCCCGTCCCTCCAAGCAAGCAGACTGACGCTCTCACAAGCAACAGAGGTGCTGGATGAAAGGCGCAGAACCTGTCCGATATAAAAGAGTTTATCATGCTCCAGGCGTTAAAAGAAGAAAAAAAAGTAATCAAGGCCGGCTGGCTCATCGACGGCACGGGCGGCCCGATTCAACAGGACGTCTTAATTTGCATCCGCGGTGACAAGCTGGCCTCGGTGACCACCGCTCCGCCCGATGAGGGATCCGGAGAAGACTTCCTGGATTGCACCACCTGCACGGTCCTGCCGGGACTCGTGGACGCCCACGCCCACCTTGCCCTGCCGGATCCTGAACATGAAGAGAACGGAAACCGCCTGCTGGAAACCGGCTTTGAGGAAACCGCCCAAACAATCGAGCGCCGCCTTAGAGAATACCTCATCTTCGGGGTTGTAGCAGTTCGCGATGCCGGAGACCGGGCGGGTCATGTGCTGCGTTACAGGAATGATCGGCACAAAGGATCCGGGATTCAGATCCGTTTACGTGCGGCCGGCCCGGCACTGCATGCCCGGGGTCGCTATGGCCGGCTCATAGGGCGTGCTGTTGAGCATGGGGTGAAACCGGCCGAGGTCGTCCTTAGGGAAACCGTCGGTGCAGATCACGTAAAAATCATTAATTCGGGTCTTAACAGCCTGACGTGTTTCGGTAAAGAAACCGCTCCCCAGTTCGACCCTGAAGACCTGGAGGCCGCCGTCCTGGCGGCAAAGTCCGGGCGGCTTCGAACCATGGTCCATGCGAACGGAATCGCCCCGGTCCGTGACGCGGTGAAGGCGGGCTGCGATTCCATTGAACACGGCTTCTTTATGGGAAGAGAAAACCTGGACCTTATGGCCGCGCACGAAACGACGTGGGTGCCTACGGCCTGCACCATGTCGGCCTGTGCCCGCATGCTTCATCCTGATGGTAAAGAATCCGCCGGTGCAAGGCGAAACCTGGACCATCAAATTCTCCAGATTATGGAGGCCCGGAGGGCCGGGGTCACCATAGCCCTTGGGACCGATTCGGGCAGTCCGGGCGTCCTCCACGGCCGATCCGCGGCCATGGAAATCGATATTTTTTTGAAAGCAGGCATGACACTCCAGGAGGCCGTTCAATGCGCCACATGGAACGGGGCCGTACTGCTGGGACTGGACGACTGGACCGGGAAGCTGGTACCGGGTATGCCGGCCACATTTGTGGTGATCAGCGGCGGGCCTGACCGTCTTCCGGAAGGGCTGGAAAAACCCCTTGCAGTTTATATCCTGGGTGCCCGGCAAGTTCCCTGGTGAAGAGCTCGAGATGCAGCGCCTTGCCCACGGGCCCGGGCCTCTGGCAAACCACTTTTATTCATGCACTCGCAAAACCGTTGCGTCAAACAAATCTACTCATCCACGCCCACAAGGTATTTCCCCAGCTTTTCCTTCAGTGAATCCGGCCAGTCGTCCTCGTGCAGAAATGATCTGACCTC
>CAYVDE010000031.1:20472-28264 GCA_964450535.1 uncultured Desulfobacterales bacterium
TATACTTTCATCCAAATGCGGAGATCCGCTCCTACCTCACCCCCAACCCCATCACGAGGCCGCAGGTTGAGACTTTTGAAACCCCTCTCAGGGAACTGCCTGACCATTTGGCGGCGAAGCTGGGCACTATCGGCGCCCAGGCAACCAGGGAACTCCTTTCCTTATCCGGTGTTGCAAAGATACGCATCAAGCCCAACGAGGTGATTATTCAAAAGGTCCCGCATGTCTCATGGGACGATATTGAGGAAGAGATCCTCCGCATCATGGATCGGGCGGTCAGAAAAAGCCGGATGCACGTCATGAAACGCTGAAAGACGCGGGGTTCCCCGTAAACCCCCATCCCCTATACGAGAAAGGCGGGACCGGATATACGTCATCCGGCTCCCGCCCATTTGCTCGCATTTTCATCGCAGGCGCCGCCTTCCACACATTCACTGAAGGAATGACGGCACCATTCCCGCCGCCCGGGAAACGGGAAGAGCATTACCGCGAGTCACTGATCACTACACCGCGCTCTTCAGCCCCAGGTCAAAGGCCTTCAGGTTGGAATCGAGAAAGGCCTTCTTCGTGGACACGGAAATGGTCTCTTTCATACCCTCCGCCGAAACGGCCACGGCCCCCGAACCTATCAAGGCGCCGAGCATGACCATGTTCAGACTGAGCGGATTGCCGGCCTTCGCGGCCAAATCATTTCCGTTAAGGGCTATGACCCGGCTCACCTTTGCTTTTATCAGGTCCATTATTTTGTCGACAGGCGGGTAAGTGCCCTGACCGATGGATACGGTGAAAGGGGGCAGCGGCTGCACGTTGGTAATGACCAGCGTGCCCTTGCTGCACTTTCCTATGGTTCGAAGGGTCTCGAGCGGCTCGAAGCCCACAAGGACATCGGCCTCTCCGTTCGATACAATGGGGCTCGTGACCTGTCCCATCAACACGGCCGATTCCACCACGCCGCCCCTCTGGGCCATGCCGTGTATCTCGCTGACTACTGCCGGTATTCCGGCGGCCAGTGCCGCTTCACCTAGAAGGCTCGACGCCAGCAGGTTGCCCTGTCCCCCGACACCGACAAATACGCATCTCTTCGTGTCCATCTCTTTCTCCTCGCTGCGGAAAACGTGTCAACGGATGACGATCTCTATCGTGCGCCACTCCCCTTCCTAGTCTTTGACCGGAAGTATGGCGTTCTCCGGGCAGACCTGCGCGCACACCGCGCACCCGATACATAGATTCCTGTCAATCACGACCTTCTCTTCCTCAATGAACATGGCAGGGCAGGCAAGGTAGTTGATGCAGTCCCGGTGGTCCTTGCACTTGTCACGGTTGACGCGGAACGGCTTGGTCTTCCGCATCTGCCCGGTCGCCCTGGCAAAAAGCGGACAGAGCTCATCTGATATGACCACGGAAACGCCGTCATAATCCTTGGATGCCTGAATAGCCTCAATGGTCTTGTTCACTTTGAAGGGCTTGACCACATGGACGTCCTTCACACCGCACCCCCGGACCACGTCTTCGATGGAGATCCGGGTGCGATCGAGGCCCATCAACTCCGTGTTCACTCCGGGGTGGGGCTGGTGACCGGTCATGGCAGTAGTGCCGTTGTCCAATATTACCAAGGTGAACTTGTGGTTGTTGTGCACCGCGTCCACCAGCCCGGTTATCCCGGAATGGAAGAACGTGGAGTCCCCGATAAAAGAGACCACCTTCTGATCGCTGGCCTCAGCAAAACCGCACGACGAGCTCACCGAGGAACCCATGCATATGAGAAAGTCGGCCATTGATATGGGAGGCAGCAGTCCCAAGGTATAACAACCTATGTCCGTTGGATAAACAGCATCGGGTCCGTACACCTTTTTTACTGCATAGTAAGTGGCGCGATGAGGGCAGCCCGCACACAAGTTGGGCGGCCGACCCGGAAGCTGTGGAAGGTCGGAAAGGTCTACCATGGCCCTGCCCTTGTACTCGACGTCGAAATACTCTGCAATGGCCATCCTGACCATGCCCGGATCATATTCGAAGAGGCGGGAGAGCCGCCCCACGCCCTTTCCTTTGATAGGAATCGTGATACCGTTTTCCTGGGCAATGGCCTTGATGTCCGTTTCCATAACCGGCTCCAGTTCCTCTACAACTAGGGCCAGGTCCACCTCCTTGAGGAACGCGGCGATCTTGTCCTTGGGAAGGGGCCAGGACATGCCCACCTGCATGAACCTTACCTTATCACCGATGCCCATGTCGTTGATGGCGTCTTTGACGTAGTTAACGCTCACACCATTAGCAATGATGCCCCACTTGCCGTTACCGGTGACCCTGTTTTCCGGCCAGTCTTCACTCTTGGCCACGGCCTTGTCGTACTTTTCCAGAAGCTCCTTGTGCAGGGTTCTGGAAACCGCAGGGACGGTTACGTAGTGAAATGGGTTCTTCTTGAACTCGCCTTTGGTTCGAATCGGTTTGAGTTCTCCAAGCGTTACCGCCCCCCGTACATGGTTCAGCCTTGTTGTAGTGCGGAGGATGACCGGCAGCTCGAGTTCTTCGGAGAGTTCGAAGGCCTCGATCGTCATGTCCTTCATCTCCTGGGTATTCGAGGGCTCGAGCATCGGCAATCCGGAAAGCCTTGCGTAAAAGCGGTTGTCTTGTTCGTTCTGGCTGGAGAACAGAGAAGGATCGTCGGCATTGACTATTACCATGCCGCCCTTGACGCCCACATATGCGAGGGTCATGAGCGGGTCCGCCGCCACGTTCAGGCCCACATGCTTCATGGTGACCATTGTGCGAAGTCCGCATGCCGCCGCTCCTGAACCCACCTCGAGGGCGACCTTTTCGTTGGTCGAGTACTCGAAGTAGAGATCGGTCTCCTGGCTGATGCGGAGGAACTGTAGAGGAATCTCGGAAGAGGGCGTCCCCGGATAACACGTGGCAAAGGAGAGGCCCGCTTCCAGGGCACCGCGAGCAATAGCCTCGTTGCCCAACAAAAGCATTTCTTTCCCTGGAGAGTCGGTTAACAGCTTATGCATTTTTGTCCCCCTGCTTTTTCTTGGATTTTTCCGCCTGTCACAGAAAACACTTTAGTGCCGGTCAAAAGGGTTTTCATTCCCTAAAGCTTGAAGCTCTCGGCCATACCCGAATACTTCTTGCGAAGCTTCGGCTTTTCAATTTTTCCAGTGGGGTTACGAGGTACATCGTCAAAGAAGACCTTTCGTGGGCGCTTGTATCTGGGCAGTCCTTCACAGAACTCAAAAACCTCTTCCTCTGTCATCTCCTTACCCGGCTTTACCTTAATGATGGCTGCGGTGATCTCTCCCAGGCGCTCGTCCGGAATACCTATTACCGCCGCGTCCTGGATCTTGTCGCTGTTCATGAGGAAATCTTCGATCTCCACCGGAAAGATGTTCTCCCCGCCCGTGATGATTACGTCTTTTTTCCGGTCCACCAGCCAGATGAACCCGTCCTCGTCAAACCGCGCCATGTCGCCCGTCAGGAGCCATCCGTCAAAGAGGGTGGCTTTTGTGGCCTCGGGGTTCTTGTAATACTCCTTCATCACCCCCGGGCCTTTTACCATGAGTTCTCCCGGCTCCCCCTTGATCACTTCATTAAGGTCTGAATCGACTATCTTGCACTCCCAATCAAATCCGGGCACCCCGATGGCTCCCACCTTGTGCAGGTTCTCCATTCCCAGGTGGACACAGCCCGGTCCGGTGGTCTCGCTCAGCCCGTAGTTGGTGTCGTAATCGTGATTGGGGAAAACCTTCTTCCAGTTTTTGACCAGGCTGGGAGGTACCGGCTGGGCGCCTATATGCATGAGTTGCCACTGATCGAGGTTGTAGTCGGAAAGGTCTATATCCCCGTTCTCGATTGCAATGAGTATGTCCTGGGCCCACGGCACCAGCAGCCATACAACAGTGCCCTTTTCCTCGGACACAGCCTGAAGGATCCATTCCGGCTTGATTCCCTTCAGAATGACGGCCCGTGCCCCCACAATGAAGTTGCCGAACCAGTGCATCTTTGCGCCCGTATGGTAGAGCGGAGGTATGCAAATGAAGTTGTCTTTGTGGGTCTGGTTATGGTGGCGATTTTCTACTATGCAAGCAAACTCGAGGTTGCGGTGTGTCAGCAGGATCGGCTTGGGCTGGCCCGTCGTGCCGCTCGTGAAGTATAAGGCCGCCTCATCCGTGATCGAGAGAGGCACCTTGGGGTCCTCTGCCGATCCCTTTTTTAGAAAGTCTTCATAGGAAACGGCATAGTCAGGTCTCAGGTCGTCAGGCCCGATGAAAACGAAAACCTCAACGCCCCGAATATCAGCCCGGATAGCGTCGATCCGCTCAATGAACTCCTCCCCGAAAAGGAGGGCCTTGCCCTCGGCGATGTCTATACAATATCGAATGTCCTCGGCAAGGAAACGGAAGTTCAGGGGGACGGCCCATGCACCTGTTCGAAGGATTCCAAAATATATCGGGAGCCACTCGAGGCAATTCATCATAAGGTGCACCACCTTGTCGCCCCTGCCGATACCCCCGGCCATCAGCGCGCCGGCAACCCGGTTGGCATGCTCGTCAAACTCCTTCCAGGTTATCTCGCGTCGAAGGTCCTTTGCCGGTTCCCTCTCTATGAGAGCCACCTCATCCCCGTACATCCTGGCGTTTCGCGCCAGTATCTCCGTGATGATCATGCCCTTCCTCCCGAAGCTATATTTTAGCTACAAAGTGACTTGTAATAGAAGGCGTTGAGACTGTCAAGGAAATTTGAATCAAATAAACGAGGGATCATGTGCTTTCTGACACGAAAATAATAAATAGTACAGCTTTAAGTACAATAAATGGTATTACATGAAATTGCGAAATCGACACGTAGCCGCCTGACCCGTCCGGGCCCGATCAAAGGCGGAAATGGATCTTAAATTGAACCGGGTTTATGTAATACCGGTATTCGGTTCCACAAAACCGAAGCGGACTGAACAGCTTGAGGGCCTGCTAATCAAGGAGTCCCTCAATAAACGTGAGAAAGAATGATTCGGGAAAAGCTGCGGCAAGTGTTTCGTGGGCCTCACGGGCCTTTTCGGGCTGCCCGTTCAACCGGTGTAACCTGACGAGCCGCACCAAGGCCTGCTCTCGGAGAAAAGCGTCCGGGTCGCCGGTTATAAAACGAACTTCCTCAATGGCGGCGTCGTATTGTTTTTTGGCTTCGAAGCACGCCGCTCTGGCCAGACCCGCCATGGCAAGGTATGACTTGTCACGACGGCTCTGTTCCTTGAACTCCCGGTAGAGGTCGATCGCTTCGTCCAATCTTCCTTCCTGGAACTCCAGTCTCGCCAGTTGTGGCAATGCCAGTCCACTGACCCTTGCCAACCGGTGATCCGAATTCACTTTCCTGAAAAGAGCGGCGGTAACAGCCGGGTCTTCCGGCTTCTCACCCGTGGCCTCGGCGGTTCGAAGGGCGTAGTAGGCCTGGTTGTAAATCTCCTGCCCGCGCTTGTTCTCATAATCCAGATACCACGATACACCCAGGTAGCCGATGATGAGCACAGCGAAGGCCACACCCGCGTAAATGAACACCCGGACATTATCCTGGACATAACTGACGGCCCGCTCGCTGAACGTCATGAACTCGTCCGGACCCTTGAGGAGTTCTTTCCTGGTAAGCTTCTTGGCCATGTCTGATTTCCTTGATTGAATAATTCTGAGTAGCAAATGGCCCTGCTGGAGTCAAGGCAAATAGAGCTTGTTTTTTCACGGGCTCCACTCTAAAACACAAAAATGTGCCGGGAAAAAACCGCCGCATGATAAACTTGAGCCCCGATGCCTTGCTCAAACAAATCGAGCCCCTGCCCGACTGGGCGATCTATCTCGTGCTCGGGTTGAGCGCCTTTGTGGAAAACCTTGTTCCTCCAATCCCCGGAGACACAATCACGGCCATGGGAGCTTTTCTGTTGGGTACAGGCAGGCTCGGCTTTGCCGGCGTCTGCATCTTACGACCTTGGGCAGTCTCTCAGGATTCCTTGCACTTTTCAGCATCGGAGCCGAACTGGGCCGCCGGTATTTCCTCGAAAAAGACTACATGTTGTTTCGCGTCCGCAACATTATTCGAGCGGAAGCCTGGTTCATCAGGTACGGTAACTTTCTGGTGGCCCTCAACGGATTTATACCCGGTATCCGGAGCGCCGTGTCACTGGCCGCCGACCTCAGCGGGCTCAAGCCGCACCTCGTTGCTCTGCTCGCGCTTCTGAGTTGCGCTGTTTGGAATGGGATCTGGATTTTTCTGGGTTATTCTCTGGGCACCCGATGGGAGGTCATGGAAGCAAGGCTCTCCGCCATAATGAGCCGCTACAACACCACAGCAGCCGTCTTGGGAGGGCTGTTGATTCTGGTCATAGTCCTGGTTCGGTTTTTTCGAAAGAGTAGGTGAATCGAGGATAAAGGCGGCAACACCTAATCACCTCTATCCTGGAAGCTGAAAAATCCCTTATCGAACTCATCCCTGCCTTCATAACGACCCCCAAGTCCCTGGAGGAACTGCATGAGGGCTTTCTCGCTCGCATTGATACCGCACGATTTCATCGCATCCATGACTGCATCGAGTTCGGGCGGGCATCCCACGGCCAGCACGGCATCTCTGATAGCCGGAGAGCGACGGTTGGCCTTGATCATACAGTTTCCCACCAGCAGGGTCTTGTTTGCGCGGCCCGAGGGCTCAGCCGCCTTGCCTGTCAAGATCTCGATCTCGTTAAAAGCCCGCCCCTTGTACGCGGCCATCACTGCGACGAGCATGGGGCTGTAAAGCCCTGAACAACCCGTGCAAAGGGTGGAATCGTACTTGGGAAACCGGATACCCTGAATACCGAGTCGATCCCATGCCCTGGGTCCCGTGTCGTCCTCACGCCACGTGTTGTCCCACTTCAGCGGTCGCCTGAGTGCTTCGACGGCATCCCCGGCGGGAGAGGATTCCTCCGTGTCAGGTGAACGGCCTTGCCTTTCGGCGCAGAGGCGGATGTGGGGGACCTCCATGGGATCGAATCCGGCCACCGAGGCCCCGGTCAAATCGGCTGAAAGAGGATCTGCAGACGCCACCAGGACATCCATTCGAACAGCTTTTCCAGTGTAGAATGGTCCCTTTTCGAGGCCATATATGCCGTCAATAACGGTCAAGTCGGGAGCCAGTTTCTCCACCAGCCGGGCGAGACGGCTGTCCAGGCCCCCGTCGGCGCTGTGACACCTCTTTCGGGAACGCATGGAAATACACCCTTTCAGGTTCTTCAACCCCAGGGAAAGCACAGCCTGGTTATGGGTCTTCAACACAGGCATGTTTATGAAAAAATCCGCCGAGAGCGCAGGCTCGGATATCTCAAGGCTGTAATCACCGAAATCCTTTTCTACGAAAGGTTCCTGATGGATGTCCATGAGCCTGACGCCGTAACGCTTTGCGAGTTCGGCGTACCCCAGTGCCTCGAATATCCTCCCGGTAGTTACTCCGAAGTTCTTCCCGTAAACCGAACCCTCTCCGATGGTGATTGAATCCACCCCATGCTCCTTAAGCAGAATCACCATGTCATGTACAAGACGTGTAGTAGTTACCACACCGAAGAGCGGCATGGGGAAGCTCTCGTCCAAGGCCACCAGGTTGGGCTTTATGAAGGCCCTAATACCGTTGTGAAGGCCTCTCAGGCCTTCACAGAGGCTTACAAGACGCCTCAGGGAGGCAGGGGAGTCCTCATAACGCACAACAGAGGTCTTATGATTAGGCAAAATTCAATTCCTTTCTCTGCTTTAACAACAATGACACCGATAATTCGATTGTCCAAAGGGTA
>CAYVDE010000032.1:0-26303 GCA_964450535.1 uncultured Desulfobacterales bacterium
AACGCGTGTTCACGCCGGCCATGCTGGTTCAGGCGTTGGTGATCCTGGCTGCACTGGCCGTGGGCGCACTGCTCGGCCGGCCTGTGAGGAAGTACCTGGAAGGCCGTATTGAAGGCCGGCTGAAGTCCGGGACCCGGCTGGACCGGCTCGTGCGCAGGGCCGTTCAACTCGTTCCGGTGGGCGCCGTGATTGTTCTGATCTGGATTGCCTCCCTTGTTATGCGCCAGGTGGGCGGAGAGGCCATTTTCCTGGGCATCGTTCAGACCCTCCTGGTGGCCTGGCTGACCATAAGGCTCTTCTCGTCAGTGCTCCTGGACCGCACCTGGTCCAGGTTTATCGCCATAACCGCCTGGGTCCTGGCCGCCCTCCACATCGTGGGCGCGCTGGGTCCGGCCCTGGCCTTTCTGGACGGCGTAGGGTTCAGTATCGGCAAGGTTCAACTGACCGTGCTTTCCTTGTTCAAGGCCGCGATCGTCCTCCTGGCCCTGCTTCGCATAGGGAGCTGGCTCGGGGAAACGGCTGAACGGAAGCTGGGGACCGTCTCCGGCCTGACCCCGTCCACCACTGTGCTCCTGAGCAAGATCATCAAGATCACGCTCTTCACCGTAATCTTTCTGGTTGCACTCAACAGCGTGGGCATCGACTTCACGGCCCTTGCAGTCTTCAGCGGGGCCGTGGGTGTCGGCGTGGGCTTCGGCCTCCAGAAGGTGGTGGGGAATTTCGTCAGCGGCGTTATCCTGCTCCTCGACAAGTCCATCAAGCCCGGCGACGTGATCCAGATGGGGGATGTGTACGGCTGGATCAGCAATCTTCGGGGCCGCTATGTCTCCGTGGTCACGAGGGATGGAAAGGAGTTCCTGATCCCTAACGAGGATCTCATCACCCAACAGGTGATAAACTGGAGCTTCTCCAACCGGAAGATCCGGCTCAAGGTGCCCATCGGGATCTCCTACGAGGCGGATCCGCACAAGGCCATGGAGCTCGTGGCGGGGGCGGCCAGGGGCATGGCCCGGGTCCTCGACGATCCGGCGCCCGTGTGCCGCCTGGTGGGGTTCGGGGACAACTCGGTTGATCTGGAGCTCAGGTTCTGGATCGAGGACCCTCAGAACGGGACCATGAACGTGCGGAGCAAGATACTCCTGGAGGTGTGGGACCGTTTCAAGGAGCATGGCATCGGGATCCCGTTTCCCCAGAGGGACGTGCATCTGGATATCTCTGATGCAAAAGAAATTGCAGGGGTGGTTGCAGCCGGCCCGGACAAGGCCTGAGACACCCCTGTTTCAATTTCGATGTCTTGCAATGCTTTAAGAGATCCTCTATAATTTATTTCATTTTCCACGCCCCGGTTGTGGTGCAGCCGGGATCGCTCCTATACAGAGGTTGATCCACAATACTGCATGCCCCCGGTAAGCCGTCTGATGGAAGGAGGACGAGCCCATGGCGGTGGAGACATTCAAAAGAGAGTACAGGAAGGTCACGGTCAAGACCACGGACGGTTCGACCCTGATGGGCAAGATAAACATCGGGATAAAGGACCGGGTATCGGATCTCTTCACGCGGTCCGATTCGCCTTTCGTGGTGCTTACCGATGTGGAGACCCGCGACGGTTCGGGCAGGGTCCTCGTCCTGAACAAGGCCCAGATCGTCTGGGTGGAACCAAATGATTGATCCATGCGGCCGGTGTCAAGCCCGGATATCCGATTGAAAGAAAAGGGGATTACGTATGGGACGAGCCGCACTGGTTTTCCTGGTATTCCTGCTGGCCGCCGGGTGCGGCGGCGTTAACCCGGGGTATGATGAGAACCCAATGGGCCCTTACACATCCTGGAAGGCCGTTGTCGAGGCGGTGGAGTGCGGGGAGGCCGGTGCGGATGTATTTATTCGATCGATTCAAGAGGGGGCGCTTCGGCTGGAGGACTTTACACCGCAAGCCGTTGCCAATTATATGGAGGCCCTGGCATATGATCGAATGCTGGAACGCGTGCCGGAGAGCTACAAGGACTGTGAAGATGTGGTTGTTTCCTTTGACACGGTCTTCGAGGATTCAAGGAACATCTTCAACAATTGGGAAGCTTACAAGGCCTTCTTAAAGAGCGTTTACGGTGCGGACCTCGGTTGAACCATTTTAAAAAAACAATTGACAGCAGTATTTCATCCGGCATAATATCTCGAACAATTCTTCAGTGAGGGCTTCTTCAAAGATAATGATTTTCACTCACGCTCAGGGCTTTTATTTTATCTATTTTACCGGGAGGACCCGGATGGCCTGAGTGTGTGCAAAAGCCCGACAATAAAACCGGGAAAACAGAACGAGGCGGAGCACATGCTCCGCCTCGTTTTTTTTGGTAAGCGGTCGAGGCGTGGTTTGCCTGTGGGGAGGACTGAAATGCCTGATGGTTCAGGGGCGATCAACAACAGAACGGAAAGACTCGCGGTTTGGACGGCTTCCGCGGGTCTCGGGCTCAACGAGCGTCTCGGGCTGATCGGTCTCATTGACGAGGGCGCGCGATCCGGAGTGGAGGGTTCCCCGGTGGTGGCCGACCTCTTCAGCGATTTATGGCACCTGGTGGACCGGACCATCAAAGGGGCCCGGGTAAATCCGCTCAGGCCCGAGAGGTCTCATAACGGTTTCGGTGTGCTGGAGATCAATGCGGAGACCGGTGAAAAACTGGGCCGTCTCAACATGCTCTACTTGAGAAAGCCGATACCCTGTTATTATCTGGTGTACGTGGAGGTGTCGCCGCCTTTCAGGAGCAAAGGGCTCGGCCGCCTGGTGCTGGAGTACTTCCGGCGGTTTTTGGAGGATAAAACGGCCCTGGGGATTCTCGACAACATCATTTCCCCCGAGGACCCCGCATACGACATTTACACGAAGCAGGCCTGGGAGCCTATGGAGGCGATCCTGGGTGATGCCGGACCGGACGGCACGGAGAACTTCATGGTCTTTGTTCCGCCCAGGTTCAGGAACCGGGATCTCAAGGAGCCGGTGCTGCGGGTCATACACCACCTGAGCCGCAAGAGAGCGGCCATAGACATGCGGGATAACGAGGAGATGGTCAAGCACACCATTGCCGAGTTCAGGGATCTTTACGAGGCCCTCCTGGGATATTTCAAACAGGAGCTCATGGAGGGCAGGATCACTCCTCTCATGCGGTTCATGTTCACCCGATACGTGACAAAGCTCATCGGTTTCCGCCGGCGCATCGCCGGCCTGCTGGGGTACACGGGCGGAGACTCCCTGGAACAGATCGTCCTGGATTCTGCCGTCCTTTCGCTCAAGACCAAGTCCTATGCCCCGCCTGAGCTTGCATCTGAACCCACTCTGGTCTTTGGGGACGGAAATCTCTGGCTGCGGCTGCCTGAGGAGCTCAAGCGTAACCCAGCCCGCACCATAGAGGCCATGCCCAACTACGCGCGGCCGGCCCTGGTCTCCTGGCTTACGTCGCGCGGGGCGGCGCCCGGGGATTTCCTGACCATAGGCGACTTTCTGGATCTGGGTTTCGACCCCACCAGGCTCAAGGAGTTGACCCTGGAGGGCGAACCTTTCATCTTCGAGCGGGTCCAGGTCAGGCAGCTCGGCCGGATTCTGAGGGAAAAGGTATTGTTGGAGCGGCTGGGTTCACGGTCCGGAGATGTCAGGGTGCGGAACGCCCGCCTTCTCGTCAACCCCCCGGTCCTGGCTGTCCGGGACCGGGGAAACGGCTACGTGCTTCGCCGCAAGGTGGAGGGCGTCCACTGGGAGGAGGCCGTTGAACAGCTGCAGTCCGCATCTCAACTCAGGGCCATGAACGCGTCGCTTCACAGCGACCGGCTCATTCGGGCCACTGTGCGTCAGGCCCTGGAGACGGCCGAAGAGAGAGTCGAGGAGGGAGAACTGGACCTCCTGGAAAACCTCACCTGTTTCGTTCCCTGGGACCTCAAAATGAACCGGCCACGCATGGTGGTGGAGTTTCACGGGACCTACCTGGAGTCGGTCTGGCTGGCTTGAATCAGACGAAACGTCGGGACAAGACGGCGGAAAAGGAACGGCGCCGCCGATGGAGGAGGGTGTTTCCGGCGGCGCCGCAAGGAGGGGTCGCTAGTGGGCGGTGACTTTTACGACCTGCCCGGGATAAATGGTACTGGTTGGGGTGAGGCGGTTCACCTTGAGAAAATCGGACAGCTCCATTTTGTGACGCCGGGCGATCAGGTAGGGGGAGTCCCCCTTCTTTACACGATAGGTCTGCACGGTCTTTGACGTCCCGGAGCTGGTACCCGTAGGCACCTTGAGGACCTGGCCGATCTGGAGCCTGGTGGTCCGAAGCCCGTTGACCGACTGTATGGCCCCCGTGGTGGTGGAGAAGCGCTGGGCGATCTTCCAGAGGGAGTCTCCCTTCCTGATCCGGTATTCCGTAAGCCCGCCTTTATGAGAATACGCGGCGGCCACGGCCGCCGCGCTTCCCCGGGTCGGGATGTTGAGAATCATGCCCACCCTCAGGTGGTTATGGTTTCGAATCCCGTTCGTGTTCGCAATGGCCTGAACCGAGGTTCCGTACCTTGCGGCGATACCGGAAAGGGTGTCCCCTCTTCGAACCCTGTGGGTTGCGTGAGAGGGCTGAGGCGGGCTCCAGGCGGGGAGATCGCCCAGCTTGGCCACTAGGACATCTCCTTTGCCCTTTGGAACCTTGAGGGTGTAAGGGCTGCCCGGAGTCAGGTATTGACGGAGCTCGGGGTTCATCTCGCAGAGGAGCCCGTAGTCCATGTCCAGGTGCTGGGCAACTGTCTTCAGGTGGACCTGCTTGTTGACGGCCACAAAATCCTTGTCCCTGGGGGGGTAGACCTCGGGCAGTTCAAAGCCGTGGGCCTCGGGGTCGTTGACGATGTGGAGCACGGCCAGGAACTTGGGCACATAAAAGGCGGTCTCCCTCGGGAGCCGCTGGTAAAGGTCCCAGAAGTTGTCCAGATACTGTATCTGCTGGGTCTTGATCCGGTTCAGGACCCTGTGCTCACCGCAGTTGTAACCGGCCAGAGCCGTGGTCCATTCTCCGAAGATCTGGTGAAGTTCCTTGAGATATTCAATGGCCGCCATGGTGGATTTCTCAGGGTCCATCCGCTCGTCGATCCAATGATCCCTCTTTAGCCCGAACTTGTACCCGGTGGATGCGATGAACTGCCACATGCCCAGGGCGCGGGCGCGGGACAGGGCGCGTACCTTGAACCCGCTCTCGATGAGCGGAAGCCAGGAGAGCTCCTCCGGGAGCCCCGCCTCGTTGAGTGCCTCCACAATCATGGGCCGGTAGATCCCGGATCGGCGATAGGCCTCCAGAAAAAATTTCCGGTGAGGACCCTTGAAGAGGTTCAAGGCCTTTTGCACCTCCTCGTTCATGTCAAGGGGTATGGCCATGTGGTTGCCGCCGGCCACGTTGAACCGGGAAGAATAGACCTCCACTACTCGCCGTGAGATGGTTATGCGGAGATCTTCCTTCTGTTGAAGAAGTTCGGCGTCGGCGGTCGGTTTCACCTGTAGAATCAGGGAATAGGCCTTGTCCAGCGCCCCCATGGCGTTTTCCAGGTCTCCCTGTTCCCAGAAGTCGGTGGACGCCTGGTAAAATTCCATGGCCGAATCGATCAGTTCCTGGTCGGTGAATCGCCCATCGCTGGACAGTTCCGGAACCGGGGTGGATTTGTCCTCTCCCAGATCTTCGATGGCATCGAAGCGGGTGGGCGTGATCGGCTGAGCAGACTTTCGGGTCTCCGGCGCGGCTCCATGGGTTTCTTCGGTTACGGAAGATTCCGTTTCCGTTGAAGTTGTTGTGACGGCCGCCAGGTCATGCCGCGGCCCGGGTGTCACGCATCCTGAGCCCGTAACCATAACAAGGACCAGCAGCGCGGACAGGGACCAAAAGACAAATGACCGGTTATTCACAGATTTTCTCCTTTTCACACTCATGACAGAGAAATGCATCATGGGAGCTGTTTTTTCGGCAGGATGATACACGCATGTAAGGTTGTGTGTCAACCGTAAAATGTATACAACATATTGTGGTATATGATGATTCAATTGTATAAGGGCGCCGGCCCGGTCCCTGGAGAGGAGGGCAACCCAAAGCTGGGGAACCCAAGGCTTGATTCTACAGGTGAGTAATGGTAAGGATCCAATGGGCCGGAGCTGTTCAGCGCTGCGCGGATTATTCTCAACAAGCGCCCCGCCGGCTGAGATATGCCGTACAGCCGGCCGGTGGGCGGGACTTCTCTAATTCAGTAGAAGGAAAGACGGACTCGGATGCTGGAGCTCTTGTCGGCAGGGACGGAGTATTATATCCTGGGGCTCGCGGCGCTCGTAGGGTTTTACATGGCGGCCAACATCGGCGGCAACGACCTGGCGAACGCCATGGGGACCTCTGTAGGGTCGGGTGCCCTGACCATGAACAGGGCTGTGGTGGCCGCCATGTTCGCCAACATGACCGGGGCGGTATTGGCAGGCGGCCACGTTACTAACACGATCCGGAAGGGGATGATCGATCCGAATCTCCTTTCCGGCTCACCCGAGAAGCTCCTCTTGGGCATGTTCGCCGCATTGCTGGCCGCGGGGGTCTGGGTCCACGTCGCTACACGCTTCGGCATGCCCGTCTCCACCACCCACTCCATTGTCGGGGCCGTGGTGGGGTTCGGCATCATGTCCGTGGGGTTCGGGGGCGTGAGTTGGGGCACGGTTGCGGCCATAGCCCTGGGCTGGGTTTTCTCGCCGTTGGCCGGGGCTGTGATCGGCGGTGGAGTGTTTCTTTTCATACGCCGCAAAATCCAGTCATCCAAGCAACCCTATGAACAGACCCAGAAGTACGCGCCCTGGCTGCTGACCGTCGTCTTCACGGTGCTGATTCTTTCAGTGATTTTCAAGGGGTTGTCAAACCTCCGCTTGAATCTTGGTTTCGGCAAGGCCCTGCTCATAGCCTTGCCGCTCTCTGTGGCCGCCGGTTTCGCCGGCAAGGCCCTGCTTTCGCGGCTGGGCGGTGAGGGGTGCCGCTGGATTCGGGGGAACGACAGCGAAAAGGTGGAGTGTGTATTTATCTATCTCCAAATCATAACGGCCTGTTATGTGGCGTTTGCCCACGGGGCCAACGATGTGGCGAACGCCGTGGGTCCTCTTGCCGCCATCTTCGCTGTAGTAAAGACCAAGACCGTATCCATGCAGGTGGAGGTGCCTATCTGGATGCTTGCTTCAGGAGGGGCGGCGGTGGGAGTGGGCCTCATGGCCTTCGGTGCACGGGTAATGCAGACTATAGGGAAAAAGATCACGGAAATGACCCCGGTTAGGGGATTCAGCGCCGAGTTCGGGGCGGCAACCACGATCCTGGTATGTTCCCGGCTCGGCCTGCCCGTGTCCACAACCCATGTCCTGGTGGGGTCGGTCATTGGCGTGGGACTGATGAGGGGAATGGGGGTTCTGGATCTGAGGGTGATCAGGAACATAATATACTCATGGTTTATCACAATACCATTCACCCTTGTGCTTTCCATGATTATTTACAAGCTGCTTGTCTTTTTATTCTTATAGTTAGAGGGAGGTTTAAATGCGTTCAACATTTATGTCACTATTTTACAAGTCTCCCTTCGAAAACCTGCAGCGTCACGCGGACAAGGTGAGCGAGTGCGCCCGGGTGTTCTTCAGGGCGGTTAAGTGTCATATGGACAAGCAGTGCGATATCTTCGACGACCTCACGGACCAGGTGGCCGTGCTGGAGTCCGAGGCGGACGCCATCAAGCGGAACATCAGGGGCCACCTGCCCAAGGGCGTTCTCATGCCCGTGGACAAGTTCCAGTTCTTCATGTACTTGCGTGAACAGGACAAGGTCGTGGATGCGGTGGAGGAGTCTCTCTACTGGCTCTCTTACCGGCCTGAAGGGGTTGAGGACGATGTGGGAGAGGATATGCTTTTTCTCGTTGAAAAGGTCCTTCCTTCCATCGAGGCCTTATCCCCTCTCGTTGAGAAGGCGTCCGAGTTCTTTCGCTCCCGTTCGGAATCCCTTCGTGAAGAGATCAAGTCCATTATCCGCGACATCCGCCAGGCGGAACACGAGGCCGATCACCTGGAGCGGGAACTCATGAACAAGATTTTCACCACGGTCATGGACCCACTGGCCGTCTTCCATATGATCCGCCTGGTGGAGACCATCGGTTCCATCGCTGATCACGCGCAGAATGCATCGGATATGATGAGGGCGATGATAGCTGAATAGTCAAGGCAGGTGGACGCTGAAGACACTTCCCTTGCCGGGGGTGCTTTCCACCTCCACGCGGCCGCCGTGCACCATGACCACGTGCTTGACGATGGCCAGGCCGAGGCCTGTGCCGCCCAGCTTGCGGCTGCGGGACTTGTCCACCCGGTAGAACCTCTCGAAAATGCGATCAAGATGCTCCGCCGGTATGCCCGGCCCGCTGTCCTGAACCCGGACTACGGTTTCCTTGCCTGAACGAGAGGCCGTTACCCGTACAGTGCTTCCAGGGGGGCTGTACTTGACGGCGTTCTCAAGGAGGTTTACAAAGGCCTGTTCCAGGAGGATGGGGTTCATCAGCGCCGTCAAACCATCGTCGCAGGAGATCGCAAAGTCTGCGGCCGAATCTCCCATCCTTTCCTGGACAAGCTCCGCCGCCCTATCGAGGACATTCGAGACAAGCCCCGGCTCGAGCTCTATATCCTTTGCCTGCTCCTGCTCCTCGATGCGTGACAGGCTAAGTAGGTCTTCCACCAGTACCTCCAGGCGATCCACGTGGCGTCCGATGATCTCCAGGAAACGGCGGGTGTTCTCCGGGTCTTCCCCGGTCCCGGTTTCCTGGAGGGTTTCCACGAATCCCTTGATGGCGGTGATGGGTGTTTTTATCTCGTGACTGACATTCGCCACGAAGTCCCGCCGCACGTTTTCAAGACGCCTCAGCCTTGTGATGTCGTTGAGGACCACTAAAGAGCCCATGCGCCCGCCCTTTTCATCCCGGAGCCCGGTGCCGTGGGCGCTCACGATTCGGTCGCCTGCCACGTAAAGGTTCAGATCCCGTTCAACGAGAGATTCGCTCGCCAGGGTCTCGGCTACGAACCGCTGGAGTTCGGTGTTACGGGAGATCTCCTGGATGCTTCGGTTTCGTGCCTCGGACGAATTACACCCGAGCATTCCGGCGGCCGCCTGATTCATTCGAATCACACGCTCGTCCATGTCAACGGCGATGACTCCTTCCACCATGCTGGAAAGCACCGCCTCCAATTGATTTCGCTGCCGTCGAACGGCCCGGAGACGTTCGGCAAGGTCCGTGGCCATCTGGTTCAAGGCCGCTGCCAGGCCTCCCATCTCCTCGGATTCAGGCACGGAGAGACGGAAATCAAGTTCTCCGGATGCGAACCGCTCGGCCCCGTCCTTTATTGTTTCCAGCGGACGGGACTGACGCCTGGAGATCCACAGGCTCAGGATGGCGGCCAGAAAGGCTACAAGGAGCCCCTGAAGAAAGACTCTGGAAGTAATGCGCCCGATGGTCCGGTTGATGGGAATAAAGGGGACGGCCGTCCGGAGAACTCCCAGGAAGCCTGACTCGTCAGACAGGGGTATGCCCACATACATCATTTCCTGGTCCAGGGTCCGGCTGTAACGGGTCGCCACCCCCACCTCGCCTCTCATGGCATGCAAGACCTCCATTCGGTCAAGATGGGAGTCCATGGCGAGGGGATCCTCGTGGGTGTCCCCCACCACCCGGCCCGAGGGAAGGATCACCGTGATACGCGTGGCTGCCTTTTTGCCTGTTTCCTTGGCCAGCCTGTCAATGGGCTCATACGCGCCCTCCCTCAGCAGGGAAGCGAATTTGGCTTCCAGGATGCGCGCGCGGGCCTGAAGGTCGGCGGCGTAATGCTCGTAGAGGAAGTTCTCGAAGATGCGTGTGGCCAGCCAGGTGGCGGCCCCCAGGGATACCGTTATGATGAGGATATAGGAGAGAAAGAGCTGCCAGAGAAGTCGTGGTTTTCCGGACACGAAGATATCACTCCTTGAACCGGTACCCAACGCCGCGGACCGTCTCTATGAAGGATCCCGCCTTGCCGAGTTTTTTGCGGAGCCCCACGATCTGGACGTCAACGGATCGGTCCGTGACAGGATAGTCGTCGCCTTTCACCGCGTCGACGATCTGGGAACGGGTGAAAACCCATCCGGGCCGCCTGGCCAGGTGGGCCAGTATACCGAACTCGGTATAGGTCAGCGTCACGGGTACGTTGTCCACAAGCACCTCTCGGCGGCCCGGATGGATTATCATTTCATTGCGCCGGATGACGGCGCTTTCGTCCTTTCCCGTGCCGTCGCGAACTCCACGGCGAAGGACCGCCTTGATTCGTGCCAGCAGGACCCTGGGACTGAAGGGTTTGGTGATGTAATCGTCGGCGCCCAGTTCGAGCCCTGTCACCACATCGGCCTCCTCTCCCTTGGCCGTGAGCATGACAATGGGCAGTCCGCGCGTGGAGGCTTCCACTTTCATGAGCCTTGCGACCTCCAGACCGTCGATCCCCGGAAGCATGAGGTCCAGGACGACCAGGTCGGGTGAACTGGAGCGCACAATTGCGAGGGCCTTTTCTCCGGTCTCAGCACTGGTGACCCGGAATCCTTCCCGCTCCAGGTGGAACCGGATGAGTTCCAGGATGTCTTCTTCGTCGTCAACAACCAGGATGTGTTCCTTGCCCATTAAAATAGTCCTGATGGGTTCGTTAAGCTTTATGCCTCGCGCAGAGTCGCATAGGCGCACCTTAAGTATAAAGCTTATGTGGGACAAATGTAAGCAAGTTATGAGGATTTTGCTAATTTTTTGTTAGGGCCGCTGGTTTGCGTCCCACATGCAGATAGGTGATTCCGAAGGTCAGGGGGTGGACCTTCACTTGCTCGAGCCCTGCCCGCTGCATCATTTCGGCGAAGGCCCCGGGTTCAGGAAAATTCATAATGGAATCGGCGAGGTAGTAATAAGCCTCTGGGTTGGGCGAGAACAGCCTTGCAAAACGGGGCAATAGTAAGTTCAGATACACCCGGTAGAGCTTACTGAGGGCCTTGGAGCGAGGCAGGGCCATCTCCAGGACGAGGATGCGTCCTTCGGGAACCGCGACCCTGATCATTTCCTTCAAGGCCTTGATCCTGTCGGGCATATTGCGAATGCCGAAGGCCACGGATACAACATCGAACCGGTTGTCTGCAAAGGGAAGAGACAAAGCGTCCCCCCTCAACAGGCGGATACGTCTGTGAAGGCCGGTCCGCCTTGCCTTGGCCCGGCCGACGGCGATCATTTCCGGGACCAGGTCCAGGCCTGTTATAGTGATGCGAGGGTGCTTGCGGGCGGCTTCTATGGGTATGTCGCCAGTCCCCGTGGCCACATCCAAAAGACGGTTTGTTCGAAAGAACCGCATTTCCCGGACGGCCTTACGTCGCCACGCAACATCGCGGCGGAGGCTCAGAAGGCGGTTAAGAAGGTCGTAGGCCCCTGTGACCGTAGTGAAGATCTCCTTGACCATGAGTACGCGCTCGGCATCGCCGAGCCGGTTCAAGGGAGGGTAACGGGTCTTTGGGCTGCCGCTCATGTTATTTCCAGTTACTCCGGCGAACCCGACATAATGGGGGGCCGGGGAAACGTCTCAGGTCGTCCTGCTTTGCGCTATGGGCCATTCCCGGTTCAGCGTCGAAAAAGGGTATCTTGAGGCAAAGGCATTATGCTCAGGAATGAGGAGTAGTTCAAGCCTCGACTGTGGGACCTTGCCCTTGGCAATAGAGGCGAAATGCCGCAGGCGTCATAATCTGACTCAAAGATTGCTAAAAGAAACAAGAAACGTCCCTTTTATCTTGACATTCCATGCCCTTCGGACTAGGTTCCCTCAGAGGCCCATAGGACGTAAGACCCTTGAGGCACAGAGTCGTGGAAGCAGATGAATAATTCAGCTGCGAGGTCCTTGATTCCGCGAGGAGTTGGAAATGGCACTGACGAAGGCAGACCTGGTGGAATCCCTGTCCAACCAGGGATACAAACGAAAAGACGCGGTTCAGCTGGTTGAATCTCTTCTCGAAATCATCAAGGACTCTCTGGCTCGAGGGGAAGATGTTTTGCTGTCCGGGTTCGGGAAGTTCTGCGTGAAGGAGAAGAAGACCAGGCGGGGAAGGAATCCCCAGAGCGGAGGCAACCTGATGCTCCCCGAGAGGCGGGTGGTGACATTCAAATACTCTTCCGTGCTTCGCGATAGAATCAACAGTAGCGACGCCTGATGCACCCCTTTCCGCTGGTACCCGGCTTCTTTCCAAAGACGGTATTTGTCCTGAACTGGAAACCCGCCGGTGCTCGAGAGACTTTTCCGGTCCCCATGGCTTCGGCCTGGAGCCGTGATGGGGTCAGAGTATTACGAGGTGAATATCGAGCGCCTTGACGCTGTGCGTCAGCCCCCCCGAGGATATGAAATCCACGCCGGTCTCGGCGACTTTCCTGATTGTTTCCTCTGTGATGTTGCCGCTTGCCTCGATTTCCACGCCTGGCGCTTTCTCATCACGATACTGTGCACACCCGGCCATGACGTCGGGCCTCATGTTGTCCAGCATGATTCGATCAGGACCGGCTGCGAGGGCCTCCCTGAACTCCGCCGTGGTCCGGACCTCAACCTCGATCCGCAGTTCGCCGGGCTCCTCTCGTGAGTTTCGAAACTCAAGAGCCTTGTGAACGGCCTTGCCCGGACCTCCGCAGGCTGTGACATGGGTGTCCTTGATCAGGATCATGTCGTAAAGTCCGAATCTATGATTCCGGCCGCCGCCGGCAAGCACCGCCCGTTTTTCAAGCGCCCGGAGCCCCGGCGTCGTCTTCCGGGTGTCCAAAAGCACGGCGCGGGTCCCCCGGACAAGGGAGACCAGGTGAGCGGTGCGTGTGGCTATGCCGCTCAGGCGTTGAAGAAAGTTCAAGGCCGTACGCTCACCGGCCAGGATCGGGGCCAGGGCACCGGAAATGCGGCAGATCTCAGAGCCCGGTTCAAGGAGGTCCCCCTCGTCTAAAAGGACCTTTACGTCAAGATCCGGGTCGATCCTGCGGAACAAGGGGGAGAGCAGGTAACCTCCGGATAAGATTCCCGCTTCCTTGCTTCGAATAACGGCCTCGCCGCGCATTTGCTTTTCGAGCACCGCGAGGGAGGTGACATCGCCCCCGGGGCCCAGGTCTTCCTCCAAGGCCAGGTCGATTATGGTTTCCAGGTCAAAAGGCGCGTAATGTCCGTCCATGGTGGCCTCGTCGGTGTATGGTCGGATGAATAAAGGCCTGAATCAAGGCAGGTTCGCAAAGAGAATAGAAAAGGGCCCGGGAGTTGTCAAAACAAAAGGAATGGAAGACCATCGTGTTGACAAACGCAGGCCAGGTAAATATGTTGATTTGAGTGTAATGAAACCGTGTGTTCCTGTTGTAAGTCGCACCATCCGCCCGCGAATCCGGAGAATCCATGCCCTTTTTACCTGAAACCGTCCGTAACAGACTCCTTCAATGCCTGCTGGTCGTGACGCTTGCCGCCTTTTCCGGGGCACCGATCGCAGAGGGGGCTGAGCCCTCCTTTCCCGAGCCCAAGGGGTTGGTCAACGATTTCGCCAACGTGATTCCTGTTGAGCGGGAAAGGCAGATAGCCGCCGTGACCGGGGAGCTGCATCGTAGGACCGGGATTCCGGTGGTGGTCGTGACCGTACCTGAAATCCACGGCGCGGAGTACAACGAATATGCCAACAGGCTTTACGAGTCGTGGGGTATAGGTAAGAAGGGCGAGGACAAGGGAGTGCTCCTCTTTGTGACGGTCAAGGAGAGGAAGATGCGGATCGAGGTGGGCTATGGTTTGGAGGGGGTTATTCCTGACGGGCTCGCCGGTGAGATTCGGGATCGATACATGATTCCTTTCCTGAAAAAGGAGCAGTACGGGGAGGGACTCCTGAACGGGGCCGCCGCGGTGACCCAAATCCTGGCGGAAAGCGAAGGAGTCAAACTCACCTGGCAGGGCTCGCCCCCTTCGGAGACGCAAGGCCGGCCGAGCGGGGGGGGCGGATTCGCGTTCCTGCCCATTGCTTTCTTTGTGATTTTCCTTCTCATGGCCTCCCGAAGACGTGGCGGAGGCTGGTCCTTGCTGCTTCTGCCCCTGTTAATGGGCGGGGGGCGGGGCGGCCGCTTGGGCGGTGGTTACGGAGGCGGCTTCGGTGGTTTCAGCGGAGGCTTCGGCGGCTTCGGCGGCGGTATGAGCGGAGGAGGCGGCGCCGGTGGAGGTTTCTGACCCGGGGAAGGTACGGGCGGCTTCAAAATCATTGTAATCAGCACAACCATTCAGATTGGAGGACTTATGGCCGGATATCCGGAAAGACCGGAAGAGATCTTTGAATCTTTCATCGAGGATTACAGGCGGATCTTCGATCGGGATCTCGTGAACATCGTTCTTTACGGGAGTGCGGCCGGGGGGGATTATCAACCGGGTCGTTCGGACCTCAACTTCCTTATTGTCCTTAGCGATGAGGGGATCGAGCATCTGGACCGCGCCTTTGAAGCTGTGGACCGATGGCTCAAGCGACGGGTGGCGGTGCCGCTGTTCCTGACCGAGGCCTATATCCGGGGGTCCCTGGACGTCTTTCCCATCGAATACCTGGACATGAAGCGGCGTCACATACACGTGTACGGGCGCGACGTCCTGGGCCCGCTCTCGTTCGAGCCCGAGCACGTTCGACTCCAGTGTGAACGGGAGATAAAGGGAAAGCTTCTTCTCCTTCGAGAAGGATTTCTGGAGACCAGGGGAAGAGGGCGGGAAATCAGGAAGCTAATTGCTGAATCTCTTCCTGCCTTTGTGGCCTTGTTCGAGGCCCTCCTGTTCCTCGAGGGTAAGGAAAGCCCCGCTAAGAAGCGGGACGTGCTTCGAGCCGGCTGCGAGGCTTTCAACGTGGATGCCGATGTGTTCGAGGCTCTGCTGGCGGTCCGGGAGGGGCGGAGCAAGCCCGGCCCGGATCAACTGGTGGAGTTGTTCAAGGCCTACTTGAATACGGTTCGAGAGCTGGCGTTGATTGTGGATTCCTGGGGAGGTTGATATGACGGGGACCAAAAAGATTCTTCTGGTCGTGATCGGTATCCTGGTTCTGATTGTGGCGTTGCCGTTTTTTTACATCAAGGGCACTTACAACAGCCTGGTTGTTATGGATGAACAGGTCAATGCCGCATGGGCCCAGGTGGAGAACCAGCTCCAGAGACGGTACGACCTCATTCCCAACTACGTGGAGACGGTTAAGGGGTATGCTGCTCACGAGCGTGAGGTGTTTATTGAGGTGACCGAGGCACGTTCCAAGGTGGCGGGCGCATCAGGCGTGGAGGAGAAGATTGATGCCAACAACCAGCTCACTTCAGCGCTTTCGAGGCTGATGGTGGTGGTGGAGCGATACCCCGATCTCAAGGCGAACCAGAATTTCATAAGGCTCCAGGACGAGCTGGCCGGGACGGAGAACCGGATCGCCGTGGAGCGCCGGCGTTACAACGAGACAGTACGGGAGTTCAATACAAAGGTCAGGCAATTCCCCACGAATATGTTGGCCGGTATGCTGGGTTTCGAAAAGGCGGAGTTTTTCGAGGTGCCGGAGGACGTGAAGACCGCTCCGGAGGTCAAGTTCTGAGTGAGCCCGGCCCCAAAGCCCACCTTCAGGCCTCGCTTTATGGCCTCCTCGGTCCTTTCGGCCGGGAGGATACCTAACATATAAAACAGTCAGACTCGTTCTCCGGGGCTCGAGCGGCCAGGCCCGCCGGGCCCCGTGTAAATAAAGTACAAGAGAGGGACAGGCGGTCATGATCAGAGGTGAAATACGCCGTGTAGCAGTTGTGTTTCTTGGAATATTGCTTGCAGCTGGCCTTGGATCCTGCGGGGGAGGGGCGTATCGCCAGTACGATGTGGTACTCCACCCGGACGCAAAGAATGCGGATGCGGCCTTTTGGGAGGGCGATTACGACCGCGCGCTCGATCTCTACGGCAGCGCCCTTAAGCATTATGAAGAGGCGGGAGACGACACGGGAATATTGTATTGTCTGGAAAAGATGGGATGGATGCACCGGGAACTCGGGGAGTACGGCAAGGCCTTGGAACTTTTTCGAAAGGCCTATCCCATCGGGGAGAGGCTCCACGGGGATGCCGCCGAGATAGACGCGAACCTGGGGGACGTCTATCTCTTTTCCGGGGACGTTGAACGGGCGAAAAGCCACTACCTCCGGGCCCTTGCCGCCCTGAAGGACTACGAGTTCAAGACATCTTACAGTCGACCGCCGAGTAACGAGGAAAAGGCCGAGATGGTGCGCAAGGTCAAGGCGATAGTGCACGCCAGGGACAATCTCGGAACTCTCAACTATTTTGCCGGGAATTACGAAGAAGCCCTTAAGCACCTGGATGCGGCTAAAGCACTCATCGACCGAGTCCTTTTTGTCGCAGATCACCAGTTCTACGGCATGTTTTTCGAACCGCCGCCCGACCTGTACGAAGGCATAGGGTTCTGCCACACTATTGCGGGCGCGGTTTACGGGGGTATGGGGCGTCTGGACGAGTCCGGAGCAGAGTTCAGCGCAGGCCGCGAGGCCTTTGTAAGGGCGGGAAGGGAGTACGGCCTCCTGGTCAACCGGGCCTTGCAGTACAAGGTGGAGTTCGACTCCGGGCAGGTCCGGGTCGATGAGGCTAAGTTCGAGGAATACGACCGTCTGCTGGAGGAGGCCGAACAATTCGGCGCCCTGGATGTTACATGGCGGATGTGCTTCGAGATTGGAAGAGCCCTGGCGCGGGAGGGCATGCTTGAGAAGGCTGAACGCTATCTGGCCGAAGCAATCAGTGCGCTCGAGATGACAAGATCCAGGCTTCGTGAGGATACGGTGAAGAAGATGTTCGCCTCCTCGGTGCAGGACGTATACGCTGAAATGATCAACCTGCTTTTCCGCATGAACCGCTTTGAAGAAGGGTTCGATTACCTTGAGCGGGCCAAGGCCCGAGCTTTCCTGGACATGCTGGCCGGCCGGTCTTTGGATGCAATCAAGGAGGTGGACTCTCTGCTTGTCAAAAAAGAGAGAGAACTTCAGGAGCGTTTGGACCACCTTGCCCTGAAGCTTAGAATGACCATAGGCGAGGAGCGCAGGAATACTTACCGGGTCTACCGCGAGGCCGTGATGGAGAGGGAGCGGGTCCTGGAGGCCATCAAGGGACAGAGCCTCGAGTACGCGGCCACAACAACAGTGACTACTGTGCCGGTGGGGCGGATAGCTGCCCGCCTGGATGACCGCACAGCCTTGGTTTCATACTTTCCGGGAGAGGATCGGATCCTGGCCTGGGTCGTTTACAGGGGAAGTGTTTCTGCGGTGTCCGGAGAAATCGGGGCGGAGGCCCTTTTTGAGCTGGTGACCGGCTTCCGGGAGGCCATCTCGGCCCGCCGGGACACGATTATGGAGGAGCTGGGCGAGGCTCTCGCCGGAATGCTGTTGCGTCCATTCGAGAGCAGGGTGGAAGGTGCGGATCGTCTCTTTATAGTGCCCGGCGGCCCCCTTCACCACCTCCCTTTCTCGGTGCTACCGACCGCGAAAGGCCGTTATCTGGTCCAGGAATATACCATCAGCGTCCTCCCAAACGCTTCCAGCCTTTTCTTTCTCGACAAGGAAGTCACCTCCGACACGGTGCGGTTGGTTGCCTTCGGCAACCCTGAGCGGAAGGACGGGGCCGTGGACCTGATCTTTGCGGAAAAGGAGGTTGCTTCCATTGCCGGAAACTTCGCCCGTCCGAGTGTACGTGTGGGCGCCGGGGCTACTGAAACCGCCTTAAAGAAAAAGGACCTGCTGGACACGGGGGTCATTCACATCGCGGCACACGGCCGCTACGATCGAAGGGAGCCCCTTAAGTCGGCCCTTCTCCTCGCCCCGGACGACGAAAATGATGGAGATCTCGACATGGTGGAGGTCTTTTCCCTGCGTATGAACCCGCGACTCGTTGTGCTGAGTGCGTGTGAGTCAGGAGTTGGATCCCTGGAGGGAGGAGACGAGGTCCAGGGCATGAACAGGGCGTTTCTGTACGCGGGAGCCGGAGGGGTACTGGCCAGCCTCTGGAGCGTTTCCGATGAGTCCACTTACAGTCTGATGGAGCACTTTTACAGGGAGCTGGAAGAAGAGCCCGCGGCCGAGGCCCTTCGCCGAGCACAGCTGGGCCTGATGGAGGTTTATCCGGCCCCCTTCCACTGGGGTGCCTTCTACCTGACAGGGTTCCTGGATCGATAAGGCCGCCCTGGCGCGCGCAGGATCGTTTTCAGGGCTTGGTCCGGTGGTGTGCTTGACAAGAATGTAGGCGATGCTATCATTCCATGCGCTCCGCCTGCAGTGTGATCGGAGCGACTGAAGAGGACCGGATAGAGGCATGAGTGCCAAGAATTCTAAAAAAGGTGTGGGTAGACGCCCCATGCACGCCTGGTGGAATGTTGGACGAAAAGGGGCGGCAAGGTTCGCGTTCGTAGTGGCGCTTCTGGTGTCATCCGGTCCCGTCCTGGCCGCGGAAGGCGTACTGCTGGCTGTATGGGGGAACGTGAGCGTTCAGTATTACGGGGCTGACCGGCCGGCCGAGATCGGGCTTCGCCTGCGGCCCGGAGATATTGTAAGGAGCCTTGGTGGAGAGGCCTCGGGTATGCTCGAAGACGGGCGTATGTTCAGGTTGGGTCAGGACGAGGAGTATACGGTGCCGGGTGACCGGGCCACAGGTCCTGCCGGCGTATTGGCGTCGAGGCTCATGGGTACAATCAGGGAGATGGTCTCCAGGGGCCGCGCTTCCACGGGTGAGGGGATTGCTCCTGACGAGGGTGGTATCCGGTTGCTTTATCCGCACAATGCCTTTGTACTACCTGAGGATCTGAAGTTCGAGTGGAGGCCTGTGGAGGGCGTGGACCTCATGGAGATTACGGTGAAAAGCCCTTCTCCGATCTACAGTCAGACTTTCATGGCCTCCGCCGGAGAGTCCGGGGCGTTTTTCCCCGGCGATGCCCCGCCCCTGGTGCCGGGTGTCCGCTATTTTTGGTGGATAAGGGAGGTGGGGGCCGGCACGAGGGAGCCCGTCACGTCCGAGGTGGCATGGTTCACGGTTCTGGAGCCGGGCCGGTTTGAAGACATGCAGGGTTATTCAAGCGCCATTGACGCCATGGACTTTCTCGGGGAGTCGGAGCGTGATATTCTTCATGCTGGCCTTCTCATCTCCTACGGCCTGCATCACCGTGCGGAAGGCCTTCTCAGGAAAGGTCTGGAGCGGTTCCCCGGAGACCAGGGCATGAAGCATCTCTTGGGCGGCCTGTACATGGAGATGAAGATGCCGGAAGCTGCAAAGGACGTTCTGGAACCCCGAAGTTGAGAGGCCCGGTTATCATGGTCGACATCACAGCCGACCCCGGAGATCAACCCCTGTCGCCTGCGGAGACGGCCCGTTACGGGAGGCAGATCATCATTCCGGAGGTAGGCCCGGCCGGTCAGCGGCGACTCAAGTCGGCCAGCGTTTGCATAGTCGGTCTCGGCGGCCTTGGCTCTGTTTCGGCCTCATACCTGGCGGCGGCCGGAGTGGGGCGACTGAGACTCGTGGAACATGACCGGGTGGAGGCCGGAAACCTCAACCGGCAGTTGCTCCACTGGACATCGGACCTGGACAGGCCAAAGATCGACTCAGGTCGCGAAAAGCTGTCTGCCCTGAACCCTGAAATCGAGATCGAGACCGTGGACCTCGAGGTCAATCCGGAAAACGTCCGGGAGGCGGTGGGCGACTGCACCTTGATCGTGGACGGCACGGACAACCTGTCCGCCCGAAAGGCCCTTAACCGGTTTGCCGTGGAAACGGGGGTCCCCTTTGTGTGCGGAGGTGTGGAGGCGTTCGGCGGCATGATGATCACCGTGCTCCCCGGGCGCTCACCGTGCCTTGAGTGCCTGTTTCCAGGTAGAGACCGGACGGGGGATCGGGAGATCGGTGTGCCCGGCCCCATGCCCGGAGTGGTGGCATCCCTTCAGGCCCTTGAAGCGATCAAGATTATCCTGGGGATCGGCACGCCTATGGCGGGACGACTGCTCCTGTTTCGTGCCCTTGAAATGAGTTTCCGGGAGGTTCGTGTGGACCGAAATCCCGATTGCCCCGTCTGCGGTCCGGCGGGAAGATTATGAGAGAAAAGACTTTCAAGATCATGGTGAACGGCCTGGAGGAGGTCGTTGACGGACAGACAACCGTGGCCCTCCTGGTGGAACTGCATGGAGATGGAGACGCACATCTCATTGTGGAGAAAAACGGGCGGTTTGTCTATCCCCGGGAATACGCTGATACCGAGGTAGAGCCCGGTGATGAGTTCGAACTGGTTCACCCTGATTTCGGCGGCTGAAGCATCCGCCCTAGAGGGTGTAACCGTGCCTGGGCATGGCTGATGAGTTGAACACGAAACATAAGGAGTATGACTCGATGGAGATACCTTTTCCGAATCTCTTTTCACCAATATCCGTCAACAGGATGGAGCTCAAGAACCGTATTGTCATGTCGGCCATGCACCTGGGTTACACGCCCGAGGGTGAGGTTACCGATCGACTGGTTGACTTCTACGGCCTGAGGGCCAAGGGAGGCGTAGGCCTGATAGTGGTGGGCGGGTGTCCGGTCGATCTGTACGGGGGCATGGCGAGCATGATCGCCATGTACGACGACAGGTTCATCCCCGGCCTTTCACGGCTGACTTTCACTGTCAAGACCGAGGGGGCCAAGATCGCGGCCCAGCTGTATCAGGCGGGCCGCTACACCCACTCCGCTATGATAGGCGGCAAAAAGCCATTTTCCGCGTCCGCGGTCAGGTCCCGTTTTACCGGAGAGACACCCAGGGCTCTGGAACTGGAAGAGATCCCCGGAGTCCAGGGCCGGTTTGCCGAGGCGGCCGTGCGCGCGAAAGAGGCGGGGTTCGATGCCGTGGAGATTCTAGGGAGCGCAGGGTACCTGATAAGCCAGTTCCTTTCTCCGCTCACCAACCTGCGTGAAGACGAATACGGCGGCTCCTTTGAGAACCGCATGCGTTTCGGCAGGGAAGTCGTCATGAAGGTGCGGCAGGCGGTGGGACCCGATTACCCCATCCTCATGCGAATCGCGGGCAATGACTTCATGGAAGGTAGCAATACCAATCGAGAGGCCCGGCTCTTTGCAGCGGAGATGGAAAAGGCCGGGGTGGATTTGTTCAATGTGACGGGTGGGTGGCACGAGACCCGCATCCCGCAGATTTCCACCTTCGTACCCAGAAAGGCCTACACTTATCTGGCTCAGGGGATCAAGTCCGCGGTGTCGGTCCCCGTGCTTGCCAGCAACCGGGTGAACGATCCGGTCGTGGCCGAAGAGATCCTGCGCCATGGAGAGGCTGATCTGGTCACCATGGCCCGGGGGCTCATCGCCGATCCGTTTCTTCCTCAAAAGGCCATGGAAGGCCATGCAGACCGGGCATACAGGTGCATTGCATGCAACCAGGGCTGCTTCGACGCCATCTTTTCCATGCGCCCGGCGGGATGCCTGGTGAACCCCATGGCCGGGCGTGAGGGCGAAGTCAGCTTCACTCAGGCGGAAAAGCCCAAGAGGGTCCTGGTTATAGGCGGAGGCCCGGCAGGCATGAAGGCCGCTATAACGGCGGCGGAGCGAGGACATGCGGTCACACTTGTTGAGAAGAGTTCTCGCCTGGGAGGCCAGCTTCTCTTGAACCGAAGCATCCCCGGACGCGAGGAAATGGTCTCTGCGGTGGAGGACCTGGCCGCCAACCTGGGGCCGTCGGGGGTTGATGTCCGGCTCGGCCTGGAGATGGGATGGGCGGATGTAAAGGCGTTTGCTCCGGATGCGGTTATCGTGGCTACCGGGGCGACACCTATCCAGCCTGACATAACGGGGGTGGGGGGGGACAATGTGGTGTCGGCGTGGGACCTCCTCGAAACCGATGTCGCCCTGGGAAAGCGGGTGGTAATAGTAGGAGGAAACGCCCTGGGCCTGGAGACCGCGCTTTTCGTGGCCCGGCAGGGGACCTTGAGCCCGGAGGTCCTTCACTTTCTGGCAGCCAACCGCGCCGAGAACTGGGAAACCCTTGAAAATCTGATCGATAAAGGAAACAAGGAGGTCACGGTTCTGGAGATGGAAAGCAAGGCCGGGCAGGATATCGGTCCTTCCACCAGGTGGACCGTGCTGGCGGAGATCCGTCGCCTGGGGGTTCAGGTGATCACGGAAGCCAGGGCCGTAAGCTTCAGCGGCATGGGCGTGGAGATAGAGAAGAACGGTGAGTCGAGACTCTTGCCGGCCGACTCCATAATCCTGGCCATGGGTTCTGAGCCGGTGAACCGCCTTGCCGAGGAACTGGAGGGCAAGGTGCCGGAACTTTACACCATCGGGGACGCCAAGGAGCCAAGGAACGCTCTAGAGGCGATACGCGAAGGGTTTACGGTGGGCATCGAGGTGTAGGGTTCAGGTACCTACCGCTTGCGATGTACCATGGAGGCCGAGGCCTGTGCCGTGGGCATGATTCTGAGTTGACTCACGTTCACGTGCGCAGGTCGGGTGACGCAGAACAATACCACCTCGGCAATATCCTTGCCTTTTAACGGTTTCATGCCCGCATAGGGGCCTTTGGCCCGTTCCCGGTCCCCGTGAAAGCGGACAAAGCTGAACTCCGTCTCAACCAGCCCGGGGTCCACTGTGCTCACCCGTATCGGTGTGTCCACCAGGTCCATCAGCATCCCTTTGGTGACGGCGTCCACAGCATGCTTGGAGGCGCAGTAGACGTTTCCTCCGGGGTAGACCTCGTGTCCTGCCACGGAGCCCAGGTTTACGATGTGCCCTCTCCGGCGCTTGATCATGCCCGGAAGGACCGCCCTGCTCACGTAAAGAAGCCCCTTGAGGTTAGTGTCGATCATTTCTTCCCAGTCCTCGATACACCCCTCGTAAATGGGTTCCAGCCCGCGGCTGAGCCCGGCGTTGTTGACCAGGATGTCGATTTTTGACCAGGGCTGTGAAAGGGTTTCAACGGCCTCTTTCACGGCTTCATGATCACGCACATCCAGTACCAGCGGAAGGATTCTGGTTTTGTGCCTTTGTCCGAGCGCCGAGGAGAGCCTCTGGATGCGGTCTTTTCGCCTGGCGCAGAGGATAAGGGAGGCGCCTTCCCGGGCGAACACCTCCGCGCAGGCGCGGCCGATTCCGGAAGATGCCCCGGTGATGAGAGCGGTTTTTCCATGTAGTGCACCCATTCCGGCTCCTTCTTACTTGATGCAGACCTTGCGGACCTGTGCGAAGTCGGTGATCCCCAAAAAGACTTTTCGAATCCCGTCCTGCATCAGGGTGGTCATGCCGTCCTTGACGGCCTGGGCGCGGATATCCTCCATCTTGGCCCGGCCCTGAATGAGCGACTTCTGATCGTCGGACGCGAAAAGCAGTTCCATGATGCCCGTTCGCCCCCTGTAGCCGCTGTTTCCACACTTGTCGCAGCCATTGGCCCGGTAAAGGGTCAATTCATCAGAGTAGGGGAACCCCAACGCCTCGAAATTCCCGGCGTAAGAACGTACTAGATGGTCGTATTCGGAGCGGTCCGGGTGATAGGGTTCCTTGCAGTCCTTGCACAGGGTCCGCACCAGCCGCTGGGCCAGGACTCCGAGCAGGGCGTCGGCAAAGTTGAATGGATCCATGCCCATGTCCAGAAGGCGGGTGATGGTCTCGGGCGCGCTGTTGGTGTGAAGAGTGCTGAAGACCAGGTGGCCGGTGAGGGAGGCCTCTATGCCCGTTGAAACGGTCTCGTGGTCTCGCATCTCGCCCACCATGATTACGTCCGGATCGGCCCGCAGGAAGGCCCGCATGGCCGCGGAGAAATCGAAACCGATCTTGGGCAGCACCTGGACCTGTCTGAGTCCCCTCTGCGTGATCTCCACGGGGTCCTCCGCCGTCCAGATCTTTGTTTCCTTTTTGTTGATGTGAGCTAGGGCGGAGTGGAGGGTGGTCGTCTTTCCGCTTCCCGTTGGACCCACAACCAGGAAGATGCCGTAAGGCTTGGTAATGCAGTCCAGCAGCATGTTGTAATCCCTCTCACCCATTCCCATTTTGGAAAGAGGGATCGGCTCCCCGGCCGCCAGGATCCGCATGACCACATCCTCTTCCCCGCCCACAGTGGGAATGGTGGCCACACGCAATTCGATGTCCAGGGGAGCGAATTTTTTGAACTTGATCTTTCCGTCCTGGGGCTTTCGGCGTTCCGAGATGTCCAGATCGGACATGATCTTGATACGTGAGGCCACGGCCTTCTTGTAGTGGGCCGGGACCGTCTGGTAGACTTGGCAGGCCCCGTCGATGCGCAGGCGGATCTCCGCCCCAAGCTTGCCTGGATAGGGTTCTATATGAATGTCCGAGCTGTTTTTCTTGTGCGCGTCGGTGATGATCTTGTTTACGAGCTTGACGATGGCGCTGTCGTCCTCTGTGATCATGTCCACGCCGCCTTCGAACTCGATCTCCTCTTCTCCCGGTTCCAGTTTTCCTATGATGTCGTCAATGGATCCTTCATCTTGACCCCTGGCATCCGGTACTCCGTAGAAATAGTCCAGGAACTGGATGATGTCTTCCCGAAGGCCGACGGCGAATTCATATTTCTCTGCGGGAATCAGGGACTTGACGCTGTCGATTTTGTCGAGCCTCTGAGGATTGTCCAGGAGAATCTTGACTTTTCCATCCCGGCGTTCAAGGGGGACCCACAAGTTACGCTTCAGGTAGATACCCTTGAGACGGGACAGCAGGTCTCCCGGGATGGGAAAGCTGTCATCAAAGGGAACATATTCGCAGTGGTAATACTCGGCAAGGGAGTGACCAATGTGCTCTTTTTTAACGCTCATCTCCTGCATCAGCACTGATTCAATGGGAATTTTTCTCTCCCGGCTCATGGTAACGGCGTCGGAGAGTTCCTTGTCGGTGATGATGCTGTTGTTGATCAGGTAGTCGAATTTGGTCCGCTTGGTGGCACGCTGGCTGAGCTTTCGCTGGTTGAAGAAGGCGATTCCCAATACTTTGGCCATCTCTATGGCCGAGTTCTGGTCATCAAGGGTAAAGCGGTCCCCGGTCCTCTTGTTGACGAGCTGGAGCACCCCGATCACGTACTTCTTGTAAAATATGGGAACGGAAAGGACATGCCGGGTTACATACCCGCTTTGCTCATCCCATCGCTTGTCGAATGTGAGGTCCTTATTTATCATGGCCAGTTCGCGCTCATCATAAGCATTTACAATGTTTGAGATTTGAGCGTTGTTGGCCGTGTATCCCGCAATGCTGCTGTTGTCGATGGGAACGCGAATCTCGCCGGGCAGGTCTCCCGCCTTGAACCTGGAGTAGACCTCCTTGCGTTTTCCGTCCACCACATAGATGGTGATCCTGTCGGCATCGAAGAGACTCAGGATCTGTTCTTTGAGGTTGATCAGGATCTCGTTGATATCCTGGGCGGAATGGATCTGGTTTGCGATGTCGTTCAGGGCCTTGTAGTAGGTGACCCTGTCGTCGCCGGTGAACTTTCTCGCCGTTTCGGCCATGACTTACACCTCTATACTCTCCAAAGGGGAGAGGGAAGAACGGAATGAATAAGATAAACAGGGCCTTCGCCCATCCAATAAACTATTATTATTTCACAATTGCAAAAAAAGATAAACAGCAAATAGGGAGTGTAGGTGTAGGTGTAGGTGTAGGTGTAGGTGTGGGTGTGGGTGTAGGTGCAGGTGTCCCTGCAAGCGGTTTAAAATGGGAAAGGCCTTGACAGAAAAGGCCTCAGAGGAGTAGGCTTCAACAAGTTTCGCAATGAGCGCTCTCCTTTTTGACACGGCATTGGACGACATCTCTTCTCGTTGATGTGTGTTACAGCGCCATCGGATCTCAATCGACCCTCTCCAGTTCCTTTCTCGCTCGTGACGTCCTGAAGTTTCCAAGCCTGTGAGCAACAGACGCCGGGTGCGGTTTGCTTTCAGATATTTCTGCAAATTTTCCTCGATCCCGGGATTTGACCCTCGAACGTGACTTCAGGGTTGCAGGGGCTCCAAGAGCGTGGGATCCAAGTGATTGTCGGCATTTTGATCTTGGATCTCCTTTGCGGTCTTCGTGTTTTCGTGGTGAAGCTTCAGTTCCATAAGTCGGGCCTGCGGCTATAGCATTGTCACAGGTCTTACAGAATTATCCGTTCACTAGAAAAAGGAGGGGGTTATGGACGTCAAGAAGATCTTTCTGCCCGAGTCCGAAATGCCGCGCCAGTGGTACAACATCCAGGCGGATATGCCGACCC
>CAYVDE010000033.1:0-17573 GCA_964450535.1 uncultured Desulfobacterales bacterium
CGAATCGGCTCTCCTGCTTTCCTGATGATTGTTTTCGGTCACGGGCGGATTCCCGACCCGGACAATGACTGCTCCATCATGGAAACCTGGTTTTTATGATCCGCTCGCCCAACTTATCTGTAAAAGGATCTCCCAATGTCCTATGAAGTGTTCGCCAGGAAGTGGCGGCCGCAGGTGTTCGAAGATGTCGTAGGCCAGGACCACATCACAGGAACCCTGGTCAACGCCATCAAGACGGACAGGCTCGCACACGCCTATCTGTTCAGCGGGGCGCGTGGGGTGGGGAAGACTTCGGTGGCCAGAATCCTCGCCAAGGCGATGAATTGTCCCGAGGGGGAGCCCGGTATTCCCTGCAACCGGTGCAGTTCCTGCAGGGAGATCACCAACGGGTCCTCCGTGGATGTCCAGGAAATCGACGGCGCCTCCAACCGCGGAATAGACGAGATACGTGAACTCCGGGATAATATACGTTACATGCCCTCGTCGAGCCGGTATCGCATCTACATCATCGACGAGGTCCACATGCTCACCAAAGAGGCCTTTAACGCTCTGCTCAAGACCCTTGAAGAACCTCCTCCTCACGTAAAGTTCTTCTTCGCCACTACCGAGCCCCACAAGGTCCCCGTCACTATCTTGAGCCGGTGCCAGCGCTTTGATTTCAAGCGGATACCCCCGGCCCTGATCGTGGACCAGCTCGCAAGAATCGCCGAAGCCGAGGGCATTAGCATCAGCAGGGAGGGTCTGGGTTTAATCTCGCGTGAGGCCCAGGGTGGCATGCGTGACGCGGAGAGCCTCCTGGACCAGGTGGTCTCCTTTACAGGGCCGTCGGTGGCGGACCGGCAGATAATGGACATACTGGGGATTGTCGACCGGGACCTTATCTTTGAGGCGTCAAAGGCCGTGATCGAGGGAGAGGCCGATTCCTGTATCCGCATCGTGGAGCGGATTTACAACTACGGCTACGAGATCAAGGAGTTCTACCACGCCCTGATGGACCAGTTTCGAAACCTCCTCGTCAGCCTCATCGTTACGGATGGAAGCCTCCTGGACATGACCGACAGCGATCGGGAAGAGCTTCGCGCGCAGGCGTTGAAGGCCGGGCGTGAGAAGCTTCAACAGATACTGAATGTCCTTATTCGAAGGGAGGAGGACCTGCGGTTTACATCCAGCCCGCGGCTCATACTGGAAACCGTGCTGATCAAGCTGTGTCACATGGGAGAAATCCTCGGCTTTGAGGAGCTGATGGAAAAACTAGTCGCCTTGGAAAGGCGTCTTGAGGAATCCCCGGCCAAACCCTACGCCGATCCGGCGGAGATGCCCGCCGCTTCGATCCGTGAGCCCACCGCCGCAAAGCATGAGAGGGCCCCTGATGACGTTGATACAGCCCGTCCACAGCCCGGCAACGGTTGGGAGGAGTTTTTGTCTTTTCTCGGCCGGCGAAACCGAGCCATGGCAAACGTGCTCGGTAAGTGGCGTTTTATAGGTATAGATGAGGACGTTCTGGAGATCGAACGGGGACGGAGCGCCTTCTCCGCCACCTATCTGGATGACCAGGAACACATGACGAAATTTGTGGAACTGGCTCGAGAGTTTTTCGGCCGGGAGTTACGTATACGCATATCCGGAAACCCGGGCACGCCGGCAAAAAAGGCGGAGGGAGAGAAATCAAAGACCGGCGGGAAAAAGTCAAAAGGCCGGGAAGACCTTCCCCGACCGGTCCAGGATGTCCTGAGGATATTTCAGGGAGAACTCCGGGACGATTTGCCGGGTCAATCCGTAGAAGCAGGGGGACCTGACTCGAAGCAGGATCAAGGAGGTGTTACGTGAAAGGCAAGGGCATGCCCAATATGGGCAGCATAATGAAGCAGGCACAGCAGTTTCAGGCCAAAATGGCAAAGCTTCAGGAGGAACTGGGAGAAAAGACGGTGGAGACCACTGCAGGGGGCGGCATGGTGACCGTCACGGCCAGCGGCAAGCAGGAAATCGTCTCTATCCGAATCGATCCCGAGGTCGTCGATCCCGAGGACGTGGAAATGCTTCAGGACTTGATTCAGGCGGCCGTGAATGACGCCCTCAACAAGGCCAAGGAGATGGTCAACGAGGAGATGGGAAAACTTACAGCCGGACTCAACCTTCCGAATCTTCCCGGCCTGATGTAGTTTTCGTTTCCGGGAACAGCCTTCCGGGAACGGTTCCGGCAAGTTGCGGTTCGGTCCGGCAGGTGCGAAAGAACTTCCATGGGTATATATCCCCCGCCGTTCGAGCGATTGATAGAACAGCTCACCCGCCTTCCCGGGATAGGGCAGAAGTCCGCCGCCCGGGTGGCCCTCTATATTCTCAAGAGCGAACGGAGCCTGGCTGAAGGCCTGGCCCGAAGCCTTCTAGAGGTAAAGGATCAGATTCGCTTTTGTTCAACGTGTTATAACTTCACGGACCAGGACCCCTGTGCCATATGCAGGGACCCTCGGCGGGCCACCGGGGCCCTTTGCGTGGTCGAAGGCCCGGGGGACCAACTAGCCGTTGAGGAATCAGGGGTTTTTGACGGGCGGTATCATGTGCTCCAGGGTGTGCTATCTCCTCTGGACGGTGTGGGCCCTGAAGCACTGAAGATAGGCGAACTCTCCGCCCGCATCGAGCGCGAAAACATCCGGGAAGTCATCCTCGCCACGAACCCAACGGTGGAGGGGGAGACCACGGCCTCCTACCTGGCGGATGTCCTGCGACGGAAGGACGTGCGCATAACCCGTATCTCCCTGGGTATTCCAATGGGCGGTGATCTCAAATATATGGACGCAATGACCGTTCAGCATGCCCTGAAGAGTCGCGTCTTAGTGCCGTCATGATTTCCGAAGCAATTCTCATGGCCCTGGCGGATATCGTGGGGGCCGGCCACCTGACTACGTGCCCTGAAGACCTTGCAGCGAATGCCACGGACGCCACCCGCCTTGTCTTTATGCCCGACGCCGTGGCAAGGCCGGGAAGTCCCGAAGAGGTGTCCCGTATCCTGCGCATAGCGGACCGGGAGAGGTTTCCCGTTATCCCGCGAGGAGCGGGCACGGGGCAGAGCGGAGGAGCGCTTCCTGTCAGAGGCGGGCTAGTTCTGTCAATGGACCGGCTTGACCGTATCCTGGGCATTGACCCGGATAACATGATAGCGCGTGTGGAGCCCGGGGTCATCACGGGTCGCCTGCGGGATGCGGTTGAGGCCCTGGGGCTCTTCTACCCTCCGGACCCGGCAAGCATTCACATATCAACCATAGGCGGCAACGTGGCGGAGTGCGCCGGTGGGTTGCGGGCCGTCAAGTACGGCGTGACACGTGATTACGTCCTGGGGCTGGAGATCGTTTTGCCTTCCGGGGAGATTCTTCGAACGGGAGTGGAGACGGCCAAGGGGGTGGTAGGATATGACCTCACACGGTTGATCGTCGGATCGGAGGGGACCTTGGCCGTGGTCACGAAAATTATCCTGCGTCTTATCCCAATGCCCGTGGCCAAGCGGACCATGCTCGCCTTTTTCAAAGACCCGGCCGAGGCGGTGAGGACCGTTACCGGACTCGTCCAAAGCCGTGTGGTTCCCACGACGCTGGAGTTCATGGACCGGGTCTGCATTGATTGCGTCCGGGAAGAGATGGGCTTGCCTGTCCCGGACACTGCAGCCGCTCTCCTCCTCATGGAGGTGGACGGGGACGAAGGACTTGTCACGCGGGACGCGGAGCGGGTCAGGAGAGTGGCTCTCGAGAGCGGGGCCGTTCATTTTCAGGCCGCACAGGACGAGGAGGGGGCGGAGCGTCTATGGGAGGCTCGAAGGAACGTGTCTTTGGCGCTCCAGTCTTTACGGCCGGGTAAAGTCAGTGAGGATGTAGTGGTGCCGCGAAGCCGCCTGGCCGAGCTGGTCGCTTTTCTGAAACCTCTGTCCTCGAAGTACGGCCAGCCCATTGCCTCCTTCGGCCATGCCGGGGACGGGAACATTCACGTTCACATCCTGCTCGATCCCGAGGACCCGAAGGAGAAGGTGAACACGGGGCACATCGTCCAGGAACTCTTTGAAGAGGTCATTCGAATGGGAGGGACGCTCTCCGGGGAGCACGGGGTGGGGATCACCAAGGCCCCGTATCTGGGCCTGGAACTCGCTGAACCCGTAAGAGACCTGATGCGCAGGCTTAAAAAGGCGTTTGACCCGAACAACATCCTGAACCCGGGAAAGATCTTCCCTGAGGACCTTTGAGATTCGCACCCCGGCGGCGTCTTTCCGGGCCCTGATAAGGGCTAGAGGATCTTGTCCAGGGTCCTGTAGTTTTTGGTGTTGTAAAACTTTTCTACGTCTACAAGATTTAGTTTTTCCAGGGCTTTCTTAAGAGGCACGCTTGTGATTTCGCCCATTTTCAGGCTCACCATGCGGCCGAAGTCCTCGTTTACGATCATATCAAGGGCCGCTATGCCGAACTTGCGTCCCATGCGGCGGTCATAGGCCGTGGGCGAACCCCCGCGCTGGAGGTGCCGAAGGGCGACATAACGGACTTCAAAATCCGTCTGCTTTTCAATTTCCTCTGCTATGAGCCCTCCGATTCCGCCGAGGTAGAATTGACCGAAGCCGTCCCTGCCTCTGCGCTCGCGGACTTCTTCCATGCCGCGCGGCTTGGCGCCCTCGGAAGCCAGCACGATGCTGTAACGCTTCCCGGCCTTTCTGAGCATCTTCAAAATATCAATGACACGCTCCATTAAAAAGTCGTGCTCTGGAATGAGAATAATGGATGAGCCGGAAGCCTCCCCGCCCTCCAGGGCCAGCCAGCCGGCCCTTCTTCCCATGGATTCCACCACAAAAATGCGGCTGTGGGAGCCGGCCGTGATTCGCAGCCGGTCGATGTCCTTGGTGATGATGTTTACGGCGGAGTCGAACCCCAGGGTGTAGTCGGTTTCGCAGAGATCCTTGTCGATGGTCTTGGGTATGCCCACCACGTTTATGCCTTCCTTGTAAAACCTGTAGGCAACTCCAAGGTTGTCAAAGCCCCCGATCACGACCAGGGCGTCAAGACCCAGTTTTTGAATGTTCTTGATGACCGCCTCGGACCGGTCAACTGCGGGGTCGAAGGGATTTACCCGGCTGGTACCAAGGCGTGTCCCCCCATAACGATCCCATGTGCGGACCAGTTCCGTGTCTAGCTTGATGGTGTGCTGCTTGAGGCTGTCTTTCTTGTCGGGCTTGAGTTCGGTCAGCCCGGACCATCCGTCTCGAATCCCGATAAGCTCAAACATCATGCCTCGTTCGGGAACCAGGTCCTTGTCCATTGCGGAGGTCACGAGCCAATGGATTGCGCTGTTGATACCCGGGCAGTCGGCCCCGGCCGACAGCACTCCGATGCGGGTTCTCATCTCAATCCTCCAAAGGGAGTCATAGTATTCAATTGGGACGGCGTTTGAAAACCATGATAGGGGAACGCAGGAACCGTGTCAAGAAGCCCCGGTTATCTCACACGAAGCCCGTCCTTGAGAGGAATTTCTAGTTGCCCATTGACCCGGTTTTCAGATAAGAGTTCGTGACGGGAAACCGCAGGTGAACGAGCTTTCTTGTATCGAACCATTATCTCCTGGGTGTAATGGATCCTCTATTCGGCATATTTCTGGGCGTGGTTCAGGGACTCACCGAGTTTCTTCCCATCAGCAGCTCCGGCCATCTGGTGCTTTTTCGAAACCTTATGGGGTTTACGGAACCCGAACTCCTGCTGGACACCAGCTTGCACATGGGGACCCTGATGGCCGTTGTCGTCTACTTTCGGCGTGACCTGACGGGTATGGTAAAGGAGTTCCCCGGCTTGTTCATTCCCCGCAGGGCCACGAAAGGCCCGGCAAAAGCAAGAGGGCGCCTGAGCGATTCCCTCCTGACCTGGGTGATGGTGGGCAGCATTCCAACCGCCCTGATAGGCGGAGTTTTCAAGGCCCCGCTCGAAAATCTTTACCGGTCCACCACCGTGGTGGGTTTCATGCTGTTGTTGACCGGCCTTCTTCTCGCCTTTACGCGCCTCAGCACGGGAGGAACTCGAAGACTCGGGCTCCTGGTGGCCCTGGCCGTGGGCACGGCACAGGGGTTGGCAATAATACCGGGTATCTCCCGTTCCGGAGCCACCATAGCCTGCGGTCTTCTGCTCGGCCTGGACAGGGATCTGGCTGCGCGTTTTTCCTTTGTCCTGTCAGTGCCTGCGATCACGGGCGCGCTCCTGCTCGAGATTCTTGCAGGTGAGATTGACGTAATCGCCCCCCTTGTACTTGTGGCCGGGGGTGTCACTTCGGGGGCTGTGGGCCTGCTTGCCCTAAAGGTGCTCATGGGTGTGGTCCGCAAAGGGCGGCTCTCCTGGTTCGCCCCCTACTGCTGGCTGTTAGGGCTGGTGGTGATAGTGTTATCGCTTTCCGGATGAGTTCTGCCGGTGAGCCCGGGGCCGGAAAAGACCGTCGGGTGGTCAACGGCTCGGGCCTGAGCGGAATGAGTTACAGCCCGCCCAGTTTTCCGAGTCCAAGGAGATAGAAGGACAGGGAAACCGAGTTTATTCCGTCCAGGCTGCCCGCGGAAAGGCGCAATCCCCAGCACTGTGACCGGTAATCGATCCAGTGCGCGCTGTCCAGGGTATGGCTCATATCCAGCTCTTTTCTGAGAGCCGATCCTATACTGAAGCCTCCTCCCAGATAGATGTTGACCCGGTATCCGATATATCGGCTCCGGTCTTCCTCATACAAATACTCCAAGGCGTAACGGTCTGTGTATCCTCCGAGCCTGTCTACGGTGATTTCGGCAGAGATGTCCGCAAAGGTTATATCGCTCTGATAGTGATCCCAGCGGGTTTCCGCTTTCAAATCCAGCCATGAGAAAGGGAAGGCGTTCAGCTCCGCCTCCAGGGGCTCGAAGGGCTCCTTTTTCCGCCAGGGTTCGTGTTCCCGACGCGCTTCATCCAGGTTGTAGGGCTGGCGGAGGGTGAAGGTGCCCCATTGCCTGTAGACTGTGTTCCCCTCCTTGTCGTATTTCCTCGAGTCCAGTATGTTTTCCAGGGACAGGGTGAGGTGATTCAAATCGCCCACTGCATCAATGGGCTCGAACCAGGGGCGGAAGATGTCTTCGTCCCGGTGGCTTCTAAAGTCATAGGTGATGGAGGGGCGGATCTTGTGCTTCATGCCTGTGTACTCCCTCCACTGGATGTCGAATGCCTTTTCCAGAACCGTGGAGAGACGCACCCTGCCATGGTATGCGTTTCGTGTCTGGGTGCCTCTGCCCAAATCGTCCCCATCCACCCACTGGGAGTTGTGCTCGTAACGGAGAGAAGGTTCAAACTCCAGATAACGCCCAATGAAGAGGGGATAGGACACCTCGGGTTCGAAGGCCATGCGGTGTCCCCGGACCCCGACATCCCTCCACACATACCCGTAGTCTGTGGAGAGATTCAGGAAAACAGGCACATGGGGGATCTGCATGGGCAGGAGGGTGAAGCCGGCGCCGGCCACAGGCTGGGCCGTGTCGTCAAACGCCGGGTTTTCCGGGCGCTGGTGGTACTCGGCCAGGCCCTGTAGGCTGTACTCGTCGCCATCGGCGCTCAGACGAATCGCGCTGCGCCGCGTCGGTGAACGGACGTCTTCAACGGGGCGTCCGTAATCGGCCAACTCGGGTCGGGCCTCGAACCCAAAAAGCCCGCCTTGGAACTCCTTGATGTAATCCTGATCGCTCACGAAATCCGTGTCGATTCTGGCCTCGAGTCCGGGAAGCAGGGTCTGATCGGTGCGGCTTCTGAACCAGTACCGGGTGGTGTTTGTTCGCTCGAATGGGCTCAGCTGGACATCATCCTCGTCATTGAGGTCTTTTTCCCCGACCCTGTCACGAAGTATGTCAAACAGGAAGGTCCCCCGGGAGTCGTTCTCTGCCGCATACCGGAGCTCCAGCCCCTGCATGAATCCCCTCCTGGTCATGTACCGCTCGTAGAATGTGGCGTCCACCTGCTCGGAAATGGCCCAGAAAAAGGGGATCTCGATTTCCGCTCCGATTTGGTTTGAGTGGCCTACCCGAGGGGGCAGGAACCCTGTCTGGCGTTGTGTCTTGACCGGATAAATCCCATAAGGGAGGTAAAAAACAGGAAAGTTTTTGATACGAAAGGCAGCGTTTTTTACCGATGCATAGCCTTCTATTTCAACCTTTACCTCTGAACCGGTAATGCTCCAAGCCGGGTTTTCCCCGTCGCAGGTGGTCAGGGTGCAGTCCTTGACCAGGTAGGTGTTGGGTCCTGTACGGACCATGGCGCTACCTCGGATGTAGTAGTTGTTCTCGCGCAGAAAAATGGTTCCTCTGGTGATCTGCCCGAAGTGGTTCTTGAGGTCCAGAAGGGCCATCTCCCCTGACACGATGTCGCCGTTGGCCGTGAGCCTGACATCCCCCGAGACCTGAACGATCCCTGTCTCTTCGTTGTACACCCCGCGCTGGGCCGACAGGATCTGTCCGTCGCGAGTGATCATTACATTGCCTTCCGCCACGTAGAGACGCTTTTCGTAGATGTAAGTCATCTTATCGGCTGTGATCTGCCAGTGCGCGTTCTTGTCCTCCAGGATATGCCGGTCCAGGACCTTTTCCTGGGCATGACAGGGCAGGGCCTGGACGGCGATCAGAATGGAGGCGAAGACCGCAGGCAGAAGCTGTCGAAGGAATCCTGTAAATGCAGTAATCATAGCCGGTTAAATCTCGTCCGGGCGATATTTCCCGGGATCCAGCAGGGAGAGGGCCTCACCGGCGGTGAATAGGGATCCCGAGACAAGAATGAAGTCCTCAGCATCGGCTATTTGGGTTGCCCTGTCAAGTGCCTGTGAAAGGGTGGGGGCGATCTCCCCCGGCTTGCCCAGTGGGGCGGCGGCCCGCTCGAGAGTCTCCGGTGAGGCGGCCCTGGCGTACACCGGACGTGAATAAATCACGTAATGCGCCAATGGGACGATTTCCTTCATTATTCGCGGAATGTCCTTGTCTTCCATGACGCCGATTACCAGGATAAGCCGCCGAAAGGAGAAGGCGCGGGGAACGGCGTCGGCCAGTGCGCGCAAGGCCCTCGGATTATGACCGCCGTCCACCAGCAGGTACGGCCGGCGGGACATCAGCTGCATTCGGCCGGGCCAGTAAACCCGGGCCAGCCCTTGTCTTATCTGCTCCTCGCTCAGGCGGAACCCTTTACCCTGGAGGACTTCCAGCGCGGCCAGCGCCAGGGCCGCGTTTCGTCCCTGAAACCGGCCTGTAAGCCCCAGGTCCAAGCCGTGCAGCACGAGAGAACTCCCCGTGTAGTTCAGCCCCTTGGAGGTGCTTCTGTACCGAACATCGCGGCCAAGGCGGATCATTCGTGCCCCCTTGTCCCGGCAGATCGTCTCGAGGCGTTGGATCACGGAAGGCTGGGTGACACCGGTTACCAGTTCCACCCCCGGTTTGACAATGCCGCCTTTTTCACCGGCGATGTCCACAAGGCGCTTTCCCAGGTATTGCTGGTGTTCCAGGCTGATGTTCGTGATCACGGTGACCAGTGGGTCTATCACGTTGGTGGCATCCAGGCGTCCCCCCATGCCCACCTCCATGATCGCCACATCCACTTCTTCCCTTGCGAAATGGATCATCGCCATTGCCGTGACAACCTCGAAGAATGTGGGAGGCTCACTGGGGTCAATGGCGGCAAGAAGCTCCGAAGCCAGGCCGGCAGCGGTTCCCCTGTCCATCTCCCGGTCGTTGATGCGGAAGCGTTCTGTGAACCGGACGAGGTGAGGGGAGGTGTAGAGACCCACCTTCAGGCCCGATCGGGCCAGGATCGAACTCACCATGGCGGCCGCCGACCCTTTCCCGTTGGTACCGGCTATGTGGATGAAACGCTTTCCCCGGTGGGGTTCTCCGAAAGCCTTGAGAAGGTTGGCCGTCTTGGACAGTCCGAACTTGATGCCGAATTTCTGAAGGTCGTAGAGGGCTCTAAGGGCCTCCGGATAAGTCATGGTTTTCGTGTTCATTTTCTATGTCTTCTCCAGCGTGGTGTACTCCAGGTGGAGAAGCTTTCGCCCCGCGTTTCTAAAGAGCACTTCAACCTTGTCTTCTCCCCTGAAACGGGACACCACGCCCGGCCCGAAGGCCGGGTGTGTAACCCGGTCTCCCAGTCGCAACCCTTCCGCCTTGCCCGTTCCTTCCAACCCGGCCATGGCCCTCAAGCTGTTCCGGCCGGGCCGGGTCCGTGAGGGCGGGGTGACTCGTGGGCTGGTGCCAAGCTTCATGACCCCTTCGGGCAGGTCGCGCACGAATCCGGAAAGCCCACCGTAGCGATATCCTTGGACTCCTCCGGAGGCATAACGGACCGGTCTGGACTCCATGCCCGGATAGGAGAGGTAGAGTTCGTCCTTGGCTCTGGTTGCCGCCACGTAAAGGAGCCGTCGCTCCTCCTCCAGGTCGTCCTCGTTTGCATAGGCCCGGGAGGAAGGGAAATACCCCTCCATGACCCAGATAATCACCACCACAGGCCATTCCAGACCCTTGGCCGAGTGTACCGTGGATAGCGTGAGGCGGTCCGGGGACGGGAGGATTTCAAGGTCTGCGGAACTGGTGGGGGGATCAAGTGTCATGTCATCCAGGAAGGAACGGAGGCTTCGATATCGCGAGGCCATGTCGGGAAGCTGCTGCAGGTCGAGGAGTCTCTTCGGAAAGTCATCGAAACGCTCCCTGAGAAACGGTTCGTAATACACAATGGCGGCCTCAACGGCCTCCCTTGGAACCCGTCCGGGCCTGGAAAGATCTCCGATCAACGAGGCAAGTTTCTTGAGTCCCTTGTCACTCTTTCCGGCTCCCGGCCATTCGGCTATCCTTGCCGTTTCCAACCCGTTTTTCTTCAACCATTCGGCGATGGCCCGGCTGCGGCCGGGCCCGATGTTTCTGACCAGCCGGAGGACCCGCCCCAGGCTCACAGCGTCTTCCAGGTTGGCCGCCACTCGAAGGTGGGCCAGGAGGTCTTTGATGTGGGCGGACTCCATGAATTTGAACCCCCCGTACTTGACAAAGGGGATATCGTGCCTGGAGAGTTCCAGTTCCAGTTCAAAGGAGTGATAGGCGGCCCTGAAAAGGACGGCGATGTCCGACAATGACCGTCCGCGCTCGCGCTGTTCCTGGACGAGCCGCCGGACAAAGGCGGCCTGCTCCGGGTCGGTGCGGGTGTCCACAGCCTGCGGCGGTTCTCCTCCGGTCCGGCTTGTGGTCAGGCACTTGGTGTATTTCTTGCCGGCGCCTGCCATGAGGGCGTTGGTGAAGGAGAGGATCGGCTGGGTGGATCGATAGTTTTCTTCAAGCTTGATTACACGGGTCCCTGGGAAGAGAGCGGGGAACTCGAACATGTTTCGGAAGTTCGCGCCCCGAAAGGAATAGATGGACTGGGAATCGTCACCCACCACCATTATGTTGCCGTGATCCGCGGCCAGCCAGCGGATGATCTCGGCCTGGATGCCGTTGGTGTCCTGGTACTCGTCCACCATTATGAAGCGGTACTGTTCCGCCAGGATCCGTCGGATTTCCTCGTGCTCCACCAGGAGCGTTCTCAGGTTCAAGAGGAGATCGTCGTAATCCATGAGCTGATTGTCCCGTTTGTAGTTCTTGTAAGCATCTCCCAGTTTCGTGAGGTGGGGGGCATATTCAAGGAACTGGGCGAACTCCTCCTCCACCAGGGTCTCGACCGGGACTTGAAGGTTCACCGCCTTGCTCAGGATGCCGGCCAGCGTGGACCGCTTGGGAAAGCGGACCGAACCTTTTGCCACGTGGAGGTCTTTGACCAGGGACTGGACCACCTCCTCCATGTCCGCGCGGTCCATGATGGTGAATAGGGGGTCGAAGCCGATTAGTCCCGCATGGACCCGGAGCACGCGGTGGGCCAGGGAGTGAAAGGTGCCGCCGGAGACCTGTCGGCAACGAGGGTCCGCAAGGCCCGCGGCCCGTTCGAGCATCTCTGAAGCCGCCTTCCGGGTGAAGGTGAGAAGCAGGATGTTGTCCGGATGGTTGCCGGTCTCCACAAGACGGGCGACTCGATAGACAAGGGTGCGCGTCTTGCCGCTCCCGGCTCCGGCGATTACCAGGACCGGCCCTTCCAGGGTGGTCACGGCCCGGAGTTGCGATGGGTTGAGGAGCTCGTCGTAGTCAATGATTGCAGGCCGTCTGTTCATCTGACACCGCTTCCTTTTATCTTTCCAATCGAGTCGAGCGTATCGACGGCGGGCCGCAGAGCCCGTCACCGGCCCGCACCGTCATAACAGCCGGTTGAGAGTTGATATGATCAGGGGAATCAGGACTGCCAGCGCCAAGGCCCCGGTCAGGAGCAATGGCATCAGAAAGGCCAGGATCACCCGGGGATAGGTGGTCTCATGGATTTCCCGCATGCCGACGATCAAGATCACCAGGTACCAGAGGCCGCCTATCAGTCCTCCAAGGATCGGAACGACTCCGAAGATCTGCGTCGCCTGGCCATATGCAACAACCCTGAAAGTACCTTCGAATCCCTGGGAAGCGCCCCGGAAGATCATGAGCAAAAGGTGCAGGACTCCGGTCATGATGAAGATCCCGATGCACACGATGAGAGGAGAGAGGACCATGAGTCCGGAAAGGAGAAACGGTGAGTCCACACCAGATGAGAGCATCCGTACACCGCCTCCGTATCCCCACACGGAAAGCACGAAATCCTTGAAGAGACCCGTGATCAAACCTATGGACCCGAAGAGAACACCGATGGCGAGGGGTTCCATCAGCCCGTGTCGGGTGTGCATGGTTCGAAAGAAGGACGCCGGCGATAATATGGTGCCGAGGAAGCTTCGGCGGATTGCCTTCCACAGTCCGAGCCGGCCCCGATCTTCCCAGGGGGAAGGCCCGCGCCCGGGTTTGCCGGTTTCCGGTGCAGGGTGCGGTGTGTCGAGAGAGCTGCCGGTTGGCAAGGTGCCGGTGCTACTGGATGCCGGCGGAGACGGATTGTCCGGCTTGAGCGGAAAACGTTCATTGCAGCGGGGACAGGACGCGAAACGAGCCTTTATAGGAATACGTTCCGTGGGAATATGGGTTGTGAAGCCGCAATTGGGGCAGGCGATCCGGGTCTTCATGAAGACATCCCTTTTTTCTGATCCCTGGCTATACGTTCGATCTCCTTCCTGCGGGACCAGCGTTTTATGCGGCCCCTGAGGCCTGATTCGGCGGAACGCTCCAGCAGGGCCTCCTGCATACGAATCCCTTCTTTTGTTTTCATGGCCGCTCGCATGCAATCAATACGTGCCGGACAGGTGAAACACTCAGAAGGTGTTTCTCGAATGCCGCTTTTCCCGACAGGAAAAACACGGTCCAGTATTCCGTAACATTCCCTCTCAATCATCATAGAAAACCTTTCCGGCGTCTATACACCAATCGGACTTTTAAATAAAGGTCAAACTCCCGGCACCGGATTGACACGAAAGGCGTTCACGCCTATGATGTGAGCTATGAAAGCCAACAGGTTGTACTTGGTCCGTCACGGCCAGGTGGCGGGATATGAGCGCTTCCCCATATATGGTCACACCGACGTGGAACTCACCGGCGTGGGGCGAATACAGATGGAGGCCCTTGCGGAGAGGCTCCGGCATACCCGAATCAGCGCCGTCTTTTCAAGCGATCTTAAGAGATCTCTTGTTGGAGCTGAAATAATCGGACGTCACCATGACGTGCCTGTCCTGCCCCTGCCCCAACTCAGGGAGATGAACTTCGGCGCATGGGAGGGTTTGACCCTCGGCGAGGTGCAGGAAAGATTTCCGGGGGAGCTTCTCGAGCGCGAGAAAGACGTGGCCGCATACCGTGTTCCCGGAGGCGGTGAAAGCCTTACTGCTTTTTCCCGTCGTATTCTATCCTGTTTGCATGAGATTTTGGATAAACGAAAAGGAGAAGACCTCCTTTTGGTGGCCCATGGCATGGTGAACCGCGTCATTCTCTCCGAGGCCCTGGGCATGGACCTTTCCCGCGTCTTCACCCTGCACCAGGCGTATGGTTGCCTCAACATTATCGACTATTTTCCAGACTCCTCGCTGGTGAGACTGGTTAACGGCTAAAGGGTGCCTGGATGGGTTTCCCTGAAGACATCGCCTCCATTCCGCTTTTCAAAGGCCTGCCCGCGGAGGAAATCGAGCAGATAGCCTCCATTTCCTCCGAACGGTCATGCCGTCGCGGGACGAGTATCTTTATGGAAGGAGACGAGGGAGACGGCTTCTACGTGGTACTGTCGGGCAGGGTCAAGATCTTCAAGCTCTCGGCGGAGGGGAAGGAGCAGACTCTTCACATCTTCGGCGCCGGCGAGCCTTTCGGCGAGGTGGCGCTTTTCTCGGGAAAACGTTTTCCGGCAAACGCCGAGGCCATGGAAGAGGGGCGGATTCTTTTCTTTCCGAGGGAGGCATTTGCAGGACTCATTCGAGAGAATCCCTCGGTGGCCATGAACCTTCTGGCCCTGTTGAGCGTCAGGCTCCGCAAGTTTACCGCGCTGATCGAAGACCTGTCACTCAAGGAGGTTCCAGGACGGCTCTCCGCTTATCTCCTCTACCTGAGCCGCCGTCGCGACGGGGCTCTGGATCTCGACCTGGATGTTACCAGGACTCAGCTCGCGAGCCTCCTGGGGACTATCCCTGAAACCCTTTCCAGGATTCTCGGCCGCATGTCCCGCCAGGGCCTCGTTGAAACGGATGGTCGAAGGATCCGGATCCTGGACCGCCGGGGCCTGGAGGAACTGGCGGAAATGGGCGGAGGGCTCTGAGTGAAGGAAGCTATCCCCTCGCCTTTGCGGAAGATTCTTGTGGTGGAGGACTCAAAGTCCGTTTCGGGGTTCCTCTGCCGCAGTATCGAACAGAGCCTTCAGTGCCTCCCCGTACCCGCTTACAGCCTGTCCCAGGCGGAATCCATCCTCAATGACGACAGGGAATTCTTCGCGGCGGTCCTGGACCTCAGCCTTCCGGATGCACCGGACGGTGAGATTGTGGATTATGTGCTTGCCAGGAAGATCCCCGCCATCATCCTGACCGCCTCGTTCGATGAGGAAATGCGTAAGGCCATTCTGGCGAAAGGCGTCGTGGATTACGTTCTCAAAGACAGTCCTCGAAGCCTTGAACACGTCATGTACCTGATCCGCAGGATTTTTCGCAACCAGGAGATACGGATTCTCCTGGTGGACGATTCCCGGTTTTTCAGGTCATACTGCAGGGGGCTTCTCGAGGCACACAAGTTCCAGGTCATTGAGGCGGAAGACGGGAAGCGGGCGCTCGAGGCCCTGGACAGGAATCCGAATGTCCGGTTGGTGATCACGGACTACAACATGCCGGTTATGGACGGGTTCGGACTCGTTTCCAGGATTCGCGAGCGGTTCGGAAAAAACGAGGTGGGCGTCATCGGGCTTTCAGCGCAGGGGTCAGGGGTGGTTTCCGCCAGGTTCCTCAAGACGGGAGCCAATGACTTCCTCCCCAAGCCCTTCGCCTCCGAGGAGTTCTACGCGCGGGTAAACCAGAATGTTGAGCTCATTGAGTTCATAGAAGAACTGCGCGAGGTAGCTGTTCGAGATCCCCTGACGCGGCTTTTCAACAGGCGGTATTACTTCGAGGAGGGGGAAAAGCTGTTACTGAAATCCCTTGAAGAAGATCGCCCTGCTACGGTCGCCATGCTCGACATCGACCACTTCAAGGCGGTAAACGACCAATACGGGCATGAGGCCGGTGACGCGGTTCTTGCGCGCTTTGCCGAATATCTTATGAGATCATTCGGTGGATCTTATATTGTCTCGCGTTTCGGAGGTGAGGAGTTCTCCGTCTTCGCTTTCGGATTAGGTGGAAGGCGCGCGTTCCGGCTCTTTGATGATTTTCGAAGGCTGGTGGAGAACGCTGTGGTGCATTACAGGGACGAGCTGATTCGGGTTACCGTATCCATCGGCCTTTTTTCCGCAAAGGGCCGTTCCCTTGCTCACCTTATCAGGGAAGCGGACAGGGCGCTATACCGCGCCAAACAGGACGGGCGTAACCGGGTTGTTATGGAATCATGATCCAGTCGAGCCCGGCATAAATGAACTTATAAGACCCAGGGCATGGAATCGTTCATCGGTATTCTCAAATGGTCACTCGGCATTCTCCACTTGCTCCTTGTGGTAGGCACTGCGGGACACGCTCTCCTGTTCAAGCGGGATCCCAGGGGCAGCTGGGGGTGGATTGCCGTGTGCCTTGTCTTTCCCCTGGTCGGTCCCTTGCTTTACCTCCTTTTCGGCATAAACCGGGTGCAGACCCGGGCCAAGCGGCTCACCAGGCACCTGCCTTTTCTGTTCCCGTTCCAGCATGAACCGCCTGCGATTCCCGCAGCGTACCATCCGGAGAAATCCCTCCCTGAGGAGTTCATCCCCATTGCCACGATTTCCGATAATGTCACGAGGCGACCGCTCGTCAAGGGAAATCGTGTCGATGTGCTGCACAACGGGGAGGAGGCTTATCCGGCAATGCTCGATGCGGTGGAGCGGGCGGAGGAAACACTTTTTCTGGCCACCTACATCCTGGAGTCGAATAATACAGGCCGCGGGTTCATCGATGCCCTTGGGAGGGCGAAAGAGCGTGGGGTAGAGGTGCGTGTCCTGCTTGACGGGATCGGGGAGTTCTATTCGTTTCCCCGTAGTGGAAAACTTCTGGCAAAGAGAGGTGTGCGCGTGGGGCGTTTTATGCGTCCCACACTGATCCCCCCCTCCCTGCACATCAACTTGAGAAATCACCGGAAGATCCTAGTGGCCGACGGGCGGGAGGCTTTTGTGGGTGGAATGAACATCGGGGATCGGCACCTGGCCGATTATGTCAAGAGGCCCTCGCGCGTGAAGGACATACACTTCAGGGTCGCCGGGCCGGTGGTCCGGCAGATCCAGGATGTTTTTATCGATGACTGGGCCTTTGTGACCGGTGAGGATCTTTCGCCTCCTGCGCGGAATCTCGATACGGCGGGAGAAGCTTTATGCAGAACGGTTGTGGACGGACCGGACAGAGACCTTGATAAACTGGCCGTGATTTTGGTAGGGGCCGTGTCCGCGGCACGCCGCCGGGTCCTCATCGTGACCCCCTATTTCCTGCCTTCCAGGGAAATGATAGGAGCCCTCCAATCCGCAATCCTCAGGGGGGTGGAAGTCCATGTGCTGCTGCCTGAGAAGAACAACCTTCCTTTTGTCCACTGGGCCACAAGGAACATGCTCTGGGAACTTCTGCAATGGGGTATCCGGGTTTTTTACCAGCCGGCGCCGTTTGTTCACAGCAAGATATTCGTAGTGGACGATTTCTACGTCCAGGTGGGCTCGGCCAATATGGATCCCAGGAGCCTTCGGCTGAATTTCGAACTGATGCTGGAGGTCTTCGATCGGGACCTGGCCCTGAAGCTTGCCGGATTCGTGGATGTATGTCGCGCCCGGTCCAAAGAGGTTTTTCTCTCGGATCTTGACAGCCGCCCGATCCATGTGAAGATCCGGGACTCCCTGGCCTGGCTGTTCTCGCCGTACCTTTAGTGAGTGACGGTGTAGGTGTAGGTGTGGGTGTAGGTGTAGGTG
>CAYVDE010000033.1:17673-25827 GCA_964450535.1 uncultured Desulfobacterales bacterium
GCCGTACCTTTAGTGAGTGACGGTGTAGGTGTAGGTGTGGGTGTAGGTGTAGGTGTGGGTGTAGGTGTAGGTGTGGGTGCTTTGCCTGTGGGTGTTTGTTATTTCCCTTATCACCTCAACACCTTAATACCTCAACACCTGCTTTTACCCCTCATCTTTCTTGCGCAAACAAAGGGGATTGGTTACAAAGTCATTTACAGGCAGTTCGAGGTTCAAGGGAGGTTCGAGTATGGAAAGCCGGGAGACTTTCAACCGCGTAATTCCCCGGGACTATTGCGGCCGCATTCTTACGGGTGACTACAGCGTGGCTCTCAAAAAGCACGTGGCGGGTTATATCGACGCCTTCCGCGCGTTCGAGAAGACCGGTAATCCGGCGGTGGTGTATCTCTCGGCCTGGCACGAGCAGGATGAAGGCCGGATCTGGTATGAGTTCGTGAGCGGGCGTTTCGCCCGGCTTATGGGTTGCGAGCGGTCCCAGGTGGCTGAGGTGTTCAGGGATCGCATCCTGGACCAGCACATCCTTCGCTACAGCGCCCCGGACGCGGGCATTCAGGAAGAGATCCGCGATCGCGATGCCCTGGACGAGTCCGCCCACGAGCTTCGGGAAGACGTCAAACGCCGGGGTGTGGGCGATGCGATCTACAAGGTGTCTCTCGAGGGGGGCAGGATCGCCTGGCTTAAGGATATGGCGAGGATAGAGACCCATGAAGCGGATAGTATATGCCTGTCGTCCGGTTGCCTGACTCCGGTCACAAAGGAGCGCAAGGCCGAGGCCGAGAGGTTGGAGCGGGAGCGTTTGCAGGTCTCTCTTCAGATGGCAGGTGCCGTCTGCCACGAGATGAACCAGCCCATGCAGAGCATCTCGGGTTACTCGGAGAGCCTCCTCATGAACATTGAAGAGAGCGATCCCCTGTACGTAAAAATAAAAAAGATCATTGAACTGACACGCCGTATGGGAAAGATCACAAGAAAGCTCACCCGAATTACCCGCTATGAGACCAAGGACTACATCGCGGGTATCAAGATTGTTGACATCGACCGCGCGAGCGGCGACATGCCCGATGCAGATTGAAGGCGGGGGATTTCGTTGGAATGATCCCGGGAGCGGTTCAACCGGGATAGTCCTGAAGGAAGCGGTACAGAGTGGCCCGGCCCACGCCCAGCAGGCGGGCGGCCCGGGCCTTGTTGCCGGCAGTTCGCTCGAGGGCGGCCCGCACCGAGTCGGAATCGAGCTTTCGCGCGGGACCGCGGGCGGGTTTTAGCTCATCCATCTTCACAAGCTCGAGGGGCAGGTGTTCGATCCGGATGATTCGGCCGCGGCTCCTGACCGCGGCGAAGCGGACGGCACTCTGAAGTTCCCGGACATTTCCCGGCCAATCATATCGCTTCATGAGTGTAAGCGCTTCTTCGCTCAGGGTGGGAGGCTCTTTTCCGGCGTCTGCCTCCATGCGCAGGAAGTGCAGGGCGAGAAGGGGAATGTCGCCTTTCCTTTCCCTCAGAGAAGGCAGGTTTACAGGCACCACGTTGATGCGGTAGTAAAGATCCTTTCGGAACCTGCCGGCGTCAACGTCCGCCTTGAGATCCCGGTTTGTGGCCGTGATGAGCCGGACATCGACCCGCCGGGTCTTTTCGCTCCCCACCGGATCGAAGGTCCCCTCCTGAAGAACCCTCAGGAGCTTGGCCTGGATAACCGCCGGCAACTCGGAGACCTCGTCGAGAAAGAGGCTCCCTCCGTCGGCAAGCTCGAAACGCCCCTTCTTGTCCCTGAGTGCCCCTGTGAAGGCACCCTTGACATGGCCGAACAGCTCGCTTTCCAGCATCCCCTCGGGTAATGCCGCCGAGTTCACCGGGACAAAGGGCCCTCCTCCCCGGCGGCTTTCATTGTGGATGGCCGCGGCCACCAGTTCCTTTCCCGTGCCGGTTTCTCCGGTGATGCATACGGGATAATCGGTGGTGGCCGTTTCCCGAATCCGGCCGTAGACCTGGAGCATCTTGGAATCCCTGCCGATGATTCCTGCAAAACCTTCCAAATCCCCGTGCTCGATCTTGAGGCCTATGAGGTCGGTGACATCCCGGAATGATGCGATAACACCGGTGAGGTTCCCCCTGTCCCCTTCGATTCCGTTCACCCTCATCTCCACCCGGCGAGGTTCCCCGTTCCGGGTCAGGATGTTCAATGGGTATTCTTCGCAGACGAGATTAGATGGAGGGCCTTCAATAAAGGCGCAGTGACCGCCGCAGAAGGGGTGGCCGAAGGCCTCATGGCAGTCCTTGCCGAGGACTTCCTTTCGGGAAAAGCCTGTTATCTCCTCTGCGGCCCTGTTGAAGTAGAGTATCCTGCGTTCTGCATCGTGAGCGATGATCCCTTCTGTGAGGTTGTCCAGGATCCGCTCCAGGTTTTCCTTTTCAGCCAGCAGGCTTTCGATGGTGACAGGGCTCGAGGAATTCACGGATACGATCGAAACTCCGGCAAGAGAGGATCAGCGACGATTTTCAGCCTCAGTCCGTCTTGCGCTCATGGCAGCTGTAGCACTTGAAAGGAGCGTATTCCTCTTCCCCTCCGTCATTCATGTCCCGATGGCAGGTCCGGCAACTTTTGTGATAGGCCGTGGCCAGTTTATAAACCGTTCCCTGCGGCTTGTCCGGTTTGTGGCAGGAGATACAGGGCCTGGCTTCATCGTCCTCGGTCCAAACATTTTCACCGTCGACATAATCGTGATGGCAGTCCTCACAATAGATGCCGTAATCCTCCCAATGTGTATCATGGGTGAACTTGACCGGGCCCAGCTTTCGATTCGGGTATGCATCATTTTGAATGAGCATGTAGTTTTCGTATTCTTCAGTGTCCCTGGCGGCAACCTCCTTTTCAGTCGAACAGGCCGGTAAAGCCGCCGGGAGCAACAGGACCAGCAGAATAAGCAACCTAGAAAACAAGCTCCCACCTCCTTTCGCCTTGCTTCACCTGTCAGCTCATTTTTTGAGCAAGACTTTGCGAAGCGTCGTATTGTACAAGGCAAGGCCCTTAATCGCATATTACCGCACGTTAGGCAACCAAAATCTTGTGATCAGAAGAGCGGCCTCACAGTATAGATTCTTGCGAATCGCCTGAGAGGAGTCCAGCGGGCGGAAACCGGTCAGTCCCCGCGGCGGCGTTTTGACGCCGTATGAATCCAAGACATTATTAATTTAACACAGAAACTTTATAGTGCATACAAAGACATTAAAAATTCCAATTAAGATCATAAAAGACATAAAAAGGGTGAAGGTTCAGAAGAAACAGTAGGCACGTGAATATCGCGTGCCCGGTACACGGAGGGTCCCCTTTTTGCCCTGGACTGGCGGGCGAGCCTCTGGTAGAAGACCGTAGAGACAGGCACAGGTACCTGCACGACCTCCCTGTATATTTCATGTTCTGTTTTAAAGAACTAAAAAGGAGAGCTCGACCCGTTGGAATTTACAACAATCAAGGGATTCAAGGACGTTCTTCCTTCAGAGGTTGAGCCGTGGCAGCGGTTGGAGGCCGTGGCAAGGGGGATCTTCGAGGCCTTCAACTTCAGGGAGATCAAGCCCCCTGCAATGGAATGGACCGAGCTCTTCAGTCGTTCCATCGGCCAGGACACGGACATTGTATCAAAGGAGATGTACACGATCCACGACAGCAAGGGCAGGGGCATGACCCTTCGTCCCGAGGCGACCGCGTCCGTGACTCGGGCCTACATTCAAAACCGTCTCTACCAGGACAACCCGGTTCAGAAGCTCTTTGTCACGGGTCCGATGTTTCGGCATGAGAACCCCCAGAAGGGCCGGTTCCGCCAGTTTCACCAGATCGACGCGGAGATTTTCGGGGACCCCGGGCCGCTCTCGGACGCCGACCTCATAGTGATGCTCCTTCACCTGTTCGAGTCCCTTTCCATCTCAGACCTGACTCTCCAACTCAACTCGTTGGGCTGTCCCGATTGCCGGGGCGGTTTCCGGACCGCGTTGAGGGAGTACCTGGAAGAGCGTTCACAAGGGCTTTGCGGGGATTGCACCCGGCGTTCCGGGACGAATCCTCTGAGAGTATTCGACTGCAAGGTGGAGGGATGCCGGGTCCTGGTGGCGGAGGCCCCCTCGGTCCTGGACTACCTCTGCAAAGACTGCCTGGAGCACTTCGATAAGCTTCAGGGGCTCCTTAAAGAGGCGGGGGTTGCATACGTTGTCAACCCCAGGCTGGTGCGCGGCCTCGACTACTACACCAGGACCGCTTTCGAGTTACAGACAGGGCGGTTGGGGGCCCAGAACGCCGTTGCCGGTGGTGGGCGATACGACGGCCTGGTCAAGGAGTTGGGAGGACCGGATCACCCGGCCATCGGGTTCGCCGTAGGTGTGGAGCGCCTGATCGCCCTGATGAACGAGGATCGGATACCTGAGGAACAAGCGCCGGTCCTGTATGTCGCCGCGCTGGGGGATGAGGCCTCCCGCAGGGCCTTTGCGTGGGTGACGGCCCTTCGCAAAGCCGGTCTTCGAGTGGAGATGGACTATGCGTCCAGGAGCCTCAAATCCCAGATGAAACGTGCCGACCGGCTGGGCGCCGGACGGGTCCTCATCGTGGGCGAGAATGAACTGGCCTTGGAAAGAGGGCTCCTTAGGGACATGAATACCAAGGCACAGGAGGAAATACCCCTCGGGAGGGATCTTATCGAACGGCTGTCACGCCTCGTGAAAAGTTACTGATCCCACTGTAAAGGAAAGGAATCACTTGCAGATCGATACGCTTGGAGAATGGAAAAGGACACATGACTGCGGGTCGCTCCGCTTGGATGACGCCGGGCTTGAGGTCGTACTCATGGGCTGGGTCCATGGGCGAAGGGATTTGGGAAACCTTATCTTCATCGATCTCAGGGACCGGGAGGGTCTCACGCAGGTGGTATTCGATCCGGGAGTGAACCAGGAGGCCCACGAGCGCGCCCATGTGCTTCGAAACGAGTGGGTCGTAGCCGTAAGAGGGGAGACGGCACCGCGGCTGGAGGGACAGGAAAACCCCGGCATGGCCACGGGAGCGGTGGAGATCAGGGTAAGCGAACTGAAGATCCTTAACCGCACAGAGACTCCACCTTTTCAGGTGGAAGGAGCAGTGGACGCCTCCGAAACGCTGAGGCTCAAGCACCGTTACCTGGAGCTTCGCCGGCCGCGGGTATTCCGCAACTTCCGCTTGCGGCACCGTGTCGCGGCCGGTGTCAGGAGATACCTCGACGGCCGGGGGTTCATCGAGGTGGAAACCCCCTTTCTCACCAAGAGCACGCCAGAGGGCGCACGGGATTATCTGGTTCCCAGCCGGGTGAACAGGGGACTTTTTTACGCCCTTCCCCAGTCCCCCCAGCTCTTCAAGCAGATCCTGATGGTCTCGGGGTTCGACCGCTACTATCAGATCGTCAGGTGTTTCCGGGACGAGGACCTGCGGGCCGACCGGCAGCCCGAATTCACACAGGTGGACCTGGAGATGTCCTTTGCGGACGAGGAGGCGGTCATGGATCTCCATGAGGGAATGATGTCCGAGCTCTTCGAGACCGTCCTCGGGAGGACGGTTTCATGTCCCTTTCCCAGGATGAGTTATGCCGAGGCCATGGACAGGTTCGGCAACGATCGGCCGGACACCAGGTTCGGACTGGAAATCCGGGACTTAACAGGCAACGCGGCCGAATCAGGCTTTCAGGTGTTTCGTCAAGAGATTGACGCGGGAGGCACTGTCAAGGCGCTTACGGTACCGGGAGGCGCAGAGCGGTTCTCCAGAAAAGACCTGGAAGGGCTGGGCGCCTCCGCAGCCGAGTGGGGAGCCCGTGGGCTGGCCTGGGCCAAGGTTACCGAGAGCGGCTGGCAGTCGCCGATCAAAAAGTTTTTCCCCGCCGAACTTCAGGCGGCGGCAAACAGGGATGCAGGCGCCGGGCCGGGAGACCTCCTGCTCCTGGTGTCCGACAAGAGGGCGGCGGCGCTTCACGCGCTCGGCATGCTCCGCCTCCACTTGGGGCGAAGACTGGGTCTTTTTCATGAGGACGATACCGCGTTCGTCTGGGTGACCGGATTTCCCCTGTTCGAATACAATGATGAGGAAGATCGGCTTGATGCCGTACACCATCCGTTCACCTCTCCCCTCGAGGAGGATCTGCCCCGTCTCGAAACCGAGCCTGAGACGGTGCGGGCCCGCGCATACGATCTCGTCCTGAACGGGAGCGAGATAGGCGGAGGAAGCGTCAGGATTCACACGCGCGATCTTCAGGACAGGATTTTCCGGGCTCTGGGCATTTCTCAGGAGGAGGCAGGGACCAAGTTCGGATTTTTTCTGGAAGCACTGCAGTACGGAGCGCCTCCACACGCCGGCATGGCTCTCGGTTTCGACCGTCTCGTGGCAATCATGGCCGGGGCGGAGAGCATCCGCGACGTGATTGCGTTTCCCAAGACCCAGCGGGCTACGTGTCCGCTTACCGGGGCCCCTTCCCAGGTGGACGAGCGGCAGCTGGAGGAATTGGGGTTGTCTTCAAAACCGGCGGATTAAGAGGCGCGGATCTTGCATGTTTTGAGATAACACCTCTTGATGGAAAAAGGGAGTTGACAACCCCGGATCAGTAAGTATACTCACTTCTTGCTATTTGATCTGAAACGGTTTTGTCCGAGGCATTTCATGAGATTTACAACCATCAGGCCCGTCATAATTACCACCGCAGCAGGGGCATCCGTGTGCGCTCTGTTGCTTTGCCTTCTTGGTATCGGTCTGAAACCACCGGGCCTGATGATGGAATAGTACCCTACCAACCCACAAAAATCCGTTATCAGGCCGAGCCTGATAACGGATTTTTTTTTGAAAGCGAGGAGACACCATGCAGGCGGTTGTAACACTTTACGACACCACACTGCGAGACGGCACCCAGGGGGAACATGTAACCCTGTCGGCTGGGGACAAAGTGAGCATCGCACGGAAGCTGGATGACTTCGGGATTCCCTACATCGAAGGGGGGTGGCCCGGGTCCAACCCCAAGGACGCCCGATTCTTCCGGATGCTCAAGAAAAGCCCTCTTAGGCGCTCCAAGCTCTCCGCTTTCGGGAGCACCCGAAGGCCCGGAGGCGACGCGGAAAAGGACGATAACATCGCCGCCTTACTCAATAGCGAGACAGAGGTGGTAACAGTGGTGGGAAAGAGTTGGGATCTCCATGCAACGGAAATCCTGGGGGCCACGCTGGACGAGAACCTCCGCATGATCCAGGAGACCGTGGCTCATCTCAAGTCGCGGGATCGGGAGGTCGTATACGACGCGGAGCACTTTTTCGACGGGTATGGCAGCAATCCCGGCTATGCCATGAAGACCCTGAAGGCGGCCATGGACGGGGGTGCCGACGCGGTGGTGCTCTGCGACACAAACGGGGGAATGATGCCCCACGAACTCGGTGAAATAGTTGAGTCCGCCTCTTCGCTGATTCCGGTGGTCCTCGGCATCCACGCCCACAACGATTGCGGTATGGCACTGGCCAACTCATTGGCCGCTGTCCGGGCCGGGGCTTCCATGGTTCAGGGAACCATCAACGGGTACGGTGAAAGGTGTGGAAACACGGATCTGGTATCCATGCTGGGAGTACTGCAGCTCAAAATGGGATATTCGTGCATTCCCGCCGGCAAGCTGGCTCAGTTGACCGAGGTCTCCCGGTTCGTGAGTGAAGTGGCGAACGTGCCCCCTTTGAACCAGCGTCCCTTTGTGGGAAGGAGCGCCTTTGCCCACAAGGGCGGCATTCATGTGAGCGCAATCATGAAGAACCCGGCCGCCTACGAGCACAGCGACCCGGAACTGGTGGGCAACCGGCGGCGCGTGCTGGTCTCGGACCTCTCCGGCCGCAGCAACATCGCTTACAAGTCCCGGGAGCTGGGCATTTCCCTCGGTGGCAACGGCTTTGACAGCCGGAAGATAGTGGAGCGGATAAAAGTCCTGGAAGACCGCGGATACCAGTTCGATGCGGCGGAAGGGTCCCTGGAGCTCCTGATCAAGAAGGTGACCGGGCAATTCGAAGCGCCGTTCACCCTTGAATCCTTCCGTGTGACCATCGAGAAGGACGGAGACAGTCCCACAATGTCCCATGCCACCATCAAGATATCGGTGGAAGGCGAACAAGAGATCACGGCCGCTGAAGGCG
>CAYVDE010000034.1:0-25618 GCA_964450535.1 uncultured Desulfobacterales bacterium
ATGGTCCTGAAGCCTTTCCACTCTTTTGCCGCCGAAAAACAGGTTTGGTCGAAGTTTCCCTGCTCGCTCTCGATATTCTTTTTCTGAGATTATTGTCATTTCAGGCTCCTTGTCCCTTAAAACATTTTTAATATGTGACCGGTGACGGGCTGACTGTACCTCCGCAGCAAGCCCCCGTTTCTTACATCACATCTTTGGCGCGTTCAGGGGGGTGGGGGGTTGCATCACCTTGTCGCGTCGATTGGAGGAGGACTTGGAGAGACGCAGAATATCCACGGTCTAATGCTGGTGGATTGATCTTTGGAGCAATTAAGGGGCTCGCCGAAGCAATCCTGATCGTGATGACGCTTGTGCTGGCCTTTTTCCGTCTTCCTACATGATGAATGCCCGGGCGCGAAACAGGGGCTTATTGAGCTGTGAATGCCTTGAGCCCTAGGATCAGGATTTGCGCGCCCGGCAGGCCTCCGTAAGAGGCCGGTTCTATTTGCCCCGGAGGATACTTCGCGCCACCACCAGGCGCATGATCTCGTTGGTGCCCTCGTAGATCTGGCAGATCTTGGCGTCTCGCATGTGCCGCTCCATGGGATACTCACGCGAGTATCCGTAACCGCCCAGGATCTGGACGCCTTCCACTGAGGCGCGCATGGTGATGTCAGAGGCGAACATCTTGGCCATTGCCGCCTCTTTTTCGTAAGGCATGTGATTATCCTCGAGCCAGGCCGCCCTCAGGGTAAGGAGTTCGGCCGCATCCAGTTCGGTAGCCATATCCGCCAGCTTCCACTGGATGGCCTGGAAGGCCGAGATTGGCTTGCCGAACTGTTCTCGGGTCTTGGCGTATTCAGCGGCCTCTTCCAGCACCGCCCGGCCGATGCCTATGGCCTGGGAGGCAATGCCTATCCGGCCGCCGTCCAGGGTGCTCAGCATCTGCTTGAAGCCTTCGCCTTCCTGTCCCAGCAGGGCGTCCGCTGGCACTCGGGCGTCTTCGAAAATCAGTTCCGCGGTGCCCGAAGCCAGGATGCCCAGCTTTTCCTCGACCCTTCCGACCTTGAAGCCGGGAGTGTTTTCGAGGTCCACAACAAAGGTGCTGATACCTTTATAGCCCTTGGCCTTGTCTGTAACAGCGGCCAGAACGCAGTAGCCGGAAACGTTGCCGTTGGTGATGAACTTTTTTTCGCCGTTGAGTATCCAGTCGTCTCCATCCCGGACGGCCGTGGTCAGCATGGCGGAGGGGTCGGAGCCGGCACCCGCCTCGGTAAGCCCGTAGCAGCCCAGCTTTTCACCGGAGGCGCAGGGGAGGAGGTATCTCATCTTCTGCTCGTGTGTGCCGTAGGCCATGACCGGAAAGCAGTAAAGGGAGTTGTTCACCGACATTATGACCCCGGTGGAGGCACAGGCCTTTGAGATCTCGATCATGGCCAGCACGTAGCTCACGTAATCCATGCCGCCGCCGCCGTATTCCTCGGGTACGGCTATGCCGAGAAGCTTCAGCTCGCCCATTTGCCGCACGATATCAGCCGGGTGCTCATGGGTTTCATCGAGATGGGCGGCCTTTGGTTTGATCTCGGTCTCTGCAAATCGCCGCGCCATATCACGTACCATCTGTTGTTCTTCGGTGAGGGCAAAATCCATGGCAGGTCAAGCTCCCCTTGAGTTCGGGCTTGCGCTCCTGAAGAAAGGCGCTCACTCGTTACTTGCCGTCCGGACCGATCCTGCAAAGGCTGACATTGATTCTGGTCGAGGCCGCGGTCGATGTAGTGCCTTACTCCGCGCATGCGTGATAGGAATTTGAATTTCGGGCAGGATGATACCCGCGTGTAATGATCTGTGTCAACAGGGAAATCTTGTGGTGTCTCAGGGCGCGGCAACTTGACACACCAACGATGATTTGGATAGCATTCAAACAAACGAGCATCCATCAACAAAGGTGAATATGATGCCGACAGGCAGAGCATGGGTCGGGTGCGAGGGTCATGATGACCGGTGAATATGATCTTCGGGACCTTGCAGGCAAACTGATCGATTCGCAGAGTACCATGGCCCTGGCCACGGCTGAAAACGGGAAGGCATGGGCCGCTCCTGTATACTACGTGTTCTATGAAGGGGCCTTCTATTTTTTCTCGGCCCCCGATTCGAGGCATATCAGGGAGGCGTCGGCAAACAACCAGGCCTCGGCTGCCATCTACCCTTTTGTCACGTCCTGGAGGGAAATTTGCGGAATCCAGATGTCCGGCCGCATTCACAAGGTGAAGCCGGGCCTCAAGGCCATTAAGGCGCTTCGGGCCTATGTCGACAAGTACCCCTTCACGCGGGAGTTTTTCGATCCCGGGCAGGACCTTGACCTGGAAAGCTTTGGGAAACGGTTTCGTGTGCGTTTGTACCGGTTCGATCCCGCACTGGTCTATTACCTCGACAACCGGATCAGATTCGGGTTTCGAGAGGCGATTCAGCTGTGAGTGCTGTACGACAAGACAGAACTATTCGGGTGGACCAAGGATCCAAGGGCCTTGAGCGGGCGGTCAAGGACCTTCAAGCCGTGATGTTCGATCTGGACGGCACCCTGATCGACTCGATACCGGTTTACCTCGAGATCACTGCAGCCATGCTTGAAAGGGTAGGCCTTCCCAGGGCGCCGAGAAAGGCCGTGGCTGCCATGCTGAAAGAGGGCCTTTCAGGGTTCCATCACTTGATTCCAATCGAGATGTCGCACAGGAAAGATGAACTCATGGAGGCCTGTTTCAGGGCGGGAAAAGAGGTTGCCACGCGGCTTTACCCCGATTTGGTCCCCCTCATGCCGGGGGTTGTTGACCTCTTCCATCGCCTGGACAGGATGGGTGTGCGTATTGGAATCGTCTCTTCTTCCCAAAAGGAGTATATTGAAAGGAAGCTTTATCCCTTGAAAGAGGCTGGTATCGCTTCCCTGGTGGGTTCGGTTGTCGTAATCGAGGACACCTCGGAAATGAAGCCCTCTCCGGAGCCTGTGGCCGCCTGTGTCGGGCGTTTGGGAGTGGATGGGCCAAGATCTCTCTTTGTGGGTGATACCGATGTGGATATCATGGCAGGCAAAAGAGCCGGTACATTGACGGCCGGCGTGTTGACCGGCGTGGACGACTACGAGACCCTTCTGGCGCAGAGACCCGATATGATCATCCCGGGGGTGCGGGAACTCATCCCGCTGCTTTGAGCCTGTACGAACCCGCCTCTATTCTCCATATTTCGAGGCCTTTTCCTTTTTTTCCAGGTCAAAATCATGGGGGGACGCAGGAATTGCGCCTTTCAGGATGCCTCGAAGCGCCCTGATATGGTGGTGTTCACGTCCAAGGATCAGTTCAAGAGACTGAACAGCCCTGCCCAGGGTCCTGTCGAGTGAGGCCTGGATGCTTTCGCGGGTCTCTCCAGGCAAGGAGTGATACTGCAGCACCAGGTTTTGTATCCAGTTGTCGAGATACGCCATATCCCGTTTCTCCAGCGGGTAGACATATCCCTCGAGTGCTCCCGCAGATGATGCGAACTCGTAGATTTCCTTGTAATGGTTCATGACGTACACCGGTGCCGGATGGCGTGATTCATAGGAGCCGTGTGCCGCAGCGATTGTCACGCGGTCTCCATCGTCGAGGCCCAGGGCTTTCTTAAGGCTGCATGCTGCGATGATTTCCATGACCCGCTTCTCATGAATCCTAACGTCCTCCGCGGGCAGGATAACGGCTGCAGGTATTCCGTTAACAGTGATTTCCTTGACCCCTGCTGAGCAGAAAGCAGGGTCTTCAGGGACCAGCACGAAGTCCTGCGAATCCAGGAAAGATTCCAGACGCTCAAGGTCCGCATCGATCACACGGACGTTGAGGGTCCCAGGAAAGGGTTCGTAGCCCAGTTTATTCCTGCATTGCTTCAACACCCAGCCAACCTGGGTGAAGAAGGCGCCTTTTCCGGTTCCACTCTCGATTATTCCTCGTAAAACCATTTTCCCCTTTCGGTTCGGGGCTCTAATTCTTCTAAGGCTGTTGAGAACTTCAGGCTGGTCAACGCTACGATTCAGTCCCTATGGTTTTTTGAGGGTTGCGTGAAGGCATGATGCCAAATTACCTCCACACAACCCTTGACTGAAGCATTAAGGACTATGAAAAAAAGATCAGCTCCTGGCGGCCTTTCTTGATTCGGCCAATCTCTGGCCAAGGTTCTGCTCCTTGGCAACCTTCCTTCGTTTTGCCGAGAGGTACTTGGCCGAAAGAGGCTGTCTTGCCTTGAATCCCCATTTGGCACGGTATTCTTTTGGTGTGAGATTGTGCTCCTTGAGGTGCCGTTTGGTGATGATCTTGAATGGCTTGCCGCATTCCAGACAGGTGATGGTGGCCTGCTTGATGGATTTTTTCGGGTCCATGGGCGGGGCTTCAGCGACCTTTTCACCCTCATCGCTTTCATCGCATTTAATGTCCTTCAAGGATTCATATGTTGATTTGATCAAAGAGTTGATTTCTTCCGGCGTAAGCTTCGAGACACTAGCCTGTGCCTGAACGATTTCCGCTGCTAGTTCATAAAGTGATTTTGCCATTGTCTTCCTCCTATAATTCAAATAAATGTTTGTGTCTGCAATTCTCAAAGAGAATCATGGTTCATGAAGGTAAAGCAGATGGTGTTTTTTGATTGCTACACTATATCCAAAAATGCCTATTGTCAAGAGGTGACCATCAATAGCCCAAGGCTTCCCCGATCAGTTTCACGTGAATACGTCCCTTGATCATATGACCTTCGATAATGCTCCAGATATTACAAATTCTTTGCTCTGATCGACAGTCGTTACATAGCCCGTCTTCAACACAAGGGGTCTTTAGACTCAGCCGAATAGCATTCACCGGTGCGGCATAGTGCTTGACACGGGCCATGGCTGTTTCCAGGTCCGGAACAACCTTGTTTATTCCCACCACCAGAATTACTTTTCCGGGACCAAAGGCCATGCCTGCAACCCGGTTGCCCATTCCGTCCAGGTTCACGAGTCTTCCATCCAGGGTAACAGCGTTCGAACCGGCAATCATAACGTCCGCCGTGAGTCCCTGTCTTCTCAGTGCCAACCCCTGTTCCGGGGTCAGTCCCTGGGCATAAGGGTCGATCAACTTTACACCCGGCAGGTCCGCGACGGCCTCCCACAAACCCATACCCACCGCAGTCATAGTCCCGTTTCGAAAGACCGTGGATCCCTCTTCAATCATTTCGAGGATCTCTGTTTTTGCCTGTTCGGCGTTCTCAGCATATGAGCCCACCATGCGCCGCTTATCAAGGGCCTTTATCACCTTTTCCGCAACCTTTTTATTCCAGTCCTTCTGATGGGAATCCATTTTGCACCTCCGAAAAAAGCTGGTTCTTAGGGTTAATGGGGATTTAGAATGTTATGCGTGAATGCACATGTATTCCGGCATATATCATCGCCCTCAAGATTGCAACGGAAGTCAATACGTACCCCAAAAAAGATACGGTTGGGCATACTGACTTTTGCATCCAATACGGCCAAGGCGTCTCATTTTTCCCTGTCAGGGTTGGGCTCCGAGGTTCTTGTAAAACATTGCAACGGCGTGATACAGTTATTTGACTGTGCAAATTCAGTAGAGAAATTCAAGACCTCCTCGCCCTTTTGGACAATGCGGCGGCAGGCAAGGGAGACATTCTCAGGGGATGAAATTGCACTGATCAACTATTATGCCTGGTCAAGGGTTTGTGCGGTCCTTGTTCTCTTATCCACGCAACAGGAGGTTCAAATGCGAGCCCTGATTGTAGCTCCTGCCCTTTTTATCCTGTTTGCAGGCGTTAATCCTGCAGTGGGAGTGGAAAGGTCGTCAAGCGCAGACACGGAATTTTGCATTGACTGTCATCGTGATGTCCACCCCGGCATCGTATCGGACTGGCTGAGAAGCCGTCACGCGCAAACCCGGCCCTTGGATGGCCTGGCAAGACCCAAGTCCGAGAGGCGAATTTCCGCTGACAGTATACCTGATGAACTGCTCGAGAGCACCGTGGGCTGTGCAGAGTGCCACACCCTCAGGCCCGAGGCCCACAAGGATACATTTGAACACAACGGATACGATGTCCACGTGGTTGTCAGTCCCGGTGACTGCGCCACTTGTCATCCCGAGGAACGCGGCCAGTACGGGAAAAACATCATGAGCCGGGCACACGGCAACCTGGTGGACAACCCAGTATACAGTGACATGGCGGCCATGATAAACGGGGTGCCGGTCCTCGGCCCGGAAAGTGCGGATACCGAGATCCTGCCTCCCGATCCAACGACCGATGCGGTGTCCTGCCTTTTCTGTCACGGCACGCAGCTGACGGTTGAGAGAACCGCTAGCAGAGAAACCGTTCACGGCGAGATGACGTTTCCAGTCATTTCCGGATGGCCTAATCAGGGTGTGGGAAGGATCAACCTGGACGGCACGCTGGGTGCGTGCTCAGCCTGCCACACCCGTCACCGCTTCTCTATCGAAATGGCAAGGAAACCGCACACCTGCTCCCAGTGTCACAAGGGCCCCGACGCCCCGGGCTACAAGGTGTACGATGTGAGCAAACACGGCAATGTTTACTCTTCGCTTGGCAAGGATTGGTCTTTCGATCCGGTGCCGTGGGTGCTGGGCAGGGACTTTTCCGCCCCAACCTGTGCTGCTTGCCATATCAGCCTGGTTACGGGAGAGGACGGTTCTGTCATAGCAGAGCGGACACATCAGATGAACGACAGGCTGTCGTGGCGGCTTTTCGGGGTGTATGCCCATCCCCATCCGGAATCGGCGGACACGACCGTGCTCCGTAACCGTTCGGGCCTGCCGCTGCCGGTGGAACTCGATGGTCGGCCGGCACCTGCCGGCCTCATAAGTGAAGAGGAACAGAGCCGCAGGAGGGACGTCATGAAGGGTGTCTGCCTGTCCTGCCACAGCGCGCCTTTGGTGGAGACCCATTTCGAGAGGCTGGACCGCGTCATAGGGACGACCAACCAATCGACCCTGGCGGCCACTCAGATCCTGTCCAGGGCCTGGGAGGCCGGGGTGGCCGAGGGGCTCGATAAAGGAGACAGCATTTTCAACGAGGCGATTGAAAAGGCATGGGCCCAACACTGGCTCTTTTATGCCAATTCTACACGGCTTGCGTGTGCCATGATGGGAGGGGACTACGGCGTGTTCGACAACGGCCGCTGGCAGATGGCACGCAATATTCAGGACATGATCGATCGACTCAAGACGGCCGAGCGTATTTCGAAAATGGAAGAGTAATGAGGTGAAATCTCCCGGTCTATGGCTGCCTGTTGACGAAGGTGGAGGGAATTATGAAGATCAGATTGGATGAGGAGCAGATCGTCAAGGCCGTAAAAAAGCTGGATGGGGTGGAACTGGTGGTGGAGAACGCTGATGACGCCCTGGAAGGGATTCGCCTGATCCTCAGGAATCCGGAAAACGTAGGAACGGACCACTTCACCCGCCTTAAGGATATCAAAGTTACCTCGAGCCGAAGCTATGAGACCTCTTCGGTTGAATACCGCATGAGATTTCTCCTTGAGTTTGTGTTCGAGGAAGATGTCTCCCTCGAGGACAGGGTGCAGGCTATCAAGGCGTTTCAGGCGTTCCTGGACCGGTTGTGAGCCTGGGTTCCATCGCATCTCCTGTCCCAGGCAAGGCGCTTCAATTCGAAATCTCTACCAGAACCAAGTGTTTTGCAAAGGTCTTGGTATGATAACGATGAAAAGGATCTCATGAAGGATCGGCTCGCTTTTGAGAACGAAAAGGTGGAAACAGCATGATACGGCCCCGCAGGGGATGGCTTGTGATGGCCGGTGCTTGCGGGGCCATTTTCTGGCCCGGTGCTTTCATTTTCGGCCTGCCCGGTGTCCTGGGAGAGACATGGGAGGCCGCCTTTGACGTGGGGCGCACCGAGGTCGGCCGCGTCATGTTCGCACTGCTGGCAGGCGTCGGTGTTTTCATGTTTCTTGTGGGCCGGTTGCAGGAGACTGCCGGGACCCGTCGCATGGCGGTGTCAGGAGCCGCCATCACAGGTTTCAGTACGATTGCACTGGGCTGGTTGAACGGTATCATAGGGGTTTACCTATGGGCCTTTGCTGTGGGAGCCGCTTCGGCCTTTGTATATATTCCCTCACTTACTGTGGTCCAGCAATGGTTCCCGGGGCGTCGCGGGCTGGCCTCCGGCTTTGTGAACCTGGCCTTCGGACTTTCCGCGGCAATCATGTCGCCGGTTTCGGGATGGCTGCTCTCGGTGCTGGACAGTGGACAGATGACTACGGTTCTGGGAGTGGCTGCTCTGGCCTGTGGGCTGCCCGCGGCCTTTCTTCTTACGGGGCCCGGTCCGGATGACTTTGTCACCATTGAAGGTGCAGGTGCAATGCCGCCTCCTGTTCAGCCGGCCTCCATGACCGTGGGACAGAGTATTCGTACCCGCTCTTTCTGGTGCCTGTGGTCCACCTGGGCCCTGGCGGGGTCGGCAGGGATCAGCATGGTGGTTCTTTCAACGGCATTCGGCACGGCCCGAGGGCTTTCGATTCAGGACTCCGTGGTCATCCTGACGGCATTCAACCTGACCAACGGGATCAGCCGCCTGTTGAGCGGGTATATGTCGGACAGGCTCGGACGCAGGCGGGTCATGGGATTCACGTTCGCGGCCGCCGGGCTTGCCTATTGGTCCCTTTTGTGGGTGCAAGGCCTAACGTGGTGGTCTGTACTTGCGGCGTTCGTTGGATGCGCTTTTGGTACTCTTTTCGCCGTTTCCGCGCCGCTGGCGAGCGAGCGCTTCGGCATGGCCCACTTCGGTTCGATTTTCGGGCTGATTTTCACCGCATATGGATTCCTGGCAGGGGCTCTGGGCCCTTGGTTGAGCGGGGTGGTCCTTGATCGGACCGGGGGGGATTTCCGCATAGTGTTCGGTTATCTCGGTGGTTTTCTTATGCTGGCATCGTGCCTGATAATCGCCATGGGTCCGGCCCCTGCCGCAGTAGCCCGCAGAAGTGATAAACCCGGGACGAATGATTAAAGAATGATGCCCTGTTGAACAAGAAAGGAGATGACCAGGATATGGATGTCTCGTTTTCAAAAGCGCCTGCTTACGAATCCAGGTACCCGGAGGTCGGATTCGGACTGGTCCTTGTCGCCGGCTGTGTTAATCGTGAGAATCCGGATGGTTTCGACCAGTACAAGAGAAAGCTGCTTCGCCGAATGAGGAAACGGGAGACCCTGGCCGAGGTTACGGAGCGGATCGGTGTGTACGAGAGGTTTTTTCAGGAGTTCGGATATAACTGCCCGCTTCCCGGGCACCTCAAACGGACAGTGAACAGTGGTTTTCCTCGCTATGACCTGCTTGTTGACGCCCACTTCATGGCTGAGATGTGCGCCGGCATCCTGGTGGCGGTCACTGATTTCGATCGGTTCCAAGGCGGGCTCACTCTTGATTTGGCTGCAGAGGGCGAGGTATGCCGCGGCATGGGAGGCCGGGAGATGCGGACGCGGGAGGGGGAGGTGGTCCTGCGTGACGAGGTGGAGATTGTCTGTGTCTTGTGCCAGGGAGCGGACGAAAAGACGCGGGTGGCGGCTGATACAAAAAATGTGTTGTTTTACGCGTATGGAGTTCCAGGAGTAGGGCCGGAACACATCGAAAACGGCCTTAACGTGGCCGAGGATGCGGTCGTGAACTTCGGAGGCGGCACAAGCCGGGGGGTTCTGGTGTTTTAGGCCGCAGGCAAAGGGGCCGGGAGAAGTTTTTCAGATGTTGAAAAAGATAGTGTCCGGCGGGCAGACCGGGGTTGACCGGGCCGCCCTGGACGCCGCCATGGAAGCGGGGATAGATCACGGCGGGTGGGTTCCCAAGGGGAGAAAGGCCGAGGACGGGCGCATCCCGAGCCGTTACAGCCTTCGCGAGACCGATACCCCTAACTACGCCGAAAGGACCGAGAAAAACGTCCAGGATTCGGATGCCACCCTGATAGTCTCCCGCGGACCACTGACAGGAGGATCCAGGCTCACCATGGTACTGGCGATTCGCCACGGGAAGCCATGGCTGCATATTGACCTTGGCACCACCCCTGCACAAGACGCTGCGGTCGCAATTGAATCCTGGCTGGCAGAGAATAATGTGGGCGCCTTGAATGTAGCCGGTCCCCGTGCCGGCAATGATTCAGGCATATACGGTTTGGCCTTTGATCTGCTCATGAAGGTACTCAAAGATCAAAAGCTTCACCACGAAGGCCATGAAGATCACGAAGAAAAACTAGAGTGAAAAGACCCATAAAACATTGAGCTCCAGTTCCCCGCGCCCTGTAAAGGCTGAGATTTTACGAAGAGGACACTTTGTGGGAAAAGGTTCGGCACGGGTTGATTAGTGAGCCTATGCCCTGAATCTCCACCTCCACTTCATCACCGTCCCGAAGGTAGAGTGGAGGCTTCCGGAATGCGCCTACGCCGTGGGGCGTACCTGTCAGGATTACATCCCCTGGAAAAAGGGTGAAGTAGCGGGATAGATAGCTTAAGAGCGCGGGAAGGCGGAATATCATTTGATCTGTGTTGCTCTCCTGCATGACCCGGCCGTTCACCCGGCAGGCCACGGATAAGACATGGGGGTCGGGTATCTCGTCCGTCGTGACGATCCATGGACCCAACGGGCAGAAAGTGTCCAGGGACTTCCCTCGCACCCATTGGCCGTCCCCGAACTGGAGATCTCTTGCGCTCACGTCGTTTGCGCAGGTGTACCCAAAGATCGCCTCCATTGAATCTTCCTCGTTTATGTGCGAGGCCTTCCTGCCTATGACCACGGCCAGCTCCGCCTCGAAGTCCACCTTCCCGGTCACATCGGTGTCCCAGATGACGGCGTTGCCGTGGCCTATCAGGCTGCTGGGAAGTTTGCTGAAGACGAGCGGGGCCTCGGGGACTTCGCCCTTACTCTCCAGAATGTGGTCCATGTAGTTCAGGCCGATAGCGATAATTTTTGAGGGACGAGTCACAGCCGGCGCAAAACGGACTTCTTCCATGGGTATGGGGGGGCCGCTGAACACCAGGCTCACAGGGGCTGTAAGGAAATCGACAAGGTCCCCCTGAAAGTCACAGGGCGTCACGAAGCCTTCTTGTACCGCTCCTAGAAGTGTTTTTCCCGATTTTTCAAATTGGGCGATCTTCAATGCCGGCCTCCTGATAAGGATCATAAAAGGGCAGGACAGGATATCTATAAGGCTGTCTTCTTATCTCACAGGCCTAGGCTCCCGGTCAATATCCGGCTTCTTTAAAGGGCTTGTCATTCCCTGGTAATTGCTTGCAAACCCAGTCCAACCTTCCTATGATGAGAGCTGTCTATTCGCCGCGAACTTGGTGAAGGGGGGAGTTGGCATTCAATGGCCTGCCTTATATTCGAGCGCAAAATATTGGTTGCAAGGTGGTTTTGGATAACCGTCATTTTCGTTTTCCTTCTTGCGACTCCAGCAGGGGCGCAGGAACGCCCAGAAGCCCTTGAGGGTTTGTCCATTCATGAGGCTTATGTCCCATCTGAGTTCAAAGAAGCAGGGCGGATCGAGCGGATCGTGGGCGAGGGGCGGGTTGTCGTCCTGCACAGGTCGGAAGGTCCGGCGTTTTTTGCTTCGGCCGGAGACCCTGTGCATGAAAACGACGCCGTGTTCACGCTGGGCCGAATCCGCTGCCGAATCCTGTTCGAAGATCGAAACGTGGTGACCATGGCTCCCGAGTCTGATCTTATCATCGATGAGGTAGTCCTTGACAGTGTAAAGAGTGAGAAGCGGTCCCGTTTCGAGGTGACGCGGGGGAGGGCGGTTTTTTATGCGATCCGGCTGTTCCGGTACAGGGATGTCAGGCTTCACGTGAAGACGCCCACGGCCACAGTGGGGGTGCGCGGCACTAAATTCGGCACGGAGATCGAGAAGGTTTCCGGACTTGGTGAGGCGCCGGAGAGTCTAAGGATCGCTTCCAGTGAGCCTGTTTACCTGGCGGCCGATTCTGCGGCCGGGACACTGACACGAATCTATGTTGCAATGGGCAAGGTGAACGTGGTTTCCAGTGTGGATGAGTCTTCCCGTGACATTGGTGAGAACGAGTTTATTGAGACCGATGCCCTGGGTTTGGGTCCTACCCGTTACGACCCCGGGAGAGTCCGATCCTTTGTGGACGGGGTCGAAGGTCCCATGGTGTCCGGAGAGGAAGGGGCGCCTGCGTCGACCGGGGCCGGTCCGACTGAAAACGGCACCAGGCGGTACCAGGACGACACGATCCGGCAGCTCGAACAGATGGAGGATGCCAAAGGAGTGGAAGTTCAAAGGGAGTTCGAGTTAGAGCAAAGAGATCATCCGAGCGAGCCGTCAGGGCATCCGTCCCCGCCTCCTCATGGGGGGAGTCATCCATAGTATCGTTGAACCGCCGGACCTGTGCGCCCGGCCGGTCTGTCAGGCGCGTAGAAGAAGTTCGGGATGTGCCGCCTGCTGCTTGCGCTGGAGGGGGGCTCAAGTGAAGATACCTCGACTCAGATTTACAGTATTTACTGTTTCGGCCGTCTTTGCAGCTGCCTTATTGACCCTGGTTCAGGATTTTGAGGCCTCTGCCGGGGAAACGGATTTCGTCAACTCTTTGGGCATGGAGTTTGTCCTTGTCCCGTCGGGAAACTTTATGATGGGCAGCCCGATGAGTGAGGCCGGCCGGGACAACGATGAGGATGCTTACGAGGTGACGATTACAAACCCCTTTTACATGCAAACCACGGAGGTCACCCTGGCTCAGTGGCATGAGGTCATGGGGAGGAAATTCTTCGGGGCAAGAAAAGGTTCTCCCGATGAACCGGTGGTAAACGTCTCCTGGTTTGATTGCCGTGATTTCATTACAAAGCTGAACACTCGCGGAGAGGGGGTCTACAGGCTTCCCACCGAGGCGGAATGGGAATACGCATGCCGGGCGGGTACTGGCACGGCCTATTCCTGGGGGGATGAGCCGGACTGTTCCCTGGCCATGTACTGCAACAATCCTATCAAATGCGAGGAATGCATTCAGACGGCGAAATCCATGGGGTTGGAGCCAGGGAAAGCGGCACCTGTAAAAAGTTACGGCCCCAATCCGTGGGGTATTTACGACATGCACGGCAATGTGTGGGAGTGGTGTGCGGATTGGTACGCCCCATACCCGAAAGGGAGTGAGAAAGACCCCAAGGGTCCCGAGCGCGGCGTTAAACGTGTGCGCCGTGGCGGTAGCTGGTATAAATTCGGATGGTATTGCCGTTCCGCCAACAGGAACATGGGCCACCCGGCCGTGAGGCTTGATACCCTGGGTTTCAGGCTGGTAAGGGATTTGGAGTGACATGGCGCATTTTCTCAAGGACCTGAGCTGGTTTAAGGGACGCAAAGGTCCTCTTTTACTGGTTATCATGGATGGAGTCGGGGCCGGCAAAAAGGCGGAAGAAAACGCCTTTTTCGTGGCAAAGACTCCAAACCTGGACGCCTTGTTCGATCGACCTCTGTACACTGAACTCCAGGCCCATGGAACGGCGGTGGGGCTTCCCTCTGACGATGACATGGGAAACAGCGAAGTCGGGCACAACGCATTGGGCGCGGGCAGGGTGTTCGCCCAGGGCGCCCTTCTTGTAAACGAGGCCCTGGCCACGGGAAAAATCTTTCAAAGCCCGGTATGGGGCGACATCACAGACCGTGCCCGATCCGGAGGGACGGTGCACTTTATCGGTCTTCTTTCGGACGGCAATGTCCATTCGAATATCGATCACCTTTACAAGCTCCTGGATTACTGCGCAGATTCCGCTTTTCCCCGGGTTCGCGTACACGCCCTGCTGGACGGCCGGGACGTGGGAGAACGCTCGGCCCTGAACTACGTCGTCCCCACCGAAGACAAGCTGAAACGCATTTCAGAACAAAAGGGCCTTGATTTTGCCATTGCCTCAGGCGGAGGCCGCATGAAGGTCACCATGGACCGGTATTACTCGGATTGGGGAATCGTGGAGAAGGGGTGGGATGCGCATGTGCGTGGAAAAGGACGGCCGTTTCAAAGTGCCGAGGAGGCGGTGCGGACGTATTATGAGGAGGATTCCCGAATTACGGATCAATACCTTGATGCGTTCGTCGTGGTGGACGGGAATGGCAGGCCCAGAGGACCCATCGTGGACGGCGACGCCGTAGTCCTGTTCAATTTTCGTGGCGACCGGGCAATTGAGATATCAGAGGCGTTCACGAGAGAGGACTTTTCTGCGTTCGACCGCGGCCCCTTACCTGACGTGGTTTTCGCCGGAATGATGCAGTATGACGGTGACACCGGCCTACCTCCCAAGTATCTCGTGCAACCGCCGTTGATCCAGGGGACCGTGAGCGAGTATCTGTGCGCCATGGGGGTCAGTATGTTCGCTGTTTCAGAGACGCAGAAGTACGGGCACGTGACCTACTTCTGGAACGGAAACAGGTCCGGGTACATCGATGAATCCCTGGAGACCTATGTGGAAATACCCAGCGACCGGATTCAGTTCCATAAGGCCCCACGCATGAAGGCTGAGGAAATTACGGAAAGTGCTATTTCAATGCTTCGGCAGGGGACCTACCGGTTCGGTCGTCTTAATTTTGCAAATGGAGACATGGTGGGTCACACGGGCATACTGGAGGCCGCTGTGACGGCTGCCGAGACAGTGGACGGCTGCGTGGGGGAACTGCTCTCAGTTATTGATGAGCTTCAGGGTGTCGCCGTTGTCACGGCGGACCACGGCAACCTGGATGAGATGTTCACCTTGAACGGTGAAGGGAAAAGGATCCCGAAAACCGCACACACCCTTAACCCGGTGCCATTCGCAATATACGACCCGAACTACCAGGGGGAGTATGAAATGGCCCCTCTGGAAAAACGGGGCCTCTCTAATGTAGCAGCAACACTCCTGAACCTGTTGGGCCTTGAAAAGCCTGACGACTACGACCCCTCCCTGATACAACCCAAAGGCTGACAATTTTTCAGGTGGTGGGCGGTCCGGGATTCGAACCCGGGGCTTCCACCGTGTGAGGATGGCACTCTCCCGCTGAGTTAACCGCCCGTGCATTGAATCGCACCGATCTACAGAACAGAATCCTTACAATAGAACGGGATCGTTGTAAATAGAAAACTGAGGAGCATCACGCGCCTTCACGCCCAAACGCACATGGCAATCCGTTGCCACCCCCGCGCATGAAAATCCGGTCGGGCTCCGGGGGCCTGGGACTTCCTACGTACGCTAAATGTCCGCTACGGAAGACCCCGGCCCCCTCCGCCACGAGGCCTTGATTACCGGCGATTACGCGGTATATCAGGTGATGAAGCGACACTTCGAGAGACCTCAACGTCTGTCCTCTGAAAGCCGGCGTCTTTGTTTTATCGTTGGCGAAATTCCAGTTTTTTAGCAAAGTATTTTCTAAGACCTATTTGAGTCCCACGGCACGCCTGGCCTCCGCCGTCTCGGAATCGGTCAGGGGGCGGTATGAACCTATCCTCAGATCTCCAAGGACCAGTGGGCCGAAACCGATTCGCATGAGCTGGATAACCGGGTGGCCGACGGCGTCGAGCATGCGGCGAATGATCCTGCTTCGCCCCACGTGAATCTTTATCCTGATTACGCTCCGTTGAGCTTTTTTGGAGAGGAGCGTAACTCCGGCCGGCCCGCTGTAGCCGTCATCCAGGGTAACGCCCTTACGAAGCAGGTCCAAGGCCTCCTGCGAGATTTCCCCGTCCAGCGTGACTTTATAGACACGGGGGACCCGGTATCGGGGGTGGGTCATCCGATGGGCCCATTCGCCGTCATTCGTCAAGAGGAGCAATCCCAGGCTGTCAAAATCAAGCCGTCCCACAGGGTATATCCGCTCTTTTATGTCGGGGAGCAGGTCCGTGACCACAGGCCGTCCCTCGGGATCGCGGAGGCCGGAGATGACCCCGAAGGGTTTGTTCATCATGATGTAGATGGGATGCCTCGGACCGGGAATCGGAATTCCGTCCACGCATATTCGATCTTTTCCCCACAACGCGCTGATCCCGGGGGTGAGGACCGGCCGTTCGTTAACGGTTACCCGGCCCTCCAGTATGAGTTCATCCGCGCCTCTTCGGGACGCCACCCCGGCCGAGGAGAGGATCTTATTTATCCTCTGGTTCGCTTGGGGTCTCGGCGGCGGTATCCTCTCCCGGACCTCCGTTTTCGAGGGAATGTTCTTTGCCGTTCGCGGTCTCATCGGTCTCCGGGTGGCGTCCGGCGTCCGGGTCCTTGGGCGGGCCTTCCTCGGTCCCCTGCTCGGGTGTTTTGAGGAGGAGGGTTTCCCCCGGTGGGGGCGTGTCGGTTTTCGTGCCATGTTCCTCGTTTCCGAATTCCTTTATTTCCTTTAGCTTGGGAAGTGAATCGATGCTGTCGAGATCGAACACCTCAAGAAACCTCTTGGTGGTGCCGTAGATCAACGGACGTCCAGGAACGTCTTTTCGGCCCATGACACGGATCAGGTCCTTTTCGAGCAGGTTCCGAAGGATCCCGCCGGATTCCACACCCCGTACCCGTTCGATTTCATGCCGGACGATGGGCTGTTTATAGGCGATGATGGCAAGGGTCTCGAGGGCGGCCCGGGAAAGCCTTGCCGGAGCTGTCTGGAGCATGCGCAGGATGTAGGGGCCGAACTCCGAACGGCTCCTGAATTGATAGCCCCCGGCCACCTCATGAAGGCTGAAGCTTCGGCTCATTGCCTCGTACTCGTACTTGAGCACCTTGAGGGCGCTTCTTATGTTTGCGGGTTCGGCATCTGGGAGCCAGGAACGAAAGTCCTTGACAGCCAAGGGGTGATCCGAAGCAAATAGCAGGGCTTCAATGATTAGTTTCAATGACTTAGGCACTTGCGGCGTCCTCAGTGTTTTCAAAGCAGGCCTGAAGAACGATGTCTTGCTCCATGTCCTGCTGGTGGACCCGGATCAGGCCCGTCTGCACAAGTTCAAGAAGGGCCAGGAACGTGGCGATCAGTTCGGAGATGGTGCTCTTTTCTGTAAAAAGCTCGGAAAACGAAAGGGATCGTTCCTTCAGCCGATCCATAATATAAGTCATCTTGTCTTTGAGAGACCACTTTTCGTACCGAAAACTGATTTCAGCGCCGGGTGAGTACCGTTCAATCACCCGCTTGAAGGCGTCCATCAGCTGGAACAGATTCGCCTTTGGGAGCGGGGCATCTTCCCGGTAAGGGGCCAGATCGTCCGGGGCCGTCTTTCGTGTGAAAATGTCTCGCTCGAGGATGTCACGTTCCGAAAGCTCCCCGGCAACCTCCTTCAGGCGCAGGTACTCCATTAGGGGGCGGGTGATCTCGATTCGCGGGTCTTCCTCTTCCTCGTCGTCCGGGCTGGGCGGCAGGAGCATCTTGGACTTTATGTGTATGAGGGTCGCGGCCATCACCAGAAAGTCCCCGGCTACGCTTATGTTAAGGGCCTTCATCAGGTCAAGGTATTCCAGGTACTGATCGGTGATGGTGGATATGGGGATATCGAAGATGTCCACCTCGTTCTTACGAATGAGGTGCAGGAGAAGGTCCAGGGGCCCCTCGAACAAATCCAGCCTGACTTCATAATACTGGGGTTCGTTCATAGTCAAATTTTGACTCTTTCCCGGACTTCTTCCATTGTCCCGCGCGCTATCGACCTCGCCCGGTCAGTGCCCTCGGCCATGATGGAACGGACGGTCTCCGGATCGGCTTCGAGTTCCCTGCGTTTTTCCCGGATGGGTTCCAGGGCCTTGTTCAGGTTATCAGCCATGAGCCTTTTGCACTCCACGCAGCCGATCCCGGCTGCACGGCATTCCGTCTCGATCCGGCGAACTACCTCGCTGTCGGTGTAGAATTCGTGAAAACTGAAGACATTGCATACAGAGGGGTCCCCGGGGTCGTTCTTGCGGGCACGCTGAGGGTCCGTGACCATTTGGCTTACCTTGGCGCTTACTGTAGCGGCATCGTCCTTGAGTAGAATGGCGTTCCCGTAACTCTTGCTCATCTTTCTCCGATCCAGGCCGAGCAGTTTGGAAGTGGGGGCAAGAAGCAGATCGGGAATGGGAAAGACGTCTCCATATATGTGGTTGAAACGACGAGCTATCTCTCGGGTGAGTTCTACGTGAGGAGCCTGGTCTTCTCCAACGGGGACTCCCCCGGCCTTATAGATCAGGATGTCCGCGGCCTGAAGAACAGGGTACCCGAGGAAACCATAGGTGTGCACGTCTTTTTGGACCAGTTCCCGAAGCTGTTCCTTGTAAGTGGGGTTACGCTCGAGCCAGGGAAGCGGGGTTATCATGGAAAAAATAAGGTGAAGCTCCGCGTGCTCGAGGATTTGGGATTGAACAAAAAAGGTGGCGACGTTCGGGTCCAGGCCCACAGCGATCCAGTCGATGATAATCTCGTGCGCATAACTGCGGAGGGCGCTGGTGTCGGCATAGTCGCTGGTCAGGGCGTGCCAATCCGCAATGAAGTAAAAGCAATCATAGTCATTGGTCAGTCTCTTCCAGTTTTCCAGGGCCCCGTGGACATGCCCCAGGTGCATATCTCCAGTGGGCCGCATTCCGCTCACGATACGCTTCCGACTCATGCTTTCCTTCTCCCGTGCGGAAATTTATCGGCTATGGTCTTTAATTGGAGGGGCGAGCCGGCGTTCATCCCGCCTGGTTACCGCGAATTGCGTAATATTATGAGAACATGTAAATTATTCAAGGCTTTTCTTGGAAGGGGCAGGGGTCTTTCCTTCCGTCATACAATCGGAGTAGTTCTCGAACACAAAGCTGAGTTCCTGGTCCCTGGTATGGATCAGGCCGTTCATCCTGGCCTCCAGGAGCCGGTCCAGTATCTCCCTGTAGACGGGACCCGGCGGGATTCCCAAGGCCTTGAGGTCGCGGCCCTTTAGAAAGGATTCAAAGTCTTTCAGCCGGCTGAAGAACAGGGAGATCTGCCGTTTGATCCGCCGGTTGTTGCTCTTGGCCATAAGATGAAGTATCAATTCACTGTCATATTCGTACAGTAGGGAGTAGACCCCGAAAAGGTTGTTTTCATCAAGCCGGAACAGATCGTCCAAAACGTTCCCGGCCTTTCGCCTCTGGTGTACTAAACCAAGACCCTCCTGCTCCGAAATCTGTGCCCTTTCAGCCAGTGCGATCAGCGAGGCGTTGTCCAGGGGTGAGGTGAGCCCGAGCCAGTAGACTTTCCAGGGGTCATATGGCTCGTCGAGGTAGAGGCGGTCATACCATGAGAGGACTGCATCGGTCTCGCGCAACAACGACAACAGGTCATCCGTGAGGCGGAGCTTGGGGTGGATCACCTGGAGCAGGTTTAACCCGTCCATTCGCTCTATCAATTGAACCGGATCCTTCTCCATCATGAGCAGTTTGAGTTCCAGGAAAAGCCTCCTGGGCGACATTTCCTTGAATGTATTGATGGAGACGGCGTTCTTCATCAGCGCCAGGGTGAGCTTGCCGATCTTGAAACCGAACCGCTGTTCAAAGCGGATCGCTCGAAGGACCCGTGTGGGGTCTTCTACAAAGCTCAGGTTGTGCAGTACGCGGATCACTCTCTCCTTTAAGTCTTTCTGGGCGCCGAAATAGTCCACGAGTGTCCCGAAATGCCTGGAGTTCAGCTTGACGGCAAGGGTGTTCATTGTGAAATCCCGGCGGAACAGGTCCTGCTTGAGAGAACTCGTTTCCACGATGGGTGGTGCCGCAGGTGATTCGTAGTACTCTATTCGCGCCGTGGCTATGTCCACCTTGAACTCGTCGGGAAAGACCACCACGGCGGTTCCGAATTTGTGGTGCATTCGGACGCGGACCTCCTTGTGACGCTCGGAAAAGGAGCGGGCGAACGAGATCCCGTCACCTTCAACCACCAGATCAACGTCCAGGTTCTCCCGCTTGAGAAACACGTCCCGGACCAGCCCTCCCACCAGGTAGGCATTGTAACCGAGCAGGTCCGCGACCTTTCCGAACTCCTTGAGATAGGTGATGACCTTTCTGGGAAGGCGCTCCTTGAGCATGGAGGCCATGTTTTTCTTACGTATGAACTGGGACGCGTGCCTGGACTCATAGGTGAAATCCCGAATCACGGGTTCTCCCACCAGAATGTTGAGCAGGTCCGTGCGTGTGATCACGCCGAGTACCCGCCCTTCATCCAGTACGGGCAGAATACGGAGGCGGTTCTTGATTATTAGATCCTGTACTTCCTTGAGCGAAGCGTCAGGACTTACCGAAGAGAACTCGATATTCATGTACTCTTGCACCTCGAGATCTCCCAGGTGAAAATATACCGCTTTTTCAACCACCTGGCGGGAAATATACCCCTGGATTCCAGCTTCTTCGTCTACCACCAGGAGCACGTTGATGTTGTATCGAGTCATGACCGCGGCTGCTTCCTGAATGGTCTCCTGCGGCCCGATTTGAATGACTGGAGAAGACATTACATCACGGGCCGTCTTGCGCGGGTTGATGCGGCTCCGCAGAAGGGCTTGAAGCGAGCGCCGGGCCTGAATAAGGGTCTTGTTCTTGATGGTGGCCGAGGCGGCACGCGGATGGCCGCCCCCACCGAAGGCCAGTGCGATCTCGGCCGCGTTCACGTCTTCGATTCGGCTTCGCGCCACGAGGTAGATTTTGTCTTCCATCTGGGCAAGGGTAAAGATTACATCCAGGTTCTCCATGTCCATGAACTTGTGCACGAGCACCGCAAGGTCGCCCACATAATCATCCCGAATGACTTCTGTGATCACGACTTTTACGCCGTTGATGACCTGGGTGGAGGCCTCCTGCATGAGGTCATTTAGGAGGCGGACCTGCTCGGCCGTCAGTTCCCTTGTCAGCAGATCGGAGATCAGGTTGTGGTCGGCGCCCATTTCAGTGAGCCAGGCCGCCGCCCGGTAGTCTTCGGCGCGGGTCGAGGAGAAGGTGAAGGATCCGGTGTCTTCGTGAATCCCCAGGCACATGATAGAGGCCTCGTCCGGGCTCACAGTGAGCCCTTTTTCCGCCAAAATCTCCGTGATCAGGGATGTGGCGGCCCCTACTTCGCGTATCACCTGAAAGCTGCCGCGGATGTCGTCGTCCGAGTCCGGGTGGTGGTCGTATATATGAACATCCACATCTTCCTTGTCCACGATCTGGGCGAACCTGCCTATGCGGCTCCTCTGGCGGGTATCCACGAGGATCAGTCTTCCAACGGTTTGAAGATCCAGGTTTCGAATCTTGGTGGAGTTGAATACGTAGGAGGCGGTGTGAATGAAGAAATTACGCAGCCCCTTTTCCTGGCTTCCAGGAAAGACCAGGACGGCGTCGGGGTATAGCTTGCTGGCGGCCAGCATGGACGCGAGAGCATCGAAATCGGCGTTGATGTGGGTCGTAATCACCTCAACCCGTTTTCCATCTCGTCCAGCGGCGGCTTCAGCTTTTTCAGGTTTCTCGGGCATGGCCGGTTTGATCAAGAAAAAACCTGTTTATTGAATTTTTTGGTTTCAAAAAAACAAGAAATCGGTAGTAGGTAAACAGCAGCAAAAAGATTATGAAAGAAGTTAAATAATAGGCATTCGAAGTGACCGGCACCTGCGAGGGCGATGGTCCACCGATATAGGGGTTGAGGCATTACAGCGACTGGAAGGGAAAAGGGCAGGGAGGTGAGCCTGGCGCGGACTTGGCTCAGACTCCCCGGATCCTCTCGTCCGATTCCTGCCGCTTCTTGCAGTCGATACAGAGCGTGGTTACCGGGCGGGCACGAAGCCTCTTTTCGGAAATATCTTCCCCGCACTCTTCACAGATTCCGTAAGTGCCGTTTTCTATGCGCTCGATCGCGTCCTTGATCTTTCCGATCAGCTTTCGTTCGCGATCGCGGATTCTAAGAGTGAAGTTCCTGTCCGATTCCAGGGTGGCTCTATCGGACGGGTCCGGCAGATTCTCCTTCTGGTCGCTCATGTCATCGACCGTCTCGTAGGCCTGCTCCAGAAGCTCGTCAAGCCGTTCATTAAGCAGTTTTTCAAAGAATTCCAGTTTTTTCTTGGTAAGCATATACCCTACCCATCCTCCGGTCCATCATGTTTGGGGCCTGACGATACGTCTCCGGCACCAGAGGGCAAAAGGCGCCTTGCGTATGAACAAAAGTGTCAGGCGGTAAACTTTTTCCATAAATTCTTTGCCTTGTGTGTTACTTTATCTCCCTCTATACCAGCAAATTCTTGAAGTAATTCCTTCTGTCGCTGGCTGAGTCGTTTGGGAATCTTCACATTCACTTTGACGAACATGTCTCCTCGCCTCTGGTCTCGAAGGCCCGGCATGCCGCCCCCGTGAATCGTGAGCACATCACCGGGTTGGGTACCCTTGGGAATTGAGAGTTCCTTTGTCTTTTCCCCGTCGATCATGGGGATGTCCACGCTGTCGCCCAAGGCGGCCTGCACGAAAGAGACAGGTATCTCACAGAACAGGTGCTCGCGCTCCCGGGTGAAGAAGTCGTGTTTCCTGACATGGATCACCACGAAGAGATCCCCTGGAGGTCCGCCGTGCTCTCCGGGTTCTCCTTCCCCGCGGAGGCGGAGCTGGGATCCGTGATCCACGCCCGGCGGGATTTTTAGGGTTATCTTCCGCTCCGCACGAATACGCCCGCGACCACGACATACTTCACAGGGATCCGAGATGGTCCGGCCTTCGCCGTTGCAACTCGGACAGGTGGTGCTTATCTGAAAAAAACCTTGGGATCGAACCACCTGGCCTCGTCCCTGGCAGGTTGGGCAGACCCGGGGCTCGGACCCCGGTTTCGCACCGGTTCCCGAACAGGCCTCACACAAGTCTTCCTTCTGAAATACGATCTCTTCTTCCTTGCCGCTGAAGGCCTCCTCCAGCGTGATTTCGAGATCATATCGAAGGCTGTTGCCCTGCCTGGCCCGCGTACGTCCTCTTCCCCGGTTGCCGAAGCCGAAGAAGTCCTCGAAAATATCTCCGAAACTGGTGAAGATGTCTTCGAAACCGCTGAATCCACGGAAGCCGGTTCCCTCCAGGCCTTCGTGGCCATACCGGTCATAGACCTGCCGCTTTTCCTGGTCGCGAAGCACCTCATAGGCTTCGGCCGCTTCCTTGAACTTTTCTTCGGCCTCTTTGTCGCCCGGATTTCTGTCCGGGTGGTATTTCATGGCCAGTTTGCGGTAGGACTTCTTTATCTCTTCAGTCGCGGCGTTCCTTGAAACGCCCAGAACCTCGTAGTAATCTCGCTTACGCATTCGTCATCAGCCCCTGCCGACTCAAATTATCACCGGAAAAGACCGCACAGGCTTTCAGCCAGAGTCAGCGGAGTGGTTTCCGGTTTATGCTTCTGTTTCGTCTGATTTTTCTTCAACCGCCCTTTCATCGCCCGCTTCTTCCAGCAGTTGCCGGGCCATGGAGTCGGCACGGGCTTCAAGCAGGGTTTCCGAATCGACGGGTTCAGCCTTTACCACGTTTCCCGCTGCGATTTCCCTCAGGGCCACGACCACATCCTTATTCTTGGACGCCAGAGTGGGTTCGAGGCCTTTTCTCAGTTGACGTACCCTCTTTGCAGCCATATGTATCAGGGCAAAACGGTTATTTACTTTTTGGAGACAGTCTTCTACTGTGATTCGAGCCATTGCACACTCCTCGAGAGAGGTTTCCATTCCTGCCGATGTGGCAGATGGAATAAACCTTATTTTTTAACCTTTCTCCTGCGTTTTGTAAAGCATAAAACCTTATCATTTGACCGGAATTCGACATGCTCTCCCAAGTCTTGAGCGGTACCGTCATAGGTATTGAGGCCTTTTTGGTGTTTGTAGAGGTGGATATCACCTCAGGGCTACCGGCGTTTTCCACCGTTGGACTGCCCGAGGTGGCGGTAAGGGAGAGCAAGGACCGGGTCAAGGCATCCATACGGAATGCAGGTTATTCATTCCCTTCGGATCGTATCACGGTAAACCTGGCGCCGGCTGACGTGAAAAAGGTCGGGACGGGTTTTGACCTTCCCATTGCCCTGGGTATTCTGGCCGCCTCCGGCATGATCCCTGCCGCCTCCCTTGTTGATCACATGATTCTGGGTGAGTTGTCCCTTGACGGCTCGATACGATCCACCCACGGCGTGTTGTCCCTGGCTGCGGCGGCCAGAAAGGCCGGATTGCGGGGAATGTTCGTGCCGGCGGCAAATGCCGCGGAAGCTGCGGTTGTCGACGGGATAGCCGTCTACGCGGTTGATTCTCTTCCTTCCGTAGTGGAGATTCTTACGGGCGAGGTAAAACCCGTACCTGTTCGCGCTTCGTGGGAAGGGTCTTCCCGCAAATGCCGGGATGCCGAAGATTTCAGGGATGTCAGGGGGCAGGAAAACGCCAAGAGGGCACTTGAAGTGGCTGCGGCCGGGGGGCATCATATGCTTATGGTAGGGCCTCCCGGTTCCGGAAAGACCATGCTTGCCAGACGCCTGCCCGGGATACTCCCTGAACTCTGCTTCGACGAGGCCCTGGAGACCTCCATGGTCTACAGTGTCTGCGGTCTCCTGCCTGAAGGCGAGGGCCTGCTGACCGCGAGGCCTTTCCGCGCGCCGCATCATACGGTTTCAGATGCAGGGCTCGTGGGCGGGGGGCAAAACCCGAGGCCCGGAGAGGTTAGTCTTGCGCATAACGGGGTCCTGTTTCTGGATGAGATGCCCGAGTTCCGGCGAAACGTCCTCGAGGTCCTCCGTCAGCCTATGGAGAGCGGCCGGGTCACCATATCGAGAGTAAACTCCAGCGTAGTTTTTCCTGCGGACTTCATGCTTGTAGGGGCCATGAACCCTTGCCCGTGCGGTTATCTTGGAGATCGAAGGAAGTCCTGTACATGCACCCCCGATCAGGTGAACCGTTACCGTGCCCGTATTTCCGGTCCCCTGCTGGATCGCATCGATCTGCATGTGGAGGTCCCCCGGGTGTCATACAGGGATATGCGTACTGATGATGAAGGCATAGGATCAGGCGAGATCTTCGAGAGGGTTCGATCAGCCCGTGAGATGCAGGCCGCGCGCTTTCGAGACGAGGCCGTTCAGACAAACGCCGCCATGGGTGCGCGCCTGCTCCGAAAGAGTGTGTCTCTGGACCGCGACGGAGAGACGCTGCTTCAAAGAGCAGTGGAGCGTTTCGCTCTCAGCGCCAGGGCACATGCCCGCATCCTCAAGGTCGCCCGCACTATAGCCGATCTCGAGGCCAGCCCGCACGTGCTGGCGGACCACGTGGCAGAGGCTGTTCAATACCGCTCCATGGACAGGAATCCGTTTCTGTAGCTTTTCGAGTAGAGCCGGATAATGGCTCTATAGCTATAATTATATCAATATATTAAATCAAAATATTCATTTGAAATATGAACTTTGAATGGTACCGGTAACAGCATTTTTCGATTCTTCGTGCTCTTCCAGCCCTTTATGGTGAAATATAAGAATGAGGTAGAGACACGAGAGCAAAATATGACTTGGGGGCCTTGAGGGCACGGCTTTACACCCTTCACAGGTTGTGCCATAGTGTACATATGAATCGCAGCGGATTCACCTGTTGCGAACCGAATCCAAACAAATAGGGGGTCCTGTCCATGCGGCGCTTGTTAAAGGCCATGCTTGTTTTGGGGCTGCTCTTCATCCTGGCTGCAGGAGGAGCGGCGG
>CAYVDE010000035.1:0-25516 GCA_964450535.1 uncultured Desulfobacterales bacterium
CGGGGGCACCAGTAAAAACAATAACTTAAGGCTCTTCTTCGGAAGGGCCTTTTTCTTGTATGGGCGTTTTATCCAACTCCTGTCCAATCAAACGAATGTAAAAAGGCCTTCCTGGGGTTGCTGTTGATCCTGGCGGGGCGTAGCTTATCAAATGCTGCACCTCCTAAAATAATATAGGAAGCCGCGATTTCAGGTGTCAAAGTCGATATAACCTGTTCAGATAAGGCCGGAACGGCCTTAAGGAACCCGTTGCCAGCTCTCGACGCATTCTTTTCCGGACACGACTTCCTCCCCTTGACATGTCAGCGGTGGAGGTTGGAAGGGGACAGTCCGAGGATCTGCGCGGCCTACTTTTCGCCTTTGCCTCCGTAATGATAGAAGCCTTTGCCGGTCTTGCGTCCGAGCCATCCGGCCGAGATCATTTTCTGCATCAGGACCGGCGGGTGAAAAAGGGGGTCCCCCGTCGCCTCGTATACGGCCATCGCGCCTGCATATGTGACATCCAGACCCACCAAGTCCTGGAGGGCCAGCGGTCCGAGTGGGTGACCCAGTCCCAGAGTGGCCGCGGCATCGATGTCCTCCTTTGTGGCCATGCCCGCCTCCAGCATCCGGATGGCATTAAGCCGAAAAGGATACTGGAGGTAGTTGACTATGAAGCCGGGTCTATCATCGGCCAGAATAATCGTTTTTCCGATAGATTGTCCAAAGCCACGACACGTCTTCAGGACTTCCTGGCTGGTAGCGATTGACTTCACCATTTCAAGCAGTTTCATCAAGGGGACCGGATTCATGAAATGAAGCCCCAAGACTTTATCCGGCCTGTCCGTGACCGAGGCAATATCTATGATCGAGAGGCTGGAGGTATTGGTGGCCAGGATGGTGGATCCAGGGCATAATCGATCGAGCTGCCTGAATATTTCCTGCTTGAGTTCCATATTTTCACTCACCGCCTCGATTATGAGGTCCGAATCCGACAAGGCCTCCAAATCCGTAACGCCTTGAATACGATCCAAGGCCTGTTCCTTTTCCTGCTCATTCAGCTTTCCCTTCTGTACACCTTTTTCCAAAAAGGAGGTGATTGAAGACACGCCTTTCTTCAGAGTCGCCTCGTGCGTCTCGGAGACCTTTACCAGGTAGCCCGCCTGTGCACAGACTTGAGCTATGCCGGCCCCCATGGTCCCACAACCCACGACTCCCACCCTTCTTATTTCCATTTCTTTCCTCCCTGGCTCGTTTTTTCTGTATTGCTCTTCTTCATTCTTTTTGGTGACAGCCGCCGCAACTCCATATGCGACCCTAAAAAGTCACAGAAACCATTACGGTTGAATGCTTTCTTGTGCACAGGAAATCTCCACGCTTGACAAAGAGTTAGGCAAAAACCATTTCCGGATGAAAACTAATCCTTCTCAAGGACTGCACAGATTCCTTGCCCCCCGCCGCCGCAAATCGTAACGAGCCCGTAACGGGCTTCGCACCTCTTCATCTCATGGAGCAGCGTCACCAATCGCATAGCTCCGGTGGCCGCTATGGGATGCCCCAAGGAGATCCCGGATCCGTTGACATTTATTTTGTCATCAAATTCGTCTTCTTTGATATCCATCAGCTTGGCGTCGGCAAGGGTCTGAACGGCAAAGGCCTCCTGAATCTCAATCAGATCCACATCGCCGATACCTATACCGGCCTTGTCTAAGGCTTTCCGGACGGCTGCTGGTACGGCCGGGTATGTCAAGGCTGGGTCCGTGGCCGCCACGGCACAGGACCTTAATACACCTAGGACAGGAGCCCCTAGTTCCACGGCTCGATTTCTCGACATCAATACCAGCGCCGCGGCGCCATCATTCTCACTGGATGAATTTCCCGCGGTACAGATCCCGTTCGGGTACACTGCCCGGAGCTTTGCCAGCTTGTCCAATGTTGTGTCCCGCCTTGGGGTCTCATCCGTGTCGAAGCTGTCAATTCCCCCTTTTTTCTTCAGAGTGATGGGGACGATTTCCTCCTGGAATTTTCCCGAATCCATGGCTTCGACGGCCCTTACATGGCTTCTCAAGGCCCACCTGTCCGCATCTTCCCTGGTGATGGATTCCTTTTGAGCTGCGTTTTCGGCCCACGTCATCATGGAGTTCAGCTCCCCATGGCGCTCAATGGGTTGCGACATGACACGCGCCCTCTGTATGCGGTCGTAAAGAGGGATGCCCCACATGGAAAGCGCGCCGTGCCCCCTGGGCATGAACCCCCATTTGGAATCCATCTTCCCGCCCAGCCCCCACTTGAACTCCCCCGGGATGTAGATTTCCGCCTGGCTCATACTGTCCATTCCACCTGCCACAACGATATCCGCATTCCTGGTCTGAATCTTCATGGCTCCGAAGAATACGGCATCCAACCCGGAGCAGCAACGGCGATCGAGGACCACCCCCGGGACGGTATCCGGCCAGCCGGCGTCCAGCAGGGCCATACGGGCGCCGTTGGCGCATTCTCCGTTCTGGTACGATTGTCCCATAATGACTTCGTCCACCATATCCGGCGTTATCCCTCCATGCCTCAAGACCTCGTTGAACACCACACTTGCAAGCCGGTAGACCGGGATGTCCTTGAGACTGCCGCCGTATGCCCCTATAGGGGTCCTGACCCCCGAAACGATCACCACATCATCCATTTATTTTCCTCCGTCAGGATCTGTTTTATAATATTTATTTACCTGAAGTTTCACGGTTTTCTATCCTTCCACCTCGTGCTCGAAGTTTCAGGGTGTAAAGGTAAAGACCCGCCGGGCCTTTCCGCCCATGGTCTTCAGGTTCTATCAAACCGATAAAGTGGTCGCCCAAAGGGAGATCCGGGTGGGCAAAGTGAGAGTCTGATTCGAGACCAAGTTCGAGCAGGCAGTCCGGATGCGCAAGGAGAGCCTCCATAAGGACCATGCCGGAATGGGAGTGTCCTCCGTTGAAATGCTAGAAACCACACTCTCTAGCGATCACAAGGCGCTGGATCTCCGAAGTCCCCTCGGTTATGGTGAAGAGTCGACCGTCTCTCCAATATCTCTGGATGGGATATTCCATCATGTATCCGTAGCCTCCGTGGATCTGCATCGAATCTGCAAGGATCTTCTGCAGGGTCTCCGCCGTAAACAGCTTCACCATCGCCGCCTCCCTCTGCACTTTTATTCCCTGGTCGTACATGGCAGCCACGCGATAGGTATAGGTCCGCATGATATCGATATGCATGGCCATTTCAGCGAGTTTGAACCGGGTGTTCTGGAACTTGATGATTGGCTTTCCAAACTGTACACGCTCCCTGGCGTACTGCACGGTCAGGTCATATGCGGCCTGGGCTGTTCCCGTGCAGCGGCCACCGTAGGTGATCCGGCCGGAGGTCAGGGTGTCGGTGAGCATCCTGAACCCTCCCCCTTCTTTTCCTCCTATCAGGTTTCCAGCGGACACCCTGCAGTCCTCGAAAACCAGCTCTCCGGTTTCGATGGACCGGTTTCCCACCTTGTCCAGCTTGCGAGAGACGGTGAATCCGGGCGTGCCTCTTTCGACGATGAAGAGGCTGATCCCCTCCCCCCTCTTTTCCGGATCGGTGTACGCTGCCACAACCGCGTAATCACAGATCGGGCCGTTAGTGATGAATATCTTGGACCCGTTGATGATGTAATAATCCCCGTCCCTTACGGCCTTGGTCCTGATGGATGCGGCATCCGAACCGGAATTCGGCTCGGTCAAGGCAAAGGCCCCGATCTTTTCGCCCTTTATGGCCGGTATCAATATCCGCTTTTTTTGCTCTTCGGAGCCGTAGTGGAAAATGGGCTGTGTGCTGAGGCCGCCTTGAACCATGAGGGATGCGGCGATGCCGGCATTGATCCTGTTGAGTTCCTCAGCCATGATGACCTCGGTAATCTTGTCCCCGCCTCCGCCCCCCAGTTCCTCCGGATAACGGGGGCACAGGAACGACATCTCGCCCATCATTTTGAAGAGCTGCGTGGGAAAAACATTCTTCTCTTCGGCCTCTTCCACCAGGGGCGAAATCTCTTTTTCCGCGAAATCCCGGATGAATTTCTGGAACATGCGGTGCTCTTCTGTCAGTTCAAAGTCCATTTTCCCTCCTCTTTCCGACGGGTTTCAAAAGAGCCCGCATTTCCTGAACCGCCTGGACAATTGCAAAGATACCCTCTCTGCCTCAGCCGCACGGAGCCTGTCCGTCTTTCATCCTATCCCAGTGTGTCCGGCCGGCGGGCCCGGGCCTCATGGAGCCGCGCGGCGGCGATGTGATCGGCAGCTTCCAGGGGCGTGATGCCTTGTTCTTCGGCCTGTACCAGTATACAGTCCACCGTATCTCGGATGCCTCGAACGCGGGCACGGGCGCGGTCCGGATCATACCCCCCCCTTTCCGCGGTGATGTTGATGAAGCCGCCGGCGTTGAGGACATAGTCGGGAGCGTACAGGATACCCAGGGCCGCCAGCCGGCGGGCCTGAGGAACCGGATGGGTCAACTGGTTGTTGGCCGCTCCGGCCACGATCCTGCAGCGCAGCCTGGGTATGGTTTCGTCATTTATGGTCCCTCCCAGGGCGCAGGGTGCAAACACATCCACCTCCTGGTCGTAAATCTCTTCCGGGGAAACGACTCTTGCTCCGAATTTCTCCCGGATCCGCTCCACATTTCCCGGCTCCTTGTCCGCCACTGTCAGCTCGCAACCCTCTTCCGTCAACAGACGAGCTAGGGCGCTTCCAACCCTGCCTGTCCCTTGCAGAGCGATTCTCCGTCCGGACAGGCGTTCTTCACCGAATGCATGAAGCGTGCAGGCCTTCAGTCCCCAGAAGATGCCGTAGGCGGCCATGACGGCCGGCTCCCCGCTGCCGCCTGCGGATTCGGGCAGCCCCATGATGTGACGGGTGCTCTCCATGAGTATGAATGTGTCGCTTTCCGTCAGGCCCGCCCCGCCGCCGCTGGTTATACAGTTCCCACCCAGGGAGTCGATGAAGCGCCCGAAGGCCCGCAGCAGCGCGGGCCGGCCGGTTGCCCGGCTCATGCCGAAGATGACCGCTCGTGCTCCACCGTAGGGCAGCCCTGCCACGGCGTATTTGAAAGTCTGCTGCCTGGAGAACTCCACGGCATGCCGGTAGGCTTCCGGCTCGCTCAGCGTAAGGTCCAGGCGAGGCGGACCGAGACCCGGGCCGAGGCTGGTGTCATGCACCACGACCAAAGCCCGCATGCCGGTCTGTTCGTCCGCGCCGAAGGCGGCGATTTCGTGGCCGCCGCTCAATAAAGTGCCGGTTATCTCGTTCATAACAGTACAAGCCTCAATACCCGTGGCAAGCCGCGAAGTGGCCCGGTGCAGACTCCTGCAGTGTAGGTTCTCTATTGCAGCAATCGCTTTTCCTGTAAGGGCAACGCCCGGCGAACCTGCATCCCGCCGGCGGGTTGAAGGCGGTGGGGATCTCCCCAGTCAGCTGGACCGCTTTCCATGGCTGGTCCGGGTGTGTGGGCAGTGCCGCGGAAAACAGCGCCTGGGTGTAAGGATGTATCCGGTTGTTGAATACGGCCTCGGCGGGCCCTTTCTCCACCATGCGGCCTAGATACATGACTCCGATCTGATCGCTCATGTATCGCACCGTACCAAGATCGTGCGCTATGAAAAGGTAGGCCACGCCCGTATCCAATTGGATCTCACGCAGGAGGTTCATGATCTGGGCCCGGATGGACACGTCCAGTGCGGAAACCGGTTCATCCAGGACGATCAGGCTGGGGCGCACGATCAAGGCCCTGGCCAGGGAGATCCGCTGGCGCTGCCCGCCCGAAAACTCGTGAGGGTAGCGGCCGGCGGCCTGAGGGTCCAGGCCTACCTGCAGGAAAACTTCATTCAGGCGTTCTTTGACCTCCCGTCTGGAAGAGCTCTGCGTGACAACAAGGGGTTCGCTGACGATATCGCCTACACGCATGCGCGGATTAAGGGAACTGGCAGGGTCCTGAAAGACCGCCTGTGTGGCCGAGCGGTAGCGAAAGAGGTCGCGCCGACCCAATCCACTGATGGACCGCCCCCGAAAACGGATTTCTCCTCCGGTCAGCCCTTCAATCATGAGGATCAGCTTGGCGATGGTGCTTTTCCCGCATCCCGACTCTCCCACCAGCCCAAAGGTCTCCCCAGGCCGGATCTGGAAGCTGACCTCGTCCACCGCCTTGATGTATCCGGCCAGCCGGCTCACAAACACGCCTGTATTGACCGGAAAGAATTTTCTTATTTTATCTGTTTCCAGAAGGATTTCCATATATGCTTCACTCAAACAGCCAGCAACTGACCGTGTGCTGAGAGTTGATCTCCTTTGAAGGTGGATATTGTTCGCGGCATTCCGGCCGCGATTTTCTGCAGCGCGGCTGGAAATAGCAGCCCTCCGGCAACTGGTGCAGCGGAGGAGGCTGCCCGTCGATGCTTTCCAGGCGTTCAACCCTCTCTTCGACTTTGGGGACTGACCGGAGCAACGCCTCCGTGTAAGGGTGGGCTGGATTGTTGAACAGCTCCCTAACGGGCGCCGATTCCACAATGCGCCCGGCGTACATTACCGCTGCCCGGTGACAAAGTGCGGCCACGATCCCGAAGTCGTGGGTAATGAAGATCATGGAAAGATTGCTCTGTTGCTGCAATCCCTGCAGGAGGTTCAAGAGCTGGACCTGGATGGTGGCGTCCAGGCTTGTGGTCGGTTCATCCGCTATGAGCAGGCCGGGCTCGCAAGACAGGGATATGGCCGCCACAACCCGCTGCCGCATGCCGCCGGATAACTCGTGCGGCCAATTCCGCAACCGGAGTTCAGGCGAGGGGAGATGAACCCTGGCCAGCATGCTTTTGGCTTTCTCCAAGAGCCTTTTCCCCTTCAGTCCGGTGTGCTCGCGTATGGCTTCGTTTATCTGGTTGCCTATGGTGAAGACCGGATCGAGCGAACTCATGGGGTCCTGCAGTATCATGCCGATGCGTCCGCCGCGAATCTTCCGCATTTCTGCACTGGATTTGGTCAGGAGGTCCTCCCCGTTCATGAGGATCCGCCCCCCCACGATCCGGCCGGCGGGCTGGGGCGGTAGGCGCAGGATGGAGAGGCATGTGATGCTCTTGCCGCAACCGGATTCACCCACCAGCCCAAATGTCTCCCCTGGATAAACCTGGAAGCTGACGCCGTCCACCGCCTTGAGGACCCCCCAGCGGGTAAAAAAATAGGTGCGCAGGTCCTGCACATCCAACATCGGCGGCATCATTGACCTCCGTCACCGGCCTGGCGCAGCCGGGGGTCCAAAACCTTGCGTAGCCAGTCCCCCAGCATGTTGAAACTCAAACAGACTACGGAGACTGCCATGCCGGGGAAAAAGGGAATCCACCATGCCCGGGTCATATACTCCCGGCCTTTGGCGATCATGCTGCCCCAGACCGGGTTGGGGCCGGGCAGCCCTGCACCGATAAAGCTCAAGCTGGCCTCGACGATAATCACCCAGCCCACCTGAAGGGTCAGAAGGACCAGAAGCGTGCTGCGTATATTGGGGAATATGTGCTTGAACATGATGCGGAAATCGGAGCAACCGGCCACCCGGGCCAGGTTGACGAAATCGCGCTCCCTGAAACTCAGGACCTCACCCCGGATGACGCGCGCATAGCGGGCCCAGAGGACCACCCCCAGGGAAATGACCACGTTCTTCAGGCTGGGGGACAGAGCGACCGCCAGAAGCATGGCCAGGAGAATGATGGGGAAAGCGATGGTCGCGTCCGCCGCTCGCATGAGAAATCCGTCCACCCTTCCCCCGTAATACCCGGCGATAATGCCCAGGGCCGTGCCCACGCATCCCCCCAGGGTCAGAGACAGGATGGCCACTATGAAAGAGACGCGTGCCCCGACTATTATCCTGCTCAAGACATCCCGGCCGATCATGTCGGTTCCCAGTGGATGGGCCAAGTCACCGCCTTCCTGCCAGAACGGCGGCTGAAAGCGTTTTGCCAGGTTCATCTGGTTGGGAGGGTAGGGGGCCAGGACTTCGCCGAAAAGAGCCATCAGGACAAAAAGCAGCACCACAGCGCCGGAGAGCACCGGGTAGCCTTTTCGAACCTTCCTTCTTCTTTGGTCCTTGGGTGTGCGCACTAGGTTGATTCTTCTCCTTGGCCTTTCAACCGTAGCGAATGCGCGGGTCCAGATAGGCATACAGGATATCCGTCCCGAGATTGGTCAACATGACCAGGGCGCCGGCGGTCAGGATCACTCCCTGGATAAGAGGAAAGTCCTGGTTGACGATTGCATCGTATGAGAGACGGCCGAAACCCGGCCAGTTGAAGACGGTTTCGATGAGTATGGCGCCTGTGACCATGATGGCGACATACATGCTCCCGAAACTGACCACGGGCAAGAGGCTGTTCTTGAGTGCGTGCTTGAGGACCACGCGAAGCTCGGTTATTCCCTTGATCCTGGCCATGCGAATGAAATCCGTTTCCAGGACTTCGAGCATGCTGGAACGCAGGAGGCGGACGATCCCGGCCATGAGGAAGACGCCCATGCAAGTCGAGGGCATAATATAGTTCTGCCAGCCTTCCATGCCCGTTATGGGAAACCAGCGGAGTTTCACGCCGAAGAGCTGAATCATCATCAGGCCGACCCAGAAGGTGGGTAAGGATTGTCCAAGGCCCGCCAGGACCCTCACAGCCATATCCACCGGACTGTCCTGGTACACGGCGGCCAGGGTTCCTAAAGGAATGCTGAAAAGCATGGTGAATACGAAGGCCACCCCCACAAGTTTCAGGGAGTTGGGCAGAGAGTCCTTGATGGACGACATGACCGGTTTGTGCGTGCGGATGGATTGGCCGAAATCACCCTGCACTGCCTTACCCAGGAAGACGAGGTACTGCACAGGTATCGGGCGATCCAGGCTCAGCTCCGCCCGCAATCGCAGATAATCCTCTTGAGAGGCGTTTTCCGGGAGGAGCAGCAGGGCTGGGTCTCCGGCAAGCCGCACCAGTACGAAAATCAAGATTGACAGCATAAACAGCGTAACCAAAGACTGAACCAGACGGATGAAGAGATAACGCTTCATATATACCTGGAATTTAAGATGGTTTGGAGAGAACCGGGGATTTTGTTCCCCGGTTCTCCCGATCAACAGTCATCAGTACATGCCTACTTCCCGATGTGCTCCCAACGGAAAGAACCTACCCCCTTACCCATGTCCCAGGCCGGAACATCCTTGCCCACGACGAAAAGCTGGTGGGTGGTGCAGATCCCGGCGCCGTAGAAGTTATCCAGGACATAGTCCATGATCTTCCGGGCACCGGTCTTATAGCCTTCCGGAGTGGTCTCGGTCTCGAACGCCTCGATCAACTGGTCCAGGGCCGGGTCCTTCTTATGGCTGTACAGGGCTTCGGAGTGATACATGTTGCGCCAGGAATAGACCGGGCGATTGGGCCAGGCCAGTGTGAAAGCCGCGGGTCCGGGCACATCCTTTGTCTTCGTCCAATACGGCTTGAAGGCGCTGTAATCCATCTCCAGGATCTTGACCTCCAGGCCGATGGCTTGCCAATAGGCCGCGATGGCTTCGTTGATCAACTTGATTTCCGGCAGCGCAGTCACAAACGAATAGAGGTATATGGTGAATCCATCTCCGTAACCGGCCTCCTTCAGAAGCTCTTTGGCCTTTTCCGGATCGTACTGAGGGGGATCGTAAGGCTTGTATTCAATGGACCAGGTGAACATGGAAGCTGCAGTACCAACAACTTGACCTTCTCCCATAAGGAGATGGTCCACTATACTCTGTTTGTCTATTGCATATACCAGGGCCTGGCGGACCTTCTTGTTGTTGGTGGCCAGGTCGGACCTGTAGTCCTGGAGCCACATCAGGCCGACATACAGGCCATCCTCCTTTTGCTGGACACGGTATCCTTCCTTTTTCAGCTCATTTGCCTGGGTCAGGCCCACTGCGGCCACATCGATTTCACCGGTTTTCAGGGCGGCTATGCGGGTGTTCTGCTCGGGCATGAGTTTGAAAGTCAGGTACTTGTAATACGGGGTTCCAACGCGCCAGTGCTGATCCACGGCCTCGAGCTTGACATAGTCTCCTTCCTTCCATTCGTAGAACTTGTAGGCTCCTGAACCCACAGGGGCCTTCATGAAAGTTTCCTCGCCCTTCGTCTTAATATACTCTCTGGGCTGGACCATGCCTTCAGAACCAACCAGGGTTGAAAGGTAGTACAGAAAAGTCGGCCAGGGTTTATTGAGTTTGACATCGAGCCGGTTCTCCCCAACGACCTGTACGCCGGCCAGATGGGCCTGCCAGTCGGAACGGCTTCCGGCGTTGTTCTTGTCGGAAGCGGCTTGCTCCATCGTGTATTTTATGTCATCCAGGGTCAACGGATCCCCGTTATGAAATTTGACGCCGTCGCGGATCGTCAGGGTCCAGGTCAACAGGTCTTGGGAGTTTTTCCACTCGGTGGCCAGTCCTTGTGAGGGATCGAAGTTGCCCTCAGGATCCACTCCGATTATGAAATCATAGATGGGTTCGATATATTGTTTGCGGTACAGGGTGGCCCAAGTCGGGTGAAAGGTTTGGTCATAAAGCGTCGACAGGCCGACCCTGAGTTCCCCTTGGGGCTGGCCGGCCGCAGGAGAGGGAATGCCAAGACAGAGTTTGGCAACGATAATGATCGCCAAGAATGATAGCCTTCTCATTTTGACCTCCTTGGTTTTAGGGGTGGGGACCATAAGCGCGATGTATTTTAATGAAGCGTTCTCACCTCCCTTCATGATTTTCACGATTTCTTCAGAGCCCCGGTTACAAGCCCCTAGAAGGACCACAGCAGTTCCGTCAGGCCGTCCACTTGTTCAAGCCGTTCCAAGTCCCGGATCAGTTCTTCCAGACGGCCCGAGCGCTCGGCTCCCAAAACCCCGATGGTCAAGTGCCGGTACTTCTCTTCCATCTCTTCTTCCGGCAAAGGGTTTTCCGGTTCACCGGCCGGATATCGGACAAATCGTTCGAATAGGCGGCCGTCTTTGGTTTTCAACCGGATTGAACCGGCGAAACTGCCCGGGATCAAGTCATTCACCGTTGAGTCATGAAACATCCGCACCTTGCCGGCATTCCGGAGTATGTCCGGATCGTTGAGACGGCCGGGGTTGACCTGGTCCGGCCCGACCCGCCCTTCGGTCAGGGCGGCGCCTACGGCGAAGGGCAGGCTGTATTGGGCCTGCCACACATTCGTCGGGCGATAATTGTCCATCTTGAGGCTCTTATCCGCCGAACAGCCTGCCTCAATAAGGGCCACATCCTCCGGGCCGAGACCTTCCGCGGCCATAATCTCCAAGACCCCGTCCACATGGGCGTGACAGACCCTGCAGGCACTGTATCTTTTCGTGTAGACTCCCAGGATCTCCCATTCCCGTCCCAGGGCCTCCAAAGGGCTCATGTCCCGTTCCGGCAGGTCGAAGACGGTCGGTGCCCCTCGAAAACCGGCCCGGGCCAGCAGGGCCGAACACACGCCGGTCATGGAACCCCAGGCAGGCGCTTCTTTGGTCATATCGGTCCGTTTCCAGATAAAGGCGTATGTTGGTGTGGGGCAGTGGGATTCGGCGATATGGACGGCCTGGACGGTTTCCGGTACGGAGAGGTTCATGAGTTTGGCCGACGCGACCGCAGCCCCGTACGTCCCGCTCTGACCGGCCAGGACGCTGTGCCCGAAAGCCCAGGAGGTGATTAAGGCCACTTCGTATCCCACAGCCACTGCAGCCACGAAGTCCCGGCCGGAGCTTTTTTCACGCTCAGCCACGGCCAGCGCCGCCGGAATCACGATTCCGCCCGGGTGCCCGCGGTGAAAACGCGGATGCCCGGGCAGCCCCATGGATCCATCGTCCAGATCCAGGGTGCTCGCCAGTACGGAGTTGACGAAAGCGGCCCATTCAACGGACAGCTTGCGGCCTGCACCCAGGGCGGTGGCCTCTTCCAGGGAACTGCGGGCAAAGGCCATTCTCCGGGCCGCGGCCACGGCAGGATCTGAGGCCGAGGCCACCTGTACGGCCAGCGTATCCTTCACAAAACCCTTCACCCGCGCCTTCACTTCGGCGGGCAAGGTCTCATAAGTCGAGTTTGCAACAAAATCAACTAATCTCTGTGTGGTCATATGGATCCCGTCCGTTCTCCCTCGAGCCGGAGGAAAATGTCATCCAGGCCGTACAGAAAGCCCCGGTGCTTGACCGCTTCACGCACGGCGATCACGATACCCGGATGCATGTACTTTTCACTGGTCAGCTCACAGCCGATGGTAACCATTGTCCCCGCCTGCGAGGCCAGGATGATCTGTTGGTGGATATATGCGTCTGAAAGCCTCAGGCTGTGGACCCGGACCCCGTTGACGGTTCGGCCTCGAAAACCGTTGTCCGGGCTGGGGGCCTCACCGAACGGCTCGCCCCCACGGGCCTCAAGCATGGCCCTGGCGAAATCCAGCGCCGCGCCCGATGGATGGTCCTGCTTTTCCAGTTTCCCAAGGTCCACGATCTCGGCGTTCTGGAAGTACGGAGCGGCCACGGCCGCCAGTCGGGACACCAGGGCTACTCCCAAAGACATGGTCCCGCTGAGGATGCCCACCCCCGCTCCTTCGGCCAGGCGGGCCAGTTCGTCCATCTGCTGCTCCGTGAAGCCTGTGGACCCGCATACGACGTGCAGGCCGCGGGCGGCGGCCAGGCGGGCCAAGGTCATGGCTATTGCCGGTGCGGTGAACTCCACCACCACATGGGCTTCGATCCTTTCGAGGAGGGTTTCCAGGTTCTTGCCCGCCGGGACGCTCCTTCCGTCGGCCATCTCCAGGCTGTCACCTCGGACAAGGATGTCCACCACTCCGGCCAATTCAATCCCCGCTTCCTGGTGCAGAATCTCCGCCGCGGTGCGGCCGGCACGGCCAAGACCTCCCACAACCACAACTCTGATCAATTCGCTCATGACTCCATCCTTTCAAGGCCGGCCTTGAACCTGCCGGGCTTCGGCTTCCCGATCCATCTCCGCTAGGAGCAACCGCTCGCCAAGGCGGGTCACCGGCCCGGGGCGTCCGTCGCCCACGGTACGCCCGTCGATTTCCACCACGGGCCCGCCCAGACGCAGGGTCGAGGTGAAAAAGACCTCGTCGGCCGATGACAGGGCATAGACATCGAAATCGCTTTCATGCACCACCAGGCCTTCCTTCCGGTAAAGCTCGATCAGGGTCGCCCGAGTCACACCGGGCAGGAGGTCGCGGTAAAGGGGCGGGGTGAACACTTCCCCGTTTTTGACCATGAAGATGTTGTAGGCCAGCCCTTCGGTGACAAATCCCTGTCCGTCCACGGCAATGCCGATGTCCATGCCGGCGGCGGAAACCTCGATGGCCCCTAGCACACTGTCCAAATAGTTGCAGTGCTTGGTCCCGGCGGGTATCGCCCGGGAGGATACCCGCGGGCGGGAAAGAATCCGGGCCGTGAAGCCTTGTTCCATGGCGTCCCCGTAGATAAGACCCTTGACCGGGATGACGACCACATTGGGAGGGCCTTTCAAGAGGTCTTTCTGCCAGCGTACGGCCGATATGCCTTGTCCCCGGCTCACCTGGGGCCTTAGATATCCTTCTTTGAGGTCGTTGCGGCGGATGACTTCCAGTATGACCTCCTCCCATTGTTCGTAACTGAACGGGTTGTCGATGAGCAGGTAGGCCAGGCCTTGAAACATGCGTTTGAGATGGCTTTCCAGTTTGAACGGCCACCACTTCCAGACGGTGATGCCATCGAATATGCCGTCGCCGTATAGGAAACAGCGGTCATAGATGGAGACTTTGGCCAGGCTTTCCGGAACGTACCCGCCGTTGAGATAGACGATCAGTTCTTCTTGTTCTCGAGACATGTTATTATCCCATCCTTTTACCAGGGCAGCCTGGGCATGGGCTGCCGCACGATTTCCGTCCGGCGCAGCACCTGGTCCCAGTGGGCCGGCAGCTTGATCTCCTTGCTGACGAAACCGGGGCCATAGGGTTTGTTCCACTGCCAAATGCGGTAGGACTGGCTTTCGTTGCCCGCCCCTCCGGTGACAAAGATGACATAGTCATCGGGGGATCGGCTGAAGCCTGTGATGAGGGCATCTTCGGGCAGGTCCTGCACATCTCTTGGAGCCCGCGGCCAGGCGGCCGGGAAGATCTTCTTGAGGTGGCTCTTGGGCCAGGCCCAGATTCGGGGCAGTTGTTCCGCCAGATACTCCTGGACGCGCCGGCGGGACCAGCCGTTCACTGCCAGGGTTCGGGCGTGCTCCGGACACATCAGCAGGAGCAGGCCGCCCCCCCAGCCCATGAGTCCTTCGCGGGCCTTGATGCTGACCTCCCACATCAAGCTGGTCAGGAGTTCTTCGGGAGTATCAGCCTTGACCCACAGCTCTTCGAACCCCCAGAAAGCAGGGCCTATACTGAGTACGTTCTGGTCGGGTTCAAAGCCGATGGTTTCCACATAGGAGGGCCAGCCGATGTCACGCAGCACATCCTCGTTTTCCGCCACCACCGTAGAAGTGACGGTCCGTGCATCACCCAGGATGGCCATGTCCGTATCGCCGGGCACGGCACCCCCTATGGTCTTGAAAACCAGCTCCAGGGTACGGCCGATGGCAAGGTTTGCCCTCCAGCCGTAACCGGCTGCATTGCTTTTGGAATTGATATCCAGTTGACGAGCGACCGGTCCCTTGATCACCATCAACGGTGCGGCCGGTGAAGTGGTGGTGACGCTCCCCCAACCGAACGGGGTCTCGTCCCAGGCCTCCAGGGCGCAAAGGATGATGGGCAGATAGGCGGGTATGGCTCCGGCCATAACAGCATTTACGGCCGCTGCCTCCACGGTCACAGTCCGGCCGCTGGGCCGGGCCTGCACCACTGGGGCCCCGGGGGGACGGTCTGTACCACTGAGCATCCATTCCACCCTTTCCATCGTCGGCGGGATCAGAGGCAACCCGTCGCTCCAGCGCTCCTTGAGGAAACGCTGGTTGAATTTTTCCACTGCATCCAGGAAATCACGGCCCTCGATTTCAATGACATCGCTCAGGGCGCCTTGGCCTGCGGCGCTCCTGCCCTGCTGTTTGGTGAGGGCAAGGATGATGTCATCGATGGCGTCTTCGGCCTCCGTGCGCAGGATCTCGGCCGATTTACCGACCGTGGGATGGGGTGTGATCCAGAGACCAAGGTCCGGCATACCGCTGGCCTTGGCCTCGATCTCCAGGAGTTTCTTAAATGAGTGGGTGGCATGGGCTGCAGCGGGCACGCCCATTTTTTCGAAACTGACACAGTTCCTGGAACTCCAGGAAGTGCAGGACCCTCAATCGCCGAGGGTATATACGACCGCGTCCACCTCCTCGGCGATGGCCTCCAACTCGCCCGGGGGCGGGGCCACGCAGCAGTCCCGCAGTCGATAGAGCGTGAAGCGGGCCCCGGGAAAACGTTCCTGCAGCAGGTCCCGGACCTGGAAAAGCAGCTTGTCACCGTAGTCCTTGTTGTTCCACACAAGGCCGACGTGCTTGCCGTCGAGGGTCTCAACCCGCCGGGCGGCCTCTAAGTCCTCGATGGAATCGATTCCGGTCGGTTGCAACACCTGGAGTTTGAAGCCAGCCATATGTGTCTCTCCTTGAATCTAATGGTCCTGTTCTTACCAGGACCGTTCATTAATGTATTTCTCCGCGGAAACGGCGGCTGTGGCTCCGTCGCCCGCGGCGCTCACGATCTGCATAATGGAACCGCTCCGGATGTCTCCGGCTGCAAAGACCCCCGGCCGGCTCGTGGACATGCCTTGATCGACGCGTACAGACCCGTCTTCATCCAGTTCAACCAAGTCCCGCAGGTGCTCGGTTTGAGGAATCCGGCCGGCTAGGATGAAAAGGCCGTCCACGCTCAAGTCCCTTTCCCGGCCGCTGGTCAAGTCCTTGACCTTGAGAAGCCTGCGGCCTAGGCCCTCCTCCACGGCGCTGATCGTAGTGGAGCAGTGCACCTCGATCTCAGGGTGTTCCGCCAGGCGGTCACGGAGCGTGGTGCATGCGCCCAGCCGCGGCGCCAGTTCGATCAGATGCACCCTGCAGCCCAATCGGGCCATGTACAAGGCTCCGGTGACTCCGGAATCCCCCCCTCCCAAGAGGGCCACATCTTGACCGGCGTAAGATGCACCGTCGCACATGACACAATAGTGCACGCCTCGGCCGGTCAGGCCTTCTTCGCCGGGTATACCAAGGGTCCTGGGGCGGGTTCCTCCTGTCAGAAGAAGTGTCTTTCCAATGAAGGTCTCCTCGCCGGCACGGACCTCCAACAGGTCGTTGTCCAGGGCTTCTGCACCCTGGACTCTGACCGGCACCCGCAGTTCCGGCTCATAGGCCATCACCTGGCCCAGAATGAGGCCGGCCAGTTCCGCGCCCATGATCCCTTGTTCAACCCCGGGCCAGTTCTCTATAATTTCGATGTTGGGCAGGGCCCCGCCCAGGTTCTCCTCTTCGAAAATCAGCGTCTTCAGCCCGGCACGGCCGGTGTAAAGAGCTGCGGTCAAACCGGCCGGCCCGCTCCCGACTATAATGACATCGTAATTTGTTTTGCTCATATCAGCTTCCTGTGTTGTATTGGCTGCCTTTGGTCATAAAATAGATGAGGACGATGGATAGAAGCGGTATGAAAGCCAAAAACGACAAGACCGCAGATATGGAAAAGACGTCGGCCAGGCCGCCTGCCAGGGGCAGAAGCAGACCACCTGAACCGTAAGCCAGGCCCATAATCAGACTGGAGGCCATGGATCGCCCTTTGGGGGCCAAACCCTGGGCCAGGACCACGCCCAGCGGCATGGTGGTTTTCAGGCACAACCCCATGAAACCCACTCCCAGATACACCCAGCCGCCGGTCAGATGCACCAGCACCCAGAGGCACGGGGCGGCCATGGCGAAAGTCATAACAAAGACGGGCTTGATTCCGATCTTGTCCGAGATGTGTCCTCCCAGCATCACCCCGACCACTCCGCACATGGTGTACAGGCTGAGCATGATACCCACCCCCACCAGCGAATAACCCTGCTGGGTGTAAAGCACGGGCAGAAAAACCATGATCGAATGGTCCACGAAGGACCGCAACACCATGATCACCCACAGAAGCAAGATGGCCTGCCAGACCGGCCCGAAGGCCTCCCGCACGGAAGCCGGAACGCCGGGCCGCCGGGGCCCTTCTTCCTGAGGAAGGGGTAGGGTCAAGTAGATATAGACCAGGGAGGGCAGGCCGATGATCATTATCCACGGAATGGCCGCGAAACTGTAAGCGGTCACGAACCAGGTGATAAAAAGCGGTCCCAGGGCGTAGGCCGCGGTACCGCCCAGGCTGAAAAAACTCATGGACAAACCAGGATGACGTCCGGCGTAGAGAGGAACCATGCCGGCCACGGTCGGATGGAACATGGAGGAACCGAGCGATCCAAGAGCGATAAAGAGCAGAAGGGGTCCGTAAGAGCCGGCCGCGCCCACCATCGGTATGAACACCATGAGCATCATGAGGCCCAGAATGACAAAGGCCCTCGTGCGATACCGGTCGGCCAGAAGCCCGAAGGCCGGCTGAACCATGAATGCCAGGAAACTGCTCAGGCTCATGGTAAAACCGGCACGGGTCAGGGACAGGCCGAATCTCTCGATGAGGACCGGTAGCAGGGGGTGGAGGAAAACCATATAGAAATCCCCCATGAAATGGACCAGGGTCAGGGTGAAGAGCACCTTCAGCCCGACACGACCATCCCGTTCCGGACTTTGTTCCGAACTGGTTGTCATGTTTCCCATTTTTGGCCCGCTCGATATGCATTTTAGGACCCTGTTCAGGAACGCCGGCCCTTTTGCCGGATGATTTCCTCGACCTCCTTCCGCACCACCTTACCGTAGAGATTCTGCGGCAATCGGTCCAGGAAGTGGAAATGCTTTGGACGTTTGTACCCTGCCAGGCGTGTGCGGCAAAAGGCCTCCAGGTCCTCCGCCGAAACATTGTGCCCCGGTTTCGGGACTACGGCGGCGGTCACCGCTTCCCCCCAGTGATCATCCTTCAGCCCCAGAACCACGGACTGGGCCACGGCCGGGTGCCGGGCCAGGACTTCTTCCACCTGCCTCGGATAAACATTGAGGCCGCCGGTGATGATCATGTCGTGCCGACGATCCACCAGAAAAAGGTAGCCCCATTCATCCAGATAGCCCAGATCCCCTGTGTGCAGCCAGCCGCCGCGCATTGCTTCGGCCGTCTTGGCCTCCTGCTTCCAATACCCCTTCATGACCAGATCAGAACGTGTGACCACTTCGCCCATTTCACCGGGAGCGGCCTCCCGGTCTTCTTCATCAACCACCTTGATGCGCACGCCCGGGTATTCGCGGCCGGCAGAACCGAACCGCGACCAGTTATTTTCACTGCTGCATTGGAGATGCTCCCGCCGGGAGAGGTGGGTGATGGTGATAATGGATTCTGCCTGGCCGTAGGACTGGTCCAGGACAGGGCCGAAGACTTCCAGTGACTCCCGGACCCTTTCCACCGGCATTGGCGAACCGGCATAGGTGATCCTCTTCAGGGTGTCGATACGGCGCTCCTTCAAATCCGGTTGATCCAGAAGGGCGATGAGCATGGTCGGGACGGTGGCAAGGTCGGTGACCCCTTCATCCTCGATCATGTGAAGAACCCTTTCCGGTTCGAACCGCGGGGGGATACGGCATGAAGCCCCCCGGATCATGAAAGGAAGGATGCGGACCGAACCGGCATGGCTGAGTGCCCCCGGGCTCAGTAACCGGGCTTCGGAATCAATGTCATAGATATCGGTCAGGAGCATCTGGACACAAGTCATGATATTGCGGTGCGTGAGCATGATGCCCTTGGGTGCACCGGTCGTCCCGGATGTGTACCAGAGGTCCGAGAGGTCATCCAGATCGACTTGAATCCTGGGTTCCTCTTCCGATGCACGAGCCAGCATTTCTTCGTAGTCTTGACCCGGCCCCGGGCCGGTATGGATCATGAGGCCGGTGTTTTTCGCGGCGGCGGTTGCTGTTTCTTCGAATTGAGGGCCGTATATGAGGGCCTTGGCCTCGGCGTCCTCCAGGGTGTCCAGGATTTCCTGAGGGGAAAGCCGTGGATTGAGGCGCACCCAGACCAGCCCGCTCTTGTAAAGGCCCAGGTAGGCTTCGAGATAAGAGGGGCAGTTGTGAAAGAGGATCCCCACCCGGTCGCCCTTCTCAAGACCCATGCCTCTGAGGGCGTTGGCCAACCGATTGACCCTGCGGTTCAATTCCCCGAAGCTGTATGTGCGCTCATCGAAGACGAAAGCCGTACGGTCACTAAAATATCGTGCGCTGCGCGTAAGTATGTAGCCGGTATTCATGTTTCCGCCCGAATTATGTTAACGGCGACCACTGCAGTCTCGCCAGCAATGTTGCCGCCTCCGTTTTCCGCGAGCCCTATACGTGGTGCCGGCTGGATCTGCCTTTCTCCGGCCTGTCCCCTCATCTGCCAGACCAGTTCAGCGAGTTGGGCCAGGCCCGTGGCCCCGGCCGGGTGCCCCTTGGCGGTCAGGCCGCCTGAGGTGTTCACCGGCAGCCGGCCGTCGAACCAGGTTTCGCGTTCCTGGATCATGACGCCGCTCCGACCGAGGGGACAGAGGCCCAGCTCCTCGTAAAGATAAAGCTCCACGGGCGCCACTGCGTCATGAAGTTCCACCACCTGGATGTCCTCCGGTTTCAGGTCCGCTTGACGGTACGCCCTTGCCGCCGCCCGGGCGGCAATGGACGGCCCAGAGGAGCGAGCGTTCAGGTCGAAGCTTTCTAGAATGGCGGCTTCGATCTTGATCGGCGTCAGGCCCGACTTTTCCGCCATCTCCCTGGTCCCCACCAGCACGGCCGCGCCCCCGTCTCCCAATGGACAGGTCATCAAGAGGGTGATGGGATCGGCGATCATGCGGGAGGCCAGCACCTCTTCCACCGTAACACGGTTGCGGTATTGGGCATGGGGGTTGAGAGCACCGTGGTCGTGGTTCTTCACGGCCACCAGCGCCAGTTGTTCCGGGGTCAACCCGGCCCGGACCATGTGATTGCGCACGCGCATTGCATAGATGCCGGCAAAGAGCATGCCCATGCGGCCCTCGATCTCGAGATCACTGCTTGTGGCCAACGCGCCCAGGCTTTTCGCCGTATCCCCGCAGTACAGTTTTTCCACGCCCACGGCCAGGGCGGATTCGGCCTGCCCGGAGGCGACTGCCTGATGAGCCAGGAGAAAGGCCGTGGACCCTGAAGCACAGGCGTTTTCCACATTGATGATGGGTCGGCCGGTCAATCCGGCCTCGCGCATCATCACTTGACCGCGGAGGGATTCCTGTCCCGTAATCAGACCGGCATAGGCGTTGCCCACGTACACGGTCCCGATCGCCTGAGGATCGATACCCGCGGTGTTGATGCACTCCCAGACCGGCTCGTAGGCCAGGTCTTTCAGGGTGCGGTCGATCATCTTGCCAAAACGCGTCATGGCAGCGGCCAATATGTATGTTTCACGCATGAACAGCACCTGTTTGTTCCGGCCGGAAACGGTAGCCGAGGACAAGGGTCCCGTCCGGATCACAACCGGTTTCCACGATCAACATTTCCATGCTCTGCCCCTGCGACAGGTCCTCAGGCCGGCCGTAGTCCCGAAGAAGGGAAAAGATCCGCGGCCCTCCTGGAACCAGGTCGATATATCCCTGGGCGTGGGGCGGTTCATGTCCCGGAGGAGCTACCTGGGCAACGGCGAATTCAACCAGCACACCCCTTTGCGGGAGCGTTACGTCTTGGAGGCTGCCCCTGACCAGGCAGCTTGGGCAGTTTCTACGGGCCGGGAAGTAAATCCGGCCGCACCCGGAGCAACGGCTCCCCAGGAGCCGGGCTTCGGCGGGGCTGTCCCCTGCCAGGCTGCGCGGGACCTCAGCTCGCCACATGGCGCTCCTCCATCAATAAATTTATGTCCCTGACAATGCCTTCAATCCGTGAACCCGGCCCGTAAATCCGGTAGACCCCCAACTCGCGCAGGGCGGGGAAGTCTTCCTCCGGAATGATCCCGCCCATGAGCACCTGGATGTTGGCCGCACCCAGGGCGTCCAATTCATCACGCAACCGCCGGGCGATGGTCAGGTGAGCGCCGACCATGGATGACACCCCGATTACGTCCGCGCCCTCCTGGACGGCGATCTGGGCCACTCCCCCGGCCGTCTGGCGGATGCCGGTATAAATGACTTCCATGCCTGCATCTCTGAGCCCGTGGGCTATCACGTAAGCGCCTCGGTTATGGCCGTCCAGGCCCATTTTGGTCACGATCACCCGTGGCCTTCTGGTCATCACCTACACCCAAATGGATTGTTCTTGATAGCGGCCCCAGATCCGACCCAGTACACTGCACATTTCAGCGACGGTGGCATAGGACTCGGCGCATTGAATCAGGGCCGGGACCGTATTCTTTCCATCCTGAACATCGCGGTCCAGGCGGGAGAGGGCGGCCTCCACTTGGCCCTGATCGCGTTCCGCCTTGAGGCGGCGGTGCCTATCTATAACCCGTGCCTGAACCTCCTCATCCACCCTGAACGGCTGGATCTTGATCTCCTCATCCTCATTCTGAAAACGGTTCAGACCTACGATGACGCGTTCTCCGGACTCGATCTCCTTCTGGTACTGGTTGGCGGATTCCCGGCAGAGGTGTTGATAGAAACCCTCATCGATCGCTTTCTGCGCCCCGCCCTTGGACTCGATTTCCGCCATCAGCTCTCGCGCCTCTTCTTCTATCTTGGCCGTTAGGGTTTCCAGATAGTAAGACCCCCCCAAGGGGTCGGCGACATCCGCCACGCCGCTCTCATTGGCCAGGATGTGCTGGGTCATTAGGGCCAGATGGGCCGCCTCTTGAGACGGCAGAGAGACCGCTTCGTCCATGGCGTTGCAGGACAGGCTCTGCGCACCCCCTAGAATCGCGGCCAACGCCTCGATCGTCACCCTGACGACGTTGTTTAGGGGCTGTTGTGCGGTCATGGTGTAGCCTGTGGTGTAAACCCGTATGAAGGCCTGGAGGCTCTTGGGGTCTTCCGCACCGTAAAGCTCCTTGAGCATGCGGGCCCACATGCGACGGAAGGCACGGTACTTTGCCACTTCTTCAAAGAGGTTCATGGGAACCGAGAGCTGACACTCCAAAGAAGGCGCGAATTCGTCGATCCCTAGGCCGCGCGAGACCGCCTCATCGATATATGCCTGGGCGTTGGACAGGGTGAAGGACACCTCCTGCACCGCCGTAGCCCCGCCCTGGCGCATATGGGAGCCGCAGATTACTAGGGGCTTGAAATGAGGGTGATACCTGGTGCAATACTCCACAGCGTCGATGGAGAACCTTAGCGAGGGCTCCGGAGGAAAGATGAAGGCTCCCCGGGCCACATATTCTTTGAGTATGTCGTTTTGAAGGACCACAGTGAAATTTGCCGGATCCACGCCCTGCTTGCGCCCCAGGGCCAGGAACAGGGCAAGCATGATCGGACCGATGGCGTTGGCTGTGGTGAATATCTGGCGGGGCACGTTCAAAGGGATGCCGGAGAATATCTCTTCCATGTCATTGAGGGAAGCGATGGAAACCCCGGCCTTGCCCACTTCGCCTTCGGCCAGCTCGTCATCCGGTTCCACTCCCAGTTGGGTGGGGAGGTCCAGGGCAAGGGCCAGGGCAGTCTGTCCTCTGGACAACAGGTACTTGAACCGCCGGTTCGTCTCATCGGCCCGGCCGAAACCTGAGTACTGGCCCATTATCCAGAAATCGGCCCGATACATGGCAGGATAGATCCCGCGGGCATAAGGGAATTCGCCGGGAAGGCCCAGGTCGCGGTCCTCGGAAAAACCTATCTGTTCCAAGTCATCACCTGTATACACATCCTGAAGCTCGATGTTGGATTCCGAGCGGAATGTCTCCTTGCGGCGTCCCCGCCGGTGGTAGTCTTCCCAGAGCAGTTCCTGCCAATCCTTGAGCGTCATGGGGTCTCCTCCGCCCAGTGCCACAAATCGCGGGCCAGAGCTGAAAGCTCCTTCCATGCTTGACCGTGTTCGGCCTCCTCCAGGAGTTGGAGCAGGCGGCCGGTCCGAATTTCATCCAGCTCTCCAGAGGCCGCCGCCAGGAACTTCTCTTTTGTGAAATCAGGATGCAAAGGCTTTTCCGGTTCTCCCCACGGATTGGCCACCCTACCGGCAAGACTGCCTCCGCCGCGCAGGAAGAGCTCAACATGCGCCCCGCGTTTTTTCGGGTAAGCTGATTCAAACTCCGGGTCTGCTTCAAGGGTCGTCCTTGCACGAAGGGCTATGAAGCGTTCGTCGCTGAAATAATCAGGGGAAAAGGCTTCATAGTCCACGCGTCCCAGAATCAGGAAAGCTGCCAGGGCATGCGGAATATTGAAGTATGCATCTTCCCTCTCCTTGATTTCGTCGATTTCCATGTCCAGGGCGGTCTGGTAGGTGAGGACCTTGATGAGGTCGATATCGGTCACCGGAGGCCGTTTACCGTCCATGGCGCTTCCCAGGGCGTCCAGAGATGGCTGCAGATGCCGGCATCCCGGTGTTGGTTTGAGGTAACTGCCCTCGAGTGCCGAAGGAAACTCCAAAGGGGCGTCCAAAGGTGTCTCAGGATCACCGCCCAGATAGGCCGGGAAAAAACCCTCTTCAATGATGAAGGGATACCCTTCGCCTCCGGCCTCGGCCAGTAGTGCGGAATACAGCCCCGCCCTGGTACCCCAAGCCACTTGGAGTGGCTGACTTTCGGCCGCCCTAAAGGCCTTTATCAATCCTGAAGGACCCAAAGCGGCCAGGGACAGGGCGTGGGCCATGCGGTTCCGGTCCAGGCCCAGCATCACGCCGCCTGCGGCCGCTGCCCCGAAGGGGGCGGCCAGGGATGTGGGGTGAAAGCCTTTACGGATGAAACCCGGATTCCCTGCACGGGCAAGACGGACCATGACTTCATATCCGGCCGACATGGCCCGATCCAGTCGCTTCCAATCTGCACCGGACAACAAGGCCAGGACCGCCGGCACAACCGCAGCCGCCGGGTGACAGGCCCCCTCGCGGGAACCGTCTTCGAAGACGGACCGGTTAATGCAGTAGGACCATAGCATAGCAACCTCGGGGGCAGAGGGCTCCCTAACCGGCGGCGGAACAAGGCAGGGGAAGAGCCTGGAGCGCCGCCCGATCATTGCCGCGGCCAGGGCGTCCAGGAGATGTTGCCGGGCCGTCCGGCGCAAGTGTTCCTCCAGGACCCCTCCAGTCAATCGAAGAGCACCGTCGGCCAGAACGTAGGCGTTGGACCTGGGTTCACCGGACGGATCGAATGTGTTATTCTCTGAAAACAATTGAAAAGATGTATTCCTTTCCCGCACGAATGTGATCAAGAACGGCATTTTTCAAACCCTCGACGTCACGATACATGAGGGCCTCAAAAATGCGCTGGTGCTCCTTGGCAACCATCTCGGTCCGATCTTCACGCATACCCTCGATGCGATGCCGCAGATAGATGCGCTGATAAACCTCGCGGAAGTAGTTGGCCAGATAGATGTTGTTTAATATGTTCAGGTAGGACGCATGGTATTCCTGGTCGAGGATGAAGCGGCCCCGGCTGACCTTCTGGCTGATGGCCTCTCGATAAAGGGCCTTTCGCCGCTGCACCGCAGCCAGCTTCTCTTCATTGATTTCGCGGACGATGCGAGAGGCGGCCCCCACTTCCAGCATTTCCCTGATCTCATAAAGAGATTCCGCCTCCTCCCGGGTGATCTGATGAACCCGGTAGCCCTGGTTGGGTACGAAATCCAGGAAACCCTCGTTAGCCAGAATACTAAGCGCGTTATTGACAGGGGTGCGGCTCACCTGAAGTTTCTGGGCCAAATCATTGAAGATCAGACGCTGTCCGGGTAGGATTTCGTAGTGGAACATCATTTCCCGAATACGTTCGTAAACCAGCTGGGTAAGGTTCTTATCGCCGGATTCCCCTCCCTGGGAATCGGTCTTGTAAAGCTCCAAGAAAGAGGCCGGAGTAAACCCTTTGTTCATCATGAACGATTGTTCCTCCCTGTAACATGGTTTCGGAGCAGAACGGGAAAGTCCATGTCAAGCCTGTTTGACATGCAACTTTACATGCAAAAAAGAGGCTGTCAAGAAAATTCTTTGACGCAGCAGATTGGACGCTGTTATGTTTTATATGCCTTTTTATGCAGTTTATATCATATAGCAGCCTGAGTCAGAGGCCCAAGTCAACGGCACATGACATGTAAAAGACAAAGCTTTGCCAAATTAGCGCCTGGCTTAACATGTAATGCTAACCGGGCGCGACTTTTCTGATGTAACCTAAAAAATCAATTATATTAAGGGAATAGAAATCCATGCTTGACCATGGTCTGCGGTTTCTGTAAATCGGCGTATAAAATTGCCCCACCGTGATTAGTTCTCTATTCTGCTGTGAAACTGGCTTTTTGCAGTTGACAACGGGCGCCCTGAATTTTAATATAACTGGTTACGA
>CAYVDE010000036.1:0-20576 GCA_964450535.1 uncultured Desulfobacterales bacterium
CTCATTTCTGAATTGGAAACTTGCCAGTGCCCGAAAAGCGTTTCTGGATGGGCACCAACTAGTTTCCATCCAGATATGGCAGTTTCCTGCAATCCCTGCGTCAATCTGCGGGATACCTCTGTCCTGACAACAGACTCGGTGGAACTCATTGAGGGCTTCCCTTTCCCTTTCCTGTGATTTATAATAAAAAGTTTGAGTGACACTGAATTGAGCGATGTCGAAGCTGTAGGAGATGCCGGGAAAGACTGGTTTTGCATCTCTGTGGCACAGAACGTTCCCTATAACGGAGCAGTTTCTGCAGCCTTGACAAAAATGCAATATTTCTCAAATTACAGCCGCCTCCCGATGTCTTCAGGGTGGGGCGGATAACATCAACAAGGAGTCGGTAAAGCCCATGCTGGGAAAAATATTCAAAGGAATTATCGGCAGCAAGAACGATCGGGAACTGAAGCGGCTGGATCCTTATGTGTCGAAGATAAACGATCTTGAGCCCGGGTTCCAGGCCCTCTCCGATGTGGAACTTCGTGCAAAAACGGATGAGTTCCGTGACCGTCTGGACCGGGGAGAGCCCCTTGATGATCTCCTGCCCGAGGCCTTTGCGGCCGTTCGGGAGGCCTCTGTCCGCGTTCTGGGAATGCGCCATTTCGATGTACAGCTCATCGGCGGTATGGTGCTGCACCAGGGTAAGATCGCGGAGATGAAGACCGGAGAAGGAAAGACCCTGGCGGCCACTTTGCCTCTATACCTGAACGCCCTCACCGGGAACGGAGCCCACCTGGTGACCGTCAACGACTACCTGGCCAGGCGCGACGCCGAGTGGATGGGTGGTATTTACAATTTTCTGGGTCTTTCCGTAGGCGTGATTCTACACGGCATGGATGACGCGAGCAGGAAGAAGGCTTACGGGTGCGATATCACCTATGGAACCAATAACGAGTTCGGCTTCGATTACCTTCGGGACAACATGAAGTTCGAGCCCTCGGATTTAGTGCAGAGGGGCTATCAATACGCGATCGTAGACGAGGTGGACAGCATCCTAATCGACGAGGCCAGGACCCCGCTGATCATCAGCGGCCCCATGGAGCAGAGCGACAACGAGATCTTTATGGAGGTCAAGCCGCTCGTGATCCACCTGAAGGAGAAGCAGGGCGCCGTCATTCGCTCACTCCTGAAAGATGTCCGCTCAAAGCTCGATCAGGACGAACTCGACGATGCAGCCATTGATAAGCTGGTCCTCATCAAACGCGGGGACCCCAAGAATCCCACGTTCCTTGGTTTGCTGGCCAAGAACCCCGCTCTGAAGAAACAGATCGACCGGACCGAGAGCATGTTGAGTTCCCAGAAGATGCTTTCTGATCTGGACCAGGACCTGTACTGCACCATCGATGAGCGCAGCAACGCCGTGGAACTCACGGACAAGGGCATCCGGTTGCTGTCGGGAAGCGACCTGGGAGAGTTCTCCCTTCCGGACATGGATCAGGAAAGTCACGATATCCGCGAAGACGAGAGCCTGAGTGAAGCGGAGAAGGCTGAACGGCTGCAAGCGCTCGAGCTACGCTATATCCGGTCCTCGGAACTCCTTCACGGGACACAGCAGCTCATCAAGGCCTACTGGCTGTTCGAAAAGGATGTCCAGTACGTGGTAAAAGACGGGCAGATCGTCATCGTGGACGAGTTCACAGGGCGCATGATGCCGGGACGGCGCTGGAGCGACGGACTCCATCAGGCCGTGGAGGCCAAGGAAGGTGTTCGGGTGGCGGGGGAAAACCAGACCCTGGCCTCGGTGACCTTTCAGAACTTTTTCCGCATGTACGAGAAGCTGGCCGGCATGACCGGCACCGCAGACACGGAGGCGGCCGAGTTCAACAACATATACAAGCTCGATGTGATGGTAGTCCCCACTAATCAGCCCATGATCCGGATCGACTACGCGGACGTTATCTACAAGACGGAGCGGGAGAAGTTCCTTGCGGTGGTCGAGGAGATAAAGGAACTCTACGAGAAGGGTCAGCCTGTGCTTGTCGGGACCATATCCATCGAAAAGTCAGAAATGCTGAGCAAGATGCTCAAGCGTTCCGGAATTCCGCACTCCGTGCTGAACGCAAAGCATCACGAGAAGGAAGCGGAGATAATCGCCCAGGCCGGGCAGCCCAAGACAGTGACCATCTCCACGAACATGGCCGGACGCGGCACGGATATCGTTCTGGGCGAAGGTGTCACGGATCTCGGAGGACTTCACATCCTGGGCACGGAGCGTCACGAGAGCCGACGGATCGACAACCAGCTGCGCGGCCGTTCAGGACGCCAGGGTGACCCCGGGTCGTCACGTTTCTACCTTTCCCTCGAAGATGATCTCCTTCGCATATTCGGATCCGACCGGATCGCCTCAATCATGGAACGCTTCGGCATGGAGGAAGGAGAGCCTATAGAGGCCGGCATGATCTCCAAGGCGATCGAAAACGCTCAAAAGAAGGTGGAAGCGCACAACTTCGACATGCGGAAACACCTGCTCGAATACGACGACGTGATGAATAAGCACAGGGAAATCATCTATTCCCTGCGCAGGGACATCCTGATGGGCGAGGGGCTTGACGAGATCATAAATGAGATGATGGAGGACAAGATCGAGGACCTGCTGGCGCGATTCACCGATCCTAAAGACTTTCCCGAGGACTGGGACATTCGGGGCCTGAAGGAAAACGCCTCAAGGCTTCTCGGCTTTGTTCCCAAGATAGGCCCTGATGACCTTGGCGAGAAGTTCAAGGACCTTAAGCACGATGAACTGGCCGATATCCTTAGAAAAGGGGCGGAAGAAGCACATGAGAGGCGAAAGCAGGATTTCGGCGAGGAGGACCTGGGCTCCCTTCAGCGGATCATCCTCTTGCAGATTATTGACGAGAAGTGGGTGGCGCATCTGCAGGACATGGAGAGCATGAAGGAAGGTATCGGGCTCAGGGGTTACGGTCAGATGGATCCCCTTCGTGAGTACAAGAAAGAGGGGTATGCATTGTTCGAGGAGCTTATGGACCGAATACGAGAGGAGACACTGGGTACCCTGAACCGCCTGCAGATACTGAGACAGCGCCCTCCTGAGTTACCCCGCAGAAGAAGAGGCGAGATGCAGCTCAGTCACGGGCAGGGCGGAGGGCAGGCTGTCACGGTCAAGCGGGAGGGTGAAAAGATCGGCCGTAATGCCCCGTGTCCATGTGGGTCCGGGAAGAAGTACAAGAAGTGTTGCGGTGCCAAGGCCTGATATCGGTGAGGGGTGAGAGGTGGAGGTGAAGAAGATGAGTGGAGTGGACTACAAAGTGCATGGGTTCCGGGCTGCGGCCGTGGCTGCGGGCCTGAAGAAGCACGGTGGTTTGGACCTTGGCCTGATCGTTTCCGATGTGCCGGTGGCCGCCGCCGGGGTGTTCACCACGAACCGGGTTCGTGCGGCCCCTGTGATCCTGTCTCAGGAACATATTATCGGGGGGAAGGCGCGTGCCGTCATTGCAAATGCAGGATGCGCCAATGCCTGCACCGGTGCCGCAGGCCTGGCGGACGCGCGGAGCACTGCCGGCATGGTAGCCCGTGCAGTCAACGCCGCCCGGGAAGAGGTGCTGGTGGCCTCCACCGGAGTTATCGGCGCACCCTTGGCGGTTGACAAGATAGCCTCGGCCCTGTCCGGGCTCGTGGAAGGGCTTTCCGAAGAAGGTCTTCCGGCGGTGGGCAAGGCCATCATGACCACGGACTCGTTCCCGAAGTTAAGCCGCTTCGAGGGAACAGCAGGCGGGCAAGGCTACCGTATAGTGGGTATGGCCAAGGGTGCTGGCATGATCATGCCCGACATGGCCACTATGCTCTCTTTTATTTTGACCGATGCAGGTGTCCCATCTCTGGACCTGAAAATGGCCGTATCCCGGGCCGCTGACGCGACCTTTAATCGAATCACAGTGGACGGCGATACCAGCACGAACGATACGGTGTTTGTCCTGGCGAGCGGCAAGGCCGGAACCGGGGATCTCTTTGGAACGGAACTGGATGAGTTCCGCGAGGGGCTTCGCTTTGTAATGCAGGAACTCGCACTGATGATAGTGAGGGACGGAGAGGGTGCGACCCGGGTTATCATTGTGCAAGTTCAGGGGGCAGGGACGGCTGAAGAGGCTTCAAAGGCTTCAAGGACGGTGGCAAATTCCAACCTGGTCAAGACGGCGGTATGCGGCAGGGACCCCAACTGGGGCCGGATCATGGCGGCTGTCGGCCGTTCGGGCGTGACCATGGAAGAGGGTCGTGTGGATATCAGCATTAACGGCGTTCCCATAGTGAAAAGCGGTCTGGGCATGGGCGTGGAGGCGGAAAAGGATGCGGCCGGTATCATGGCAAGGGAGGAGACGATCTACCTCACGGTCGATCTCAAACAGGGGAATTACGAGGACACAGTAGCCACCTGCGATCTGACAGAGGATTATGTCAAAATCAACGCCGATTACAGGACGTAAGGCCCGGTAGCCTGGAACCGAAGGTATCCCGTTTTTCGCGCGTCCTGCTGAAAAAACGGCTTTTTTCGAATCTGTAAATACTTGGAGGACCTCATGCACGCAGTGATCATGGCGGGTGGTTCAGGGACACGGTTCTGGCCTGCCAGTCGAAGACACCGGCCCAAGCAGTTCCTGTGCATAACGGGAGCGGACCCTATGGTGCTCGAGACCTGCAACCGATTGGCTCCGTTGGCTTCCGACGAAGAGATCACTCTGGTCATGGGAGAAGAACACCTTCCCGAGGCCCGGCTCCTTTTTGAAGGAAGGGCGGTCCACCTGATCGGAGAACCGGTGGGAAGGAACACGGCCCCCTGCGTAGGCCTGGGGGCTGTCCACGCGGAGCACCTGGGGTGCTCGGAACCGGTGGTCTTTGTGCCGGCCGACCACTACATCGCAGACGTGGATTCCTTTCTCGACGCCCTGAAGACGGCGTCTTCAACGGTGGTGTCGGGCGGCATCGCGACGCTGGGCATAGTCCCGACAAGGCCTGAAACAGGCTTCGGGTACATTCGAAAAGGCGCGCTTTCTTCAGCGGACCCCAAATCACCGGTTTATGAAGTGGACGGTTTTGTGGAAAAGCCTGATAGTGAAACCGCTCTCAGATACCTTCAAAGCGGAGAGTATCTCTGGAACGCAGGGATCTTTGTCGCAACGCCCGCTGCTGTAGTGAAAGAAGTCCGGTCCTGCCTGCCGGGACTTTCAGAAGGGCTCGAGAGGTTACGCGGCGCAATGGGCACCGGTGGTTTCGAGCGGGAGATGAGGGATGTTTACCATGGGCTCGGGGCCGTTTCCTTTGATGTGGGAGTCATGGAGAAGATGACGTCACCGGCCTTCGTGGTCCCTGTTGATTGCGGGTGGAGCGACGTAGGGTCATGGAACTCCATTTATGAGCTTCGCCGGAGCGAACATGACAGGGAGGGGAATCTTTTAGATGGAGACGTCCTCTTGACCGGCTGCCGCAGGACCTTCGTTTCCTCCGGCGGCGGACGCCTGGTGGCATGCGTGGGCCTGGAAGGATGCCTGGTTGTGGACACGCCCGACGCCCTCCTGGTGGCGGATGCGGATCACAGTCAGGATATTCGAAGGATCGTGGACGAGCTTGCCCTAAGGGACAGAAAAGATTTGCTGTGAACTCTCGAACCTGACGTCCCGGCCGGAGCCCCGGCTTCAGGCTGCGGGTATCTCCACCGTGAAACTGGTACCTTTTTCAGGTGCGCTTTCCAGATGGATTGTTCCCCGGTGCTGGTGAAGAATGGACTGGATGATGGCGAGGCCCAGTCCTGTCCCCTCGCCGGCGGTCTTGGTGGTGAAAAAAGGTTCGAAAATCCGATCGCGTATTTCTTCTGGGATGCCCGGCCCGTTGTCAGTGACGCTGACACAGACCCTGTCATCGCTCACATAGCTCCTGACCTCTATCAGTCTATTGCCAGCGGGTTCACTCTTCAGGGCGTCCATGGCGTTGATGATGAGGTTCATCAGGACCTGCTGCAGGCCGTTTGCCTCCCCCATGATCCTGGGAAGCCCTTCAACTTTGTCGAGAACGAATTGAATGCCTTTCATATGGAACTGGTGCTCCAGAAGGCTGTGGGTTTCTTCCAGCACGTGATTGAGATCCACTTGTTCCCGAACGCCCTCGGGTGCCCTGGAGAAGGACCTGAACTTGACGATGATGTCTCGAAGGCGAAGCAGCTCAGACTGGACTATGCCCACCTGCCGCCGATGCTCCTCGTTCATGGGCTCGTCCAGGATGAGCTCGACCATTCCCAGCAGCGAAGTCATGGGTTGACCGATTTCATGTACAATGCCGGCGGCCATCTGTCCGAATGCACTCATCTTGGCGGACTGGACCAGGAGCTTTTGCCCCTGCTCCAGCTTCACGCTCATCTCATTGAACGACCTGCCCAGGGTCTCGAACTCGTCCCCGCTGTCAATCTCCACTTGGGTCCCTAACTCACCTCCGCTGATGCGCTCGGTGGCCGCCCTGAGGGTCTCGATGGGTACGAGGCTCTTGCGGATCAGGACCACGCTCAACAGGGCCACGATCCAGAAGGTGAGAAGGACCGCAAGCAGGAAAAAGTGCTTGAAGTTGTTTACAGGGGCCAGGATGCTGGATCGTGCCTCGCAGAGGACGATGGTCCAGCCCGGGGCGAAAAAGCGGGGTTTTATGAATAGTTCCCAGGAGGCGGCTATGTACTTCTCTCCTTCCAGCTCGAACTCGAAATGCCCGCCGGACCGGGGGCGGCTGAACAGTTCCGGCCGCTGTTCCTCGGGCCGGAACGCCGGAAGGGATGAGATGAGGACCTGGTTTTCAGGGTTGCTGACCACCATCTCCACCTCCGGGGGAAGAGTCCCCTCCGAACCCACTCCCCATAGATAGACCGGGTTGATTTCCGCAATGAGAATCTGGGACTCATGGGCCTCGGGATCTATGAGCCTGGCCATGTACACCTCATGGTAAGGTTCCTTGGGCCTGGTCGTGACCAGGGTGTGTCCATCCTCCAGGTGGGCCGACTCCGGTCGGAGTATCTGCGGGAGCGGCCCCGGCTCCCCCAGAATCTTTGTCACGGTCCCGTCCGCTTCCATCCGAACCAGGGCCAGGAATCGGCTTCCTGCCCCCTTGTCAGAGGCATACGGGACAAGGGTGATTTTGTCCGGGGATCCCTCCGTAAGCTCAGATGCAATCATATTCATCTCGGTCTCTAGAAAGAGCAGGTGTTCGTAGATCTCGAATCCCTTGGCCTTGCATATCTGGTGAAGTCTACGTTTTGACTGCTCTTCCAGTTCTCCGCTCACAAAGACAAAGGAGAACACGGATATCATGAGAAGCGGAAGGAGCGCGCAGAATACGAACAGCCCGAACACCCTTCGGGCGACCCGGCTCTTTAAAAAGCTCATTTCAATCCTGGACAGCTTCATGGGTCCTCGGTCTGTACAAATGCGGCTGTTGCTGTGGACGGGCCGGTCCGGATTGATTCCCGGACACGCTGGCCGTCAGTATTGTGACGCCGGCCCGATGTAGGCCCCGTCATTGGCACGGATGATGTCGTCACGGCTTTGCATTGCGGTGAGCGGGGAAATGCTCTGCCCGTCCGGCCCCGCGCTCCACAAGTCGTAGTCGGTATTCAGGGGCACGAGAAAGCGATCCTTTCGCCAATGCCCTGGCGGCACGTTTTCAAGGGCGTGGTATCGATAAGGGTTGCCCCAGGGATCAAGAAAGGGCCCCATGCCGAGGTCGTCCAGGGTCTCGGGCAACTCTCCGTGTTCCTGGAGATAGTAATCAATGTATGTCTCTAACTTCATCAATTGTGTTTCTGCCATTTTATATTTGGTTTGTGTCAATAACTTATTATATCTTATCGTTCCCATGGCGGCGAGGGTTCCAATGATCGCAATGCAGATGAGAAGCTCCACCAGGGTAAAACCCATACGGCCTGTCTTTTTTTTTCTCAGGCTGGTTAAAAAAGCATTGTAAGACTGCTTTTTTATGGATTTTATGTCTTTTGACTCGCTGTATATCATATCAAAAGAAATCTTTCTTAAGACAAATTGGACATCATAACCCCGTTCGAGATACGGGATATATGCTCCCTGCCGGGGCACTGTACGACGCCCCACCCCCCGGGCGGCTTCATGGCGCATTCTCAAACAACTCATTGCAAATAGTGCGCCGTCTCACAGTCGGCCGAGCAGGTTCCGGGCCATCACCAGGCCCAGGAGCAGGAAGACCGCTCCCAGTGCCAGGATGATCTTAAGCCCGGTAAAGCGGGTGGGGTTATATCGGGGTTTTGGGATGGGGGGGCGGTTGAACTGGGCTAAAAGGATGATCCGTTCTCGAAAGGTACGTCCCTGCCTGGATTCAGGGTTTCGAAACAGGAACGCCTGATACCTGGCCGCAGCCAGGTCCAGGCTGCCGGACTCGCGACAGTATATCAAAAAGGCCTCGTGGTTTGCCTCGTCCTCAGGGTGTTCTTCGATTTTTTGCCACAGGGCTTCGATTTCCGGGTCCTCATCCCCTTTTTCAGCCGTCATTCCCGGCATACGGGCGATTCCTTTCTCCCAGAGGGCGAAGATCAACCCGCACTTCGGGCAGGACTCGCTACCCGGCCTGACCGCCCTGAGGCATTTCGGGCAATGGAAATCGGTCTTGTCAGCCGGTTCTTTCCGGGACGGGTGGATTGGAACCAGCCTGGGAAGATCTTGACGGTCTTTGGGGGCCTGCCGGATCCCGGTATTTCGTGTTGAATGGTTGTTGTCGGGCATGGGCTAAAGGACCTCATTTTCCCAACAGGATTGGCCGAACAGCCTGGACCGCTTCCTGCATGGAACCGTAGGCCGTCATGAGTACGATGCTGATTTCCGGGTGGAGTTCCCTGGCCGCGGTAGCCAGGCTGATACCGTCAAGCCCCGGCATCTTGAGATCCGATACGAGGATATCGAATCGTTCGCTTTCAAGGTATTTCAGGGCATCGTTGGAGTCGCTGAGGCAGGTGACGTTGAGACCGCGCCGCTTGAGGTATACATGAATAGACTGCATGAAGACCTGTTCGTCTTCAACGACAAGGATATTAAAGGATTTTTCGAACTCCTTCCGGTCTGTTTCAGGGTTCATGGGTCTGTTTTTCAAAATAGGATTCCAGGAACGGCAAGACTTCCCTTTTGAACTTGAGCGGCTTTTCAAAGTAAGGCTTTCCACGCCTCAGAAGATCCTCTGCAATCTCCTTTTCCCATACGAAAGAGGTAAAAAATGCATGGTCCCCGAATCCGTATTGCTGTTCCAGTGCATCGGCCAGATCGAACCCGGATTCAAAGCGGAGCCTTATGTCGGCCATGAGCAGGTCGATGTGCTCCCGGTTGTCCTGGAAGACCTTCAAGGCGGACTTCACTCCTTCGGCTACAAACGTCCGATACCCCGCTCGTGTAAGCCAGTCCGAGATCACCTGCAAGACGGACTCGTCGTCATCCACAATGAGGATGCCCCTGGGTCTTATCATCGGTTTTCCGCCTTTGCTATTCGTCCTCAAAAGCCCAATCACGGCATAGCCGCAACCAACGCATGAATACGAGAGATGCTTGTTATCCCCCAGAGATTAAGAGTCTAACACAACATGTTCGGGGTTGCCAGCGGCGAAACACCCGTTATTCATGTCTGTGTACGGTGAGTTTTTGATCTTTATATATTGATTTTCTTCATAATTATTCAAAGTCTTCATGATCTTCGTGGTGAGACAAACAAGGTTGGGAAGCCCCTGATGACCAATCAGCCCCGGGACTGGGCCCCGTGCAAAGCCGGTAGATAGGCGTTGAAATCCCCATGCGATGTATATTACAAGGATTGGTAATCTTGAAAATCACATGTTTTCCGGAAGAGCAATCAAAACTTTGTTTGCGCTAAGCCCTTCGAAACAGGCAGTGTTTCGACGGGCTGGGCATGCGTCCCGGGAGCAAAGGCGTCCAGGACGTTTTGGAGGTGGCCATGAATGAGATTCAACTCGCGGACATGGGGCCTAACGAGACCATAAAGAGGCAGGTGCGCTGTGGCGCCGGGGAGAAAGCCCCCTTTGATTCTAGCGGGTTCAGAGACTCGAACAGGCTGGCCCTGGACATCAGCCTGGTGTTCGACGCGCCGGGAGAAGGGGCCATCGAACGAAAGGACGTGGAGTCCTTGGCCGGGAAAGTCCTCGAGGCCAAGGACATGCTCGAGCAGGGCCGGGGGGATATACGAGACGGTGATGTGATCATGACCGGCTGGATGGAAATGCCCGAGCGCATCAAGACGTCTCACCTCGAGGAAATCCGGTCCGCTGCAGGCGATCTGTCCCGCGACATCGACGCCTTTGTCTCGATCGGCATAGGCGGGTCTTACCTGGGAATCGAGGCCACATTCCGCGCTCTTACACACTCCTACTTCAACCAACTGACTCGAGAAGAACGCGGAGGCGGGCCGGAGATCTATTTTCTCGGCCAGAACATGGACCCGGACTATTTCAGGGACACGCTGGACATGCTCAGAGGAAAGCGGGTGGGCCTGAACGTGATCTCCAAGTCCGGCACCACCACAGAGACGGCCATTGCCTTTCGCATCCTTCAACAATTGCTCGAAGGCAGCCTTGGCCGGGATGCAGGCCGCCGCATACTGGTAACCACGGACCGGGACAGGGGCGCCCTGCGTGAACTGGCACGTCAAAAGGGGTACCGCTCGTTCGTGGTGCCGGACGATATCGGCGGCCGGTTTTCAGTGCTCTCGGACGTGGGCCTGGTGGGCCTGGCCATGGCCAACATCGACATTGAGGAGTTCGTGGCCGGGTTTCGGAACATGAAGCAGGTATGCGCATCCAATGACTTCTGGAAAAACCCCGCTCTAGTGCATGCGGCGGTAAGGCATGCGGCCTGGGAAAAAGGAAAGCGCGTCGAGGTGGTGGCCACGAACTCAGTCCCCCTCTTCTATGTGGCCCGGTGGATGGAGCAGCTCTTTCCTGAGAGCGAGGGCCACAAGGGACACGGCATGTGGGTATCGCCGTCCCTGTACAGCGAGAAGCTCCATGCCAACGGCCAGATGGTCCAGCAGGGGGCACGGAACATCCTGGAGACGTTTCTTCTCCTGGGAGAGCATGACAACCGGCTTGCAATCCCGAGAGACGATCAGGACCTGGACGGCCTCAACTTCCTGGCGGACAGGGGAGTGGACATGAATTTCGTAAATCGGAAGGTCGTTGAAGGCCCGGCCTACGCACATCACTCAGGCGGTGTCCCCAACATGACCTTGGAAGTTCCTGGAAGAAACGCCTACAATTTGGGCCAGGTCTATTACATGATGGAAACCTCGGTGGCGATGAGCGGGTACCTGTTCGGACACAACCCCTTTGTCCAGCCCGGCGTGGAGGCCTACAAAGCCGCCATGTTCGCCATGATCGGAAAGCCGGGTTTTAAAGAAAAGGCCGCCAAAATGGAGGAAAATCTGAGAGGGATGGAAAGGATTCGTATTGATGCTTGATCGACCGATCATTCTGGCAACGAGAAACCAGGGCAAGGTCAAGGAGTTCAGGGAGCTTTTATCAGACTTCAGTATCGAGTTTCAAAGCCTTGCCGACTTTGGGCCGATCCCGGAGGTACTCGAGGATGGAGACACCTTTGAGGAAAATGCCTATAAAAAGGCCTTTCAGACCGCCCGGATGCTTGGGTTCCCGGCGTTGGCGGACGATTCAGGCCTGGTGGTACGGGCGTTGGGTGGAGGGCCGGGGGTCCGTTCCGCAAGGTATGCCGGTGACGGGGCCACCGACCATGATAACAGCCGGAAGCTTCTTGAGGCCATGACGGGCCTGAAGGACAGAAGAGCCGCTTTTGAGTGCGTCATCAGCATCGCAGTCCCCAGGGGCCCTGCGCTCACCTACGAGGGACGGTGCGAGGGAGAGATCGCTTTGGAACCGGCCGGGTCCAATGGGTTCGGCTATGACCCTGTTTTTTTCTACCCCCCGCTGAAAAGGACTTTTGCAGAACTATCGGCCGAGGAGAAGAACCGGGTCAGCCATCGAGGCAAGGCCATGTACGAGCTTAGAAACGAGTTCGACAAGGTGCTGTTATGGCTTGAACAGAGGCTTTGTGAGGAGCCGTTCTGACGAGCTTCCTTTTTAGAAGGCCCGGACGCTCCAGAGAAAACCGCAGACAGCCTGTAACCTTTTTAATCATGCCGGCTCTTTATTGACAATTGCGAGGAAATATATAGTATAGAGGTATGAATGCCGCCAATGAGGCGGATACACTTTTAAGGAGGAAAATATGTTTCAGGTCACGGAAAAAGCTGACGGCATGATCAAAGACTTCATCAAGGACAAGGGCGACGTACCCGGAATCCGTCTTTTCCTGGCACAGGGTGGTTGAGCGGGGCCCTCTCTGGGCATGGCTCTGGACGAGCCTAAAGACGACGACCAGGTCTTTGAGATGAATGATCTTACTTACATTATCAACAAGGATCTTTTTGAGCAGGTGAAGCCGATAAACGTGGATTTTGTCGAGACCCCCATGGGTTCGGGTTTCTCCATTCAGTCCAACCTCAACGCAGGAGCAAGTTGCGGCAGCAGTTGCGGCAGTTCATGCAGTTGCTGATCCAGCCGGATACTTCCTGACGGGCCTCTATCCCTTGCAAACCGCGGGAGGAGGCCCGTTTTTTACGCACTGTTCTAACATAAAGGATCACTGGCGCGAAGAATGAGTGAGCGTCCAGTGCACACGCCGCACAAAAGCCTCTTCCCCCAATCGACTGAGCATCGCCGCCATGCGGTCCAACCAGACCTTGCGCTCCTCTCTTTCGGATGAACCTTTTTTTGTTGACAGGCGAGGGTGTAGTGATAGGTGTTTATTATGCCGGAATAAAACCGGTTTCGCCTTGAGTGTCTGGAATAGGGACGGAGTATGCCAAGGTATAATGACCGGCCTTGTTGTCCCCTTTAACCTGCATGGAACGGAGACGGGCATGATAAGTGAAAATGTGAGGAGGATCCTGGCTGAACTGCCTGATGGAGTGGAACTCGTGGGCGCGGCCAAGACCCGGACCGCTGAAGAGATCTTCGAGGCCGTGGAGGCCGGCCTTCGAATCGTCGGAGAGAACTACCTGCAGGAGGCCGAGCGTATGTTCAAGGTTGTTGGAGACAGGGTCAAGTGGCACATGATCGGGCACCTCCAGCGGAACAAGGTCAAAAAGGCGGTGGAGATCTTCGATATGATCGAGACCATAGACAGCATGCGCCTGGCGAGGGAGGTTGACAAGCAGAGCGCAAAGGCGGGCAAGTCGATGCCGGTCCTCGTCGAGATCAACAGCGGAGAAGAAGATCAGAAGGCAGGAGTCATGCCCGATGAAGCCGTGGAACTCGTTCAGGATATGTCCGGTCTGCTTCACCTGAAGATAATGGGGTTGATGACCATGGGGCCGTTCACCGGAGACCCTGAGGATGCCAGGCCCTGTTTTCAAAGGACACGCGAACTCTATGACCGTCTTCAGGATCTCGCGTTTCCCGGCGTGGAGATGAAGGTCCTCTCCATGGGGATGAGCAACTCCTTCCGGGTCGCTATGGAGGAGGGCGCCAACCTGGTGCGCATAGGGACACTAATTTTTGGGGAGAGGACCTATGAATGATAAGGTCGTAGAGGGTTCCAAAGTATGAAGGGGCGCATTACTTGGGCTACGCGGCAAAAGAGATTCGAAGGCTGACCGGGAAGGCCATCCACGCCGAAAACATGCTCGAGGCCGGGGACCGCGTCCTGGTGGCGGTGTCCGGGGGCAAGGACAGCCTTTCCCTCCTGTGGCTTCTCAGGGAGCGCCTTCGACGGATACCCATAGAATATGAGATCACTGCGTTCCACGTGGATCCTGGTTTCGGGGCCGACTCGGCCGGGCGCATGGCTGAATTCTTCGAGCAGCAAGGGTTTGCCTATCGCGTTGTTCGCGGTGACTTCGGACCGCTGGCCCACAGCCCGCTGAATCTGGAAAACCCCTGTTTCCTGTGCTCCCGTATGCGAAGGAAGGCCCTCTTCGAGGCGGCCGAAGATCTCGGGTGTTCCAAGATAGCCTTCGGACATCACAAGGACGATGTCATCGAGACCCTTCTCATGAACCTGTTTTACGGGGGATCCATAAGCACCATGGTCCCGGTACAGAGGTTCTTCAATGGGGCAATTACCGCTATACGGCCTCTTTACCTGGTGGGAGAGGAACTGGTGGATCGTTTTGCACGTGACATGGGCTGGCCCGGCATAGATCTAGGCTGCCCTACGGCCGGAAGCAGCAAGAGGGCTGAGATCAAGGAGATGCTGGCCCGGCTTTACCAGGAGAACCCCAAGATCAGGGGAAACATATTTCACGCCCTTCAGAATGTCCGAGTGGATTACCTGCCCTGATATGCGGGCGGATCAATACGCGATCCTGCCTTGCGGTCGATCTTCATGACATGAGCCGGAAGCTCTCCTCACGCTTCCACCACATCTTGGCGGGCCGTTCTCCGGCATGCTGGGCCGCCAGGGCCGGAAAGCACTGGAACGTGGTCCCGTCCTCTCCGCCGAAGTCCCCCACGTAGGGCCCTATGGTTCGGCCGTATGGACCCTCGCAGGAACCGCGCCCTCCTTTGCAATTTTTTCTTGACGGGACAGGCAAGGGCTGTTATTGTACTGAGCGCTCACTCAGGTTTTTCCGGAGGCCCTGCAATGTCAAAGCGGGAAATAATTCTTCATACCGCCACCCGGCTGTTTTCAGAAAAAGGGTATCACAACACCACAATTGCGGAAATCGCAAAGTTCACTGGCGTTGCTGAAGGCACTATATTTTATCATTTCAAGAGCAAAGAAGAACTATTCGCTGCAATACTTGATAATATTAAACTTACTATTGTTGAAAAGTACGGCGAATTTTTCAAGGAAAAGAAATTTTCCAATGGTCTCGAAATGTTGGAAAGCTGTGTTTATTTCTACTTATATCTTGTTGGAACCATGGAAGAGATGTTTTTGATTCTTCATCGCTATGATGCATATGAACTTGCACAAGCAAACCAGGTTTTCAGGACTAGTTTTACTGAGATATACAATTTTATACTGGATGTATTTGAGAAAGCTATTTTAAAAGGTCAGGCCGACCAATCAATGAGCGTTGATTCAACAGGCAAGGCAGCTTTTATTATTTTTACGATGGTGGACGGCATTGCTCGATTGAGAACTTTTAACTTATATGATGCCGCTTCGCTCTATGAGCAACTTCAGCAATCCTGCCGCAGGATACTGCAGGGCACTCCGGGTGACTGCGCGATGAGATCTCCCGGGCGAAACTCTTGAGGAACGAGGCTTCCCATGACTGCATGCAATGTTTTGCTGGTCGACGATGAAGTCGAATTCATAACAAGCCTGGCGGAGAGGCTTAAACTTCGCGGCATCGAAGCAAAGACCGCAGGCAGCGGCCAGGCCGCACTGGATCTGATGGAGAGGGAGCTTTTTCAAGTCGTGGTGCTGGACGTAATGATGCCGGGCATGGACGGGCTTGAGACCCTGAGAGCGATAAAAAGCAGGCATCCGCCGACTGAGGTTATTCTTCTGACCGCGCATGCCTGCCTGGATGCAGCCTTGACGGGAATTGAGTCGGGCGCTTTCGACTATCTGGTCAAACCCGTTGATATCGATGAACTTTCATTCAAACTTCAGGATGCTTATGAGAAGGCATGCCTGAACCCAAAGAGCGAAGCTTCTCGTGAAGCCCTGATTACTAACCATTAGTGAATAAGGATCTGATCATGGGAATCTTGAAAAACTGGGGCCGGTTTATGATGTGGGGGGCGGTGGCCCACGCCAACTGGGAAAAGGAAATGGCATCGACGATCCTGGGAAGCAGGAAACGCATGTTTTTGCTTGTCCTGATGTTGATCCCGGTGATCCTGGGGGGTGTGGCTTTTGCGGATGAACTCGTCGAGGTCCTGCCGGATGTGCTGGGTGGAAAAAAGGCTTACAGCCCTGCTTTTTACTCGACGAGCATTTTCATAGTTTCGATCCTGATCGGAATGGGCGCCGGTTTGATAACCGGCTGCATAGGCGCGGGCGGTGGGTTTGTTATCGCACCGGCCCTGATGAGCGCGGGCATTAAAGGCATCCTTGCGGTGGGCACGGATCTTTTTCATATCTTTGCCAAGGCCATAATGGGCAGTGTAATCCACCGTAAGCTCGGGAATGTATCAGTCGCGCTTGCTGTTGTTTTCCTGATCGGCGCAATAATAGGTGCCACGGTTGGCGGGATGATCAACCGTATCTTGTATGAAATAAACCCGGTGATGAGCGATGCCTTTATCACCACTATCTACTCGCTCATGCTGGGTTTCCTCGGGACCTATGCGATGCTGGATTATCTCAAGGCCCGCAAGCCCCGGCAGCAGCAGGAGGTTGCCGGTACCGAATCAACAGCCCACGCCCAACGCGATGAGGGGACGGAGCTGGGCAATCTCTGCAACCGTATTCAATCCGTGAAAATCCCCCCAATGGTTCGTTTTGATTATGATTTTACACCGGGTGGGCGCAGTGTCTCATGGCTGTTCCTGGTCGCAAGCGGGGCGGTGGTGGGTTTGGCTGCCGGAATAATGGGTGTGGGCGGCGGTTTCCTTACATTCCCGATCTTCGTCTATGTCCTGGGCGTTTCTTCTATGACCACTGTTGGAACGGATATTTTTCAGATAATCTTTACGGCTGGTTATGCCGCCATAAGCCAATATGCCATATATGGTTTCATTTTCTACACCCTGGCCATGGGCATGCTCATCGGGTCTTTGGTCGGTATTCAGGTGGGGGCCGTGGTCACCAAGGTGGTCAAGGGAATTACCATAAGGGGGTTTTACGCCATGGCGGTCCTGGCTGGCTTTGTAAACCGTATATTCGCCCTGCCGGCCAAACTTTCGGACCTGGGCGTCCTGCCCATTTCATCGGCTGTCGGCAAGACACTCGAGGCCATAGGGGTTTGGGCCTTTTTTATCGTCATAGGGGGCTTCAGCGTGTGGGTGATCGGGATTTTTCTCGCGAATATTTCAACCCTTAGAAGCAAGGAGCAGGGTGTATGAAAGCGGAAAAAAAAGCCACTTTCAAAGGTCTGGCGATGATGCTCAGCTTTTCGATTGTGCTGGTCTTATTATTCATGCCCTTGTTCAATGGGCACAACACAATGGAGTATCTGGATAATCTCTATAACTCCATATCCAAGGGTTCGGCGGATTATGCAGGAGCTGTCCGGGAGGAGATTCTGGAGTGGAACGGGGATGCCTTCCGTATGGAAATAGAGATGGCATCCAGGGAGCAGGCGGAGCAATCAGCCCTCCTTTTAAAGGCGGGCGGTGCTGACAGTGTTGTCGCAAACCAAATAATACAGTTTAATGGCAAATTAAAGGATATTCTTTTAGCTGCTATTAATGATTCAAAAATTATGTTTGATAATGATGGAGATAAGCTAAAATCAAAATATGGCTATGATGAACGCAGAATAATTTATAATTGGTGGCTATTATTAAATAAAGTAGAAAATGAGTTAACAGATAAAAAGAAATTTGAAGCAGCTAAAAAAATAAATTTGGTTCAAAATAGGGTTATTGAGTGTTCCTATAACTATTATGGTATTGAGGCACAAAGTATAAAAGACAAATATTTTATCGTTATTGTTTCCCTGGTCTTTTACGTTATATATACTGTTTGGTATGGTTTTGGAATCATGTATCTTTTTGAAGGCTTTGGCATGAAGCTCGGCCACTGACCGTTCCCGGATTATAAACAACTAATGATCTCCTGACGCGAATAGCGAGTGTCCATCGCATCGGTTCGGCTTTTGTTTGTATCCATGTCAAAATCGCTTTCAGGATCGAAGTCAGGGCTTTCTTATCGCCTGCTTCTCATCCAAGTGGGTGTTGATGCGTCGGTCATGGACGTTTGGGGATTTTATGGGGTTTATCAGTAAAATGCTTTCCCATGGATTTCCATGGCGCAGACGCCGACGCGTATTTGACGCCGAGGGTGAGCGGGCTGTCTTGAGGCTCAGGTACAACAGGTTCAAGCGTCTTTTGAATGCCAATGACAAAGTCCTGGCGGCCATGACCGAGATGGAGTTCGCCCTCAAGGGATCTCGATTGTTTGGAATGGATTTCGTGCGTTCCCGAACCACGGTTGTATCAACCGGGGTCTATCAGACGGTCAAGTATCTGAACGATCTGGCGGATGACGGCAGGTTCAAGCTGCTTTTCGACAAGTTCGACGAGATCAGGCGAAAGATCGCACCTCTCCTGGACAACGGCAAACAAGACGTGGAGGCCCCCCCCGTGTTATCCCTGTCGGATGTGGGCAGGAAAGATATTGATCAGGTGGGGGTCAAAATGGCCAACTTGGGGGAAGCTGCGCGCGGTCTGGGCATGGACATCCCGGAAGGTTTCGTAATAACCGCTGCCTCTTACCGGGCCTTCATGGAACACAATGATTTAAAGAGAGAAGTGGAGAGGCGCAGGCAGGCGGATGAGGGCGGAGGTCTGGACTCGTTGTACCGCCTCAGTTCCAGCCTTCAGCAGCTGATCATAGACGCTCCGGTTCCCGAGACCGTGTCAAATGCCGTACACGAGGCGATAGAGGGCCTCAGGGCCTCTCCAGAGGAGCCACTGGCCCTGGCTGTTCGCAGCAGCGGGGTAAGTGAGGATCTAAAGGAGGCCTCATTTGCCGGACAGTACCGGTCTTTGTTGAATGTCTCCCCTGAAAACCTGCTGCGGGCCTACAAAGAAATCGTCGCCAGCAAGTACAGCGCCACAGCAATGTCTTACCGCCTCAACAGGGGGTTGCGGGACGAGGATGCGGTCATGTGCGTGGGCTGTCTCAAGATGGTGGATGCGGTGGCCGGAGGCGTAGCCTATTCCCGTGATCCGGTTGAAGGTCGCGGCGACATCTCCATTATAAATTCGGCCTGGGGACTACCCAAGCTGGTGGTGGACGGACGTTCGGACGCGGATCGTTTTATTGTGCAACGGTCTCCTGAGTTGAAGATCATTCATAGGGAAGTTGCCGACAAAAAAATCAAGTATACCTGTCATGAAGGCGAGGGAGTCTCCAGGATGGAGCCGGCCGAGGGAGAAAAGCGGGCGCCCTCCATTACGGATGCACAGGTGCTCTCACTGGCGCGCGCTGCGGTCGCCGCGGAAATCCATTACGGCGAGGCCCAGGATATGGAGTGGGCCCTGACCCATGACAACCGGATTGTGGTGCTGCAGTGCCGCCCCTTGCGACTGGCTGCCACGCCCCAGGAGAAGCCGGCGGCCTTTAACGGCGGCGGGATTGTAAGGGCCCCTGTGCTATTCCAGGGAGGGAAGGGGGTCAGCCCCGGTGTCGCGGCGGGCCCGGTATATATCCTGAAAAAGGACGCTGATGTCCTGCGTTTTCCGCAGAACGCAGTGATGGTGGTTATGCACCCGCTGCCCAAATGGGCGGTATTGATGGGCGCGTGTTCCGCCGTTATAGCCGAGTACGGGAGTGTTACCAGTCATCTGGCCAGTGTGGCCCGGGAGTTCAATAGACCTGCGGTCTTCGGGGTGAAAGACGCCTGCGACAAACTGGCGGATGGCCAATGGGTGACCGTGGATGGGGCCGGCGCGTGCATCTATGATGGAGAAATCGCCGAGCTCATCGAAACGCCTGCTGAGAGCGAAGCGGTGATGTCCAATACTCCGGTACATCAGGTACTGGAAAAGATCGCGGATCATATTTTGCCGCTTACGCTGAGAGACCCGGACGCCCCTGATTTCAGGCCTGAAAACTGCACAACATATCATGATATAATCAGGTATTGCCATGAAAATGCAGTCAGGGAGATGTTTCGTTTCAGTACTCAACACCCTTTTCCCCGCCACGCCGCAAAGCAGCTTGTGTGTGAGGTTCCCATGCAGTGGTGGGTACTGAATCTTGACGATGGATTCGAAAAGGAAATCGTAGGGACAGGTGTTCACATCGACGATATCGTATCCGTACCTATGAGGGCCCTTTGGGAGGGTATAACCATGGTCCCCTGGGAAGGCCCCCCTCCGATTGACGGTAAAGGCCTGATGTCCGTTATGTTCGAGGCAACCAAGAACACCTCTCTTGTGACCGGTGTGCGCTCCACCTATGCAGAACGAAACTATTTCATGATCGCCAAACATTATTGCAGCTTGAACTCCCGTTTCGGGTTCCATTTCGCAAGCGTGGAGAGTTATGTGGGCGAACGTATACCGGAAAACTATATCCACTTTCGTTTCAAAGGGGGTGCGGCCGACGATTCTCGTAAAAACCGGAGGGTGCGTTTGATACAGGAGATTCTCAATGACTGGGGATTCAACATGGATGTTAACGAGGATGTCCTGTGGGCACGTTTTGAAGACGAGCCGATGGAGGTCATGCAGCAGAGGTTGAAGATACTCGGTTTTTTGATAATGCACACAAGGCAACTGGACATGGTGATGTCCAATGAAAAAATGGTCTTTCATTATCGCAACCGGATAAGAGGAACCATTAATGAGCTTTTTAGCCTTAAATATTATGATGTTA